>CAUCNB010000017.1:0-31510 GCA_958444075.1 uncultured Collinsella sp. | reverse complement strand
AGTCCACTGAGTCGGCCGACGAGGCTGAGCCCGCGTCCGCGGAGGAGGCTGCTCCGGTCCTGCCCGAGGTCACCGTGCTTGATGCCTCCGCCACGCAGGCCATCCTCGATAACGGTCGCGGCTATGCGCAGTTCTGCGATATGGCCGTGCTTGCCTTTGCCTCGTTTACCAATCCGGGCGGCGGTTATATCCAGGGCTACCTGGGCCAGGAGGCTACGCTCTGCGCCGATTCGTACCTGTACAACGTGCTCGACAAGCAGCGCAA
Source organism: uncultured Collinsella sp. (assembly GCA_958444075.1). Lineage (GTDB taxonomy): Bacteria > Actinomycetota > Coriobacteriia > Coriobacteriales > Coriobacteriaceae > Collinsella. Next base: position 31,245 of record CAUCNB010000017.1, on the reverse strand, counting down.
GTGGTACGGCGAGAACCGTCGCCGCAACATCAACTGCGAGCTCTATCGTAACCGCGCCTTGGTGGTGCCTGCGGTGCGCTTCGACCGCAGCCACGTGCACGCATACGCCGATGTGATCGTTGCCGCCGCACCCAACGTCAAGCGTGCCCGCCAGGAGTACCGCGTGAGCGAAGACGCCCTGTTGGATGCCCTGCGCGACCGTATCCGCTTTGTCCTTGCCATCTGCGATGAGCTGGGTCGCGAGAAGCTCGTGCTGGGTGCTTGGGGCTGCGACAATAACGGCTTTGATGCCGAGGCCGTGGCCGAGCTCTTCCGTAAGGAGCTCGCGTCGGGCGACTTCAAGGTCAAGCAAGTCTTCTTTGCCGTGCCTTCTACGCGCTGGGATGCGGATTTTGCCAAGTTCGAGCACGTGCTGGCAAAGTTTCCCGAGCGCAACGAGGAGTCCTATGCCCAGGTTGCCGCCCGCGCCGCAGCCGCTCGTGCCGCCGAGCAGGCCCAGGCTGCCGCCGAGGATGATGAGGATGAGGACGACTGGCGCAAGTACCTGTAAGCGGCGCGCGTGATGTGATATGCCAAGCCGACGGGAGGGATTGCCCCGTCGGCTTTTTACTGAATGGGGAGCTCAAGATGAAAAACGTTCTGTGCTTTGGTGACAGCAACACCTATGGCTATGATCCGGCTGGTATGCGCGATGGCACTGCGGTGCGCTATGCGCAGGATGTGCGCTGGTGTGGCGTGGTCCAACGTGACTTAGGCGAGGGCTGGCATGTAATTGAAGAAGGCCTCAACGGCCGCACGACGGTACGCGACGACATGTGCCATCTGGACACTAACCTCAACGGCATTCGCGCGCTTCCGATGCTGCTCGAGGCCCATAAGCCGCTGGACGCCATTGTGATCATGCTGGGCACCAACGACTGTAAGACGGTCTTTAACGTGACAGCTTCCGATATCGCCCGTGGCGCCATGGCGCTGATTCGCGCCGTCCGCGCGTTTCCGTGGACCGACGCTGCGCCTTGCCCGCGCATCCTGCTGATGGCTCCTATCAAGATCAAGCCGCAGATCACCGATGTGTATATGACCGACTTTGACGAGCATTCCGTCGAGGCCTCGGAGCATTTTGGCGAGTACTACGCGCACGTGGCCGAGCAGTTTGGCTGCGACTTTTTGAATGCCGCCGAGTTTGCCGAGCCGGGCGATATCGACTACCTGCATATGATGCCCGAAAGCCACGAGAGCTTGGGACATGCCGTGGCAGCCAAGCTCCAAGAGATGCTCGGTGAGTAGCGCAGCCTCAAGCCACCACAAAGGGGACAGACGCCTTTGTGGTGGCTTTGCCCGGGTAAACGAACGGCTTGGCTCCCATATGGGCATGGACGAGCTCATCGACCTCTTTGCCGAGGGCGATGAGCTCGTCTCCAATACCGCTTTCGAAGATTTGGATCTTGCCTATGACGTTGCGAACGGCGCGACCTTCGATGGCGTCGTGTTCCGGTCTTGCGAGTTCGATGGTGTTGACTGGAGCGGCTCGACGTTTCGCGACGTGGTGTTTCGCGGCTGCCGTTTTATTCGCTGTAATATGGAAGGCTGTTGGCTCAATCGCTGCGATTTCGTCGATTGCTCGGCACCGGGACTCAACTTGCTCAGGGCGCGTCTGTCGAGTGTGTCGTTTACATTGTGCGATTTGAGCTATGCGAACCTTTCGGAGGGAAGCATTGGCCCCATGGCTGCGCGTGACACGCGTTTGACCGAGGCCGCACTCCAGGGGGCAAAGCTGGGGCAATTGCGCTTGGACGGCTGCGACCTGACGCGAATCGATGTGTTCAAGACGCCGCTTTCCGGCGTGGATGTATCGCGATGCGCGTTCGCGGCCCCTGTCATCTCGGGCGACTACCATGAGCTGCGTGGCCTGACGGTTAATGCCGAGCAGGCGTTGGCACTCTCGGGCCTGCTCGGCATCCAGCTCGCCGACGAATAGGCGCCCCGGTCCTTTGCTCGACCGCTATCTAAAATCAAACCGTCGCAACATTCGATGATTTTTCGCGTTTGCGCGATTTTCATCGAATGTTGCGACGGTTTTTGGTGCAAAGTGGCCTGTCCCTTTTTGGCAGGTTGCTGGCTATTTAGTACTGCCACATGTGGTTGACGGGGCCAGAGCCTTTGCCCATGTCAAAGCCGGCGGCGAGAGCGCCGGTTAGGTAGGCCTTGCCGGCGTTGATGGCGTCGGCAAGTTCCATGCCCTGGGCCAGCGCGCAGGCGATGGCGGACGAAAGCGTGCAGCCGGTGCCGTGTGTGTTGTCGGTCTCGATGCGCTTGTGGCGGAACCACGTGGTGAGCGGATCGCCCAGATGGTTGCCCTCGTCATCGAGTGGCGCGGGTTCGGCCAATACATCGTTGGCCTCGTTGACAAGATGCCCACCCTTAACGAGGGATGCGCAACCAAAGCGGCGGGTGAGGAGCATGGCAGCATTTTGCTGTGTGCGCTCGGAGTCGACCTCGTAGTCAAGCAGGGCCATGGCCTCGGGAATATTGGGCGTGATGACGGTTGCTAGTGGGAACAGGCGGCGGGTGAGCGCCTCGGCGGCATCTTCGGCAATCAGCCGTGCGCCCGAGGTGGCTACCATGACGGGGTCGACGACCACGTTTGTCGCGTTCCAGGCGCTCAGGCGGTCGGCGATAACCTCGATAATCTCGGCAGAGGAAACCATGCCGATCTTGACGGCGCTGGGGCGGATATCGTCAAATACGGCGTCGATCTGCGCAGCGACGATATCAGGGGAGATATTCTGCACGGCGGTGACACCGAGCGTGTTTTGTGCGGTGATGGCGGTGATGGCCGTCTCGGCATACAGGCGGTGCGCCGTGATGGTCTTGATGTCGGCCTGAATGCCGGCGCCACCGCTGGAATCGGATCCTGCGATGGACAGGACGGCAGGTACCTTACTGCGATCCATGTTTGCTCCCTTGTTCGGTCGGAATCAAATGGGTCTTTAAGCCAGCATTATAAAGATGCCCGGGCCGACTTCTATGTCGAACCCGGGCGGGCGATGCAATCTTTACGCAAATGTAAGCAAATGTTCACACGTCAACAATTGACGAACACCATGTTACCGATTGCGGCTCCGGTGACGAGTTAGTCCTCCATGCCGAGGTCGATCGTCGTGCCTTCGAACACCTTGTTAACGGTGCGGACGGCGCACATCTTGCCGCACATGGTGCAGGTGCCCTCGGTGGCGGCGGGGGATTCTTCATAGCGTTTCTTGCCGGTGACCGGGTCGAGAGCACACTTCCACATGGCATCCCAGTCGAGCTTGCGGCGTGCCTGGCCCATCTTGTCGTCCATGTCGCGGGCGTGCGGCACCTTCTTGGCGATATCGGCGGCGTGCGCGGCAATCTTAGTGGCCATGAGGCCATCGAGCACGTCCTGGGCGTTGGGCAGGCACAGGTGCTCGGCCGGCGTCACGTAGCACAGGAAGTCGGCACCGGAGCTGGCGGAGATGGCGCCGCCGATGGCAGCGGTGATGTGGTCGTAACCCACGCCGATATCGGTCACCAGCGGCCCGAGCACATAGAACGGGGCATTGTGGCACAGGCGCTTCTGCAGTTTCATGTTGGCGGCGATCTCGTCGAGCGCCATGTGACCCGGGCCCTCGACCATGACCTGGACGCCGGCGGCCCAAGCGCGCTTGCACAGCTTGCCCAGCTCGATCATCTCAGCGGTCTCGGTGGCATCGTTGGAGTCGTAGAGGCAGCCCGGGCGGCAGGAGTCGCCGAGCGAAATCGTCACGTCGTACTCGTGGCAAATCTCGAGCAGCTCGTCAAAGTACTCGTAGAAGGGGTTTTCGTTGCCGGTGACCTCCATCCAGCCAAACAGCAGCGAGCCGCCGCGACTGACGATGTTCATGAGGCGGCCGGTCTCCTTAAAGGTCTTGGTGACCGACTTGTTGATGCCGCAGTGGATGGTCATAAAGTCCACGCCATCCTCGGCGTGCGCGCGCACGACCTCGAACAGGTCGTCCTTGGTCAGCTTGACCAGCGGCTTTTCCATGTAGCCGATGGCGTCGTACATGGGGACGGTGCCCACCATGAGCGGCGTCTCGTCGATGAGCTGCTGGCGGAACTGGCGCGTTTTGCCCGAGTTGGAAAGGTCCATGATGGCGTCGGCGCCAAAGTCCTCGGCGATCTTGACCTTCTTCCATTCCTCGGCGGCATCGGCCTTGTCGCCCGAGATGCCCAGGTTGACGTTGACCTTGGTGGACAGGCCCTCGCCGACACCAAAGGCGCGCATGCCCTTTTTGATATGCACGATGTTGGCGGGAATGGCGATGCGGCCGTCGGCCACGCGCTCGCGGATGTACTCGGGGTCGCGATGCTCGCGCTCGGCGACTTCCTTCATCTGCGGCGTGATCTGCCCGGCGCGGGCGAAGTCGATTTGCGTGACGAGCTTGGGCTCGGTCTGTGTGCTCATTGGCACGGCTCCCTTCGTTGGCATTACCCATATCAGGTTTGCGGGTCAGGGCGGGCGCGCCCAGTCTCAGCCTGCCGTCTTGTCCTGCAAGCTCCCCGTTTATGTAATGGGCTCAAGTATAGCTCGAATGGGTACGATTGGCCTAACGAGCGTGCCTGTGGGGAGGCGAACATGGAAGACAAGCATCTATATCGAGAGACGCAATGGGATGTATCGGCCGAGGAAAGCCGTGCGCACCATGGCCTTGTCGCGATTGGTTTTGCGGTGCTTGCCGTGCTGGTGATTGCCTTTTGTATCTGGACGTTTGGCGGTCACGGCGGCGCTGCATGGGAGTTCGAGGCCGACGATGCCCTGCCGATCATGACAGTGAAGGTTACGGGCGGCAATACCGTTGCCGCGCCGGGCGACTATTGGTATTCGCGCGATGGATTTGTCCAGCTTCAGCTGAGCGGTGGGTCTATTCCTGGTGAGGAAATCGAACGCGTGACGTATGATGCGGCGCTCAAAACGCTGACGGTGAAGCTCAAGAATCAGGGCGACGTGCCTACGACTATGGATATCGCGCTGACGGAATGGCGCTTGGAGCCCCCATCGGGTGTTGCGGTGTCCGAGGTAGAGCACGTTAAGATTACCTATCAAGATGGCTCGACGAGCGAGATTGCAAAGGCCGATGGCTTGGCGGAGTAACGGGGTGTTTGGAAACGGCGGGCCTATTGTGCCTGCGCGTTCATGAAAACCAGGGTGTTTTTGTCTGAAAGCTCGGGGATGTGCCGATAGCCGATGTTGAATGCGGTAAGTTCGCTTGCATCCTCGAGCTTGTTTTCTGCCATCCAGCGCACCATGGAACCACGTGCCTTTTTGCTGGCGGTCGAGCGCTGGATGGGCTTGCCGTTGCGGATGCCTTCGCCAAAGAGGCACGTGACGACCGTGGCGTCGCCCGCGAGATGGGGCAGAACGGCTTTGGCGTACTCTACGCTGGCGAGGTTGACGATCGTGGTGTTTGAGCCTGCCGGGGCGATAGCCCGCGCGAGCTTGTCGCCCCAAAACGCGTAGAGGTCTGGGGCATCGTCAACGGCGAGCTTCGCGCCCATCTCCAGCCGATATGGTTCGACGGCATGAAAGGGGCGAACGCACCCGTAGAGGCCAGAGAGGATCCACAGGTGGCTTTGCAGCCATGCGAGCTGCGCGGAATCCATCACCTCGGGCGCCATGCTCTGGTATTGAATGCCGTGGTAGGACATGACGGCAGGGGAGAGGTGACAGGCGAGTGCGGGATTGTCGAGATCGCCGTTTTTCAGGATGGGCCCGAACTCATGCAGGGTGTTGAGGCAAGGCCCCAGCAGTTTGTCACTCACGTTCCATAGCGCCTGCAGGCTGTCGCTGCCTTCATTCCGCTCGATATCTAGCAGTGCGCGGTGGAGGCGAGCCGTCTCGCGCGCAAAGGGTGGAATGCCCAGGACTTCAAAAGCATCTTGGGCCGCGCGCATCTGCTTGGCGGGCGAAATGACGACCTGCAGCATGGACTCTCCTCTGCCAAAAAGGAAGTTGCGGTGGAATACGGTCTGTTTTGGCCGTTTATGGGCCAGTTTAGTCTGTATTTCACCGCAACTGATGAAGGGTTGGTTACGCGCGCTCGATGAAGGCCTTGTAGCCGCGATAGGCCTCGTAGATATCGGCCTTGTTAGCGACCTCCCACAGGGCGTGCATGGACAGGACGGCAACGCCAGAGTCGATGACGTTCATGCCGTACTTAGCCATGATGTATGCGATGGTGCCGCCGCCGCCCGCGTTGACGCGACCGAGCTCGCAGGTCTGGAAGTCCACGCCGGCCTCGTCCATGATGTCGCGGATGAGGGCCACATACTCGGCGTCGGCGTCGTTAGAGCCGCCCTTGCCGCGGCTGCCCGTGTACTTGTTAAAGCACAGGCCGCGACCCATAAAGGCTGCGTTCTTGGTTTCGAACTTGCCGGCGTAGCCCGGGTCGAAGCCGGCGGACACGTCGGAGGAGAGCATGCGGCTGCGGGCGAGCGCGCGGCGCAGGACCAGCGGGCTATCCTCGCCGGCGAGCGTCATGATCTCGGCGACGGTGTTCTCGAAGAAGCGGCTCGTCATGCCGGTGGCACCCACGGAACCGATCTCCTCCTTGTCGACGATGAGCGTGATGCTCGTGCGCTCCACGTTGGCGACGTTGATCTGGGCGAGCATGGACGGATAGGCGCAGACACGGTCGTCGTGGCCATAGCCCAGAATCATGGAGCGGTCGAGGCCCATGTCACGGGCGGGGCCGGCGGGCACGACCTCGATCTCGGCGGAGAGGAAGTCCTCCTCCTCGACGTCGTACTGCTCCTTGAGGATATCCAGGAACATCTGCTTGACGGGCTCCTTGGGAGCGTCCTTGTCGTCCTCGTCAAACTTGACGGGGCGGCCGCCCACGATCACGTCGAGGATCTCGGCGTCGACGGCGTCCTTGGCGGGCTTGGCCATCTGCTCGCTCGAGAGGTGGATCAGCAGGTCGGAGATGGTAAAGACCGGGTCGTCGGCCTTGTCACCGATGTTGATGTCGACGGTGGTGCCGTCCTTTTTGCAGATGACGCCCACGAGTGCGAGCGGGGAAGCGACCCAGTGGTAGCTCTTGACGCCGCCATAGTAGTGCGTGTCGAGATAAGCCATGTCGCCGGCCTCGAAGGCGGGGTTCTGCTTGAGGTCCAGGCGCGGCGAGTCCACGTGGGCGCCCAGGATGTTAAAGCCCTGCTCGAGCGGGGCGGTGCCCAGGTTGACGAGCATGAGGTCCTTGCCGTGGTTGGCGGCGTACACCTTGTCGCCGGCCTTGAGCGCGCGGCCCTCGGCGATCACGGTCTCCAGATTGACGTAGCCCGCCTCCTCGGCCATCTTGATACCGGCCTTGACGCACAGGCGCTCGGTCTTGTTCTCACTCAAAAACTGCTTATAGCCGCGGCAAAGCTCCTCGAGCTCCTCGATCTGCTGTGGCGTGTACTTTTTCCATGCGCTGGGACGCTCCATGACGCAGGCTCCTTTCGGATCGATCGTGCTGGTTGATGTACCGTGAGCCATCGTATCACGCGCGGGCCCGCGGCGGCAGGGAAGCCTGATGTGCGGTGGCCGCGGGGCGGGGAGCGTGTAAACTGGTGTGAGCAAACCGTGCCCAGCCCAAAGCGAGGTATTCAATATGTCTGAAAAGCGCCGTACCTTTGCCGTCATCGACGGCAACTCGCTCATGCATCGCGCCTTCCACGCCGTGCCGCCGACCATGAACGCGCCGGACGGTCGCCCCACCAACGCGATCTTTGGTTTTCTGAACATGTTCCTCAAGATGATCGATGCCTTTAATCCCGACGGCGTTGTCGTGGCGTTTGACAAGGGCAAGCCGCGCGTGCGTATGGAGATGCTGCCGCAGTACAAGGCGCAGCGCCCGCCCATGGACCCCGACCTGCACGCGCAGTTCCCCATGATCAAGGAGCTGCTCGCCGCGCTCAACGTGCCCATTTTGCAGTCCGAGGGCTGGGAAGGCGACGATATCCTGGGAACCATGGCGCGCCTGGGCGAGGAGGCCGGCTGCGACATGCTGCTGGTGACCGGCGACCGCGACATGTATCAGCTCGTGACCGAGCACGTCAACGTGGTCTCGACTCGCAAGGGCCTGTCCGACGTGGCGATCATGACGCCCGAGAGCGTGGACGACCTGTATCACGGCATCACGCCGGCGCTCGTGCCCGATTTTTACGGTCTGAAGGGCGATACGTCGGACAACATTCCCGGCGTACCGGGCATCGGCCCCAAAAAGGCGAGTGCGCTCATCGCGCAGTACGGCAGCCTTGACGAGGTCATCGCGCATGCTGACGAGGTCAAGGGCAAGATGGGAGAAAACCTGCGCGCACACATCGACGACGCGCTGCTGAGCCGTAAGGTGGCGACCATCCGCACCGATGCACCCGTTGAGCTCGATTTTGAGGCGACGTCCTTCCCGGCGTTTTCCGCCGATGAGGTTTCCGCGGCGCTGGGCACGCTTGGTATCACCGCCATGCAGAACCGTTTCTTGGCGCTGATCGGCGGCGAGGGCGGGGCAGCTGCCAGCACGTTTGAGATTCCCGCCGTTTTGCGCGCAGCCGCCGGCGATGCTGGCGCGCTTGGTGCCGTTGCGGCTGAGGTCTCCCGCGTGATTGATGCCGGCGAGTGGGTCGCCGCCGTGGTGGACGATGACAAGGAAGAGGGCGCGCTCTTTGGGCTGACGCGCACGCTGTGGTTGGCGACGTCCAAGGGCCTGTTTGCGCTCGAGGAGGGCGACAGTGGTGCGGCGGCTGAGGTTGAGGGCTTCAACTTCGCCCACGGCGTGATTGCCGGCGTGCTCGCGCGTCTGTTTATGGAAGGCCGTGTGGCGAGCCCGGATATGAAGGCGCTTCTGCATGAGCTTTCGCCCATCGATTCTTCTGAGCTCGAGCTCATGGATCCGCTGGCAGTCGATTCCACGCGCATCTTCGATACCGTTGTTGCCGCCTACCTGTTGGATTCCGACCGCTCCGAGTTTGACGAGGTGTATCTGGCCGATACGTATCTGCAGATGGCGCTGCCTGCGGCGCGCGGCGCAGAGGGTGCTGGCGAGGACGCTCCTGCGCCCGCCGCTCGCACGGCGGCCTTGACGCTGGCGCTGGTTGCACCGCTGCGTGACCGCATGGCCCGCGAGAACGCCGCCAACGTGTTCGATGGGATCGAGATGCCGCTCGTGCCGGTGCTTGCCAAGATGGAGCGCGCGGGCATGCTCGTGGACCCCGACCGCCTGCACAGTCTGTCCGAGGGCCTGGCGACCCAGATTGCCGATGTCGAGCGCAGCATTCGCGACCTGGCCGGCGACGAGACCTTTAACATCGGCAGCCCCATGCAACTCTCGCACGTGCTGTTTGATGTTATGGGACTTCCGACCAAGGGCCTCAAAAAGACCAAGCGCGGCTACTATTCGACCAACGCCAAGGTGCTGAGCGACCTTGCCCGCGACCACGAGATCGTGCGCCTGATTTTGGACTGGCGTGAGAAGTCCAAGATTAAGTCGACCTATCTGGACACGCTGGGCCCGCTGCGCCGTGGTGACGGGCGTGTGCACACCACGTACAACCAGACCATCACCGCGACGGGGCGTTTGTCTTCGAGCGACCCCAATCTGCAAAACATTCCGACGCGCTCGGAGCTGGGGCGTACCGTCAAGACGGCGTTCTCGGCGGGCGAGGGCAGCGTCTTTTTGGCGGTGGACTACTCGCAGATCGAGCTGCGCCTGCTCGCGCATCTTTCGGGTGACGAGCACCTGGTGCGCGCCTTCAACGAGGGCGAGGACTTCCATGCCGAGACGGCCGCGCGCGTATTTGGCGTGCCGGTGTCCGAGGTGACACCCGACCTGCGTAGCCGCGCCAAGGCCGTGAACTTTGGCATCGTGTACGGTCAGCAGGCCTATGGTCTGTCGCAGTCGCTGCACATCTCGATGGCCGAGGCGCGCGATATGATCGATCGCTACTACGAGGCCTACCCGGGCGTGCGCACGTTCCTCGACAATGTGGTGGCGCGAGCCAAGCAGACGGGCTATGCCGAGACCATGTATGGCCGCAGACGCCATATTCCCGAGCTCAAGGCCAAAAACCCACAGCTCCGTGGCTTTGGTGAGCGCACGGCCATGAACCACCCCATGCAGGGCACCGCCGCCGACATCATCAAGATCGCCATGGCCCGCGTAAGCCGCCGCCTGGAAGAAGAGGGTTTTGCCGCCCACATGATCTTGCAGGTACACGACGAACTGGACTTTGAGTGCCCCGTCAACGAAGTCGAGCGCCTAACCACCATGGTCCGCGACGTCATGGAACACGTCGTAGACCTCCGCGTACCGTTGATCGCCGAAGCCAGCACCGGCATAACCTGGGCCGACGCGAAATAGGGAAGCACTCCGTAAGGCAAGCTCGCCCAAGACGCAAGCCCCCACATACTTAAGATTTGGGACAAACACTACTGATTAATTTGTCCCACAGTAACCAAAACAGAGGGGAGCCCCTCCCAACAAGGAGCTCCCCTCTGCTCAAATCATTTCAGCTAAGTATCTAGACACTCAAGACGCCATCTTGGCGCCCGGCCGGGTCCGACGAGCCCCGTTAACGAGCCGCCAAGATGGCGTCGATGAGCGTCAGTACGCCCCCGTCGTTGTTGCTCGGAATGCGCCATTTGGCATGCGCGTTCATGTGCTCCTCGGCATTGTCCACGATAAAGCTATGCCCGACGCGCTCCAGCATGGGGATGTCGTTGTACGTATCGCCCACGGCGGCGGCATCAGCGATATCAATGCCCAGCTGCTCGCACAGGTGCGCGACGCCCGACCCCTTGTCGACGCCCAGATTCATAAAGTCGATCCACTCGCGGCCCGCATTGGTGACGTAGAGTTTGTCCGAGAACTCGGGGCTGTAGTCCTCGCGAAACGCTGGCTCGGCATCGTAGGCGGGGAAGAAGATCGAAATCTTGTTGGACTCGATATCAAGGCCCTCAAAGCTATCGACGTAGTTGATCGTGTTGTAGTAGACGCTGATCTCGTCGTGGTACTGATGGTCGCGGGCGAGCACATAGAACTCGTCGTAGCAGCACAAGACGGGAACGGCACGCGGGTCCTCCGAGGCACGGGCGAGCACCTGCTGATACAGCGCCACATCGATGTTGCTCTTATAGATATAGCTGCCGCGATAGATGACGCAGGCTCCGTTGTCGGGACAAAAAGCAAGGCGGTTCTTAATGCTCTCGAACATTTCCTCGAGTTTGGGGGCGGGGCGTCCGCTGGCGGGGCAGAATACAATGCCTGCGTCGGCGAGCTTGTCCAGGCGCTCATCAAGACCCTGCGGCAACACGCGCTTGTCGGTGAGCAGCGTCTTGTCCATGTCGACGGCGAGAATCTTAATGCTTCCGATATTGATGTCCGATTCGTAAGTTTGCATAAAAGCGCGCCTTTCGTTTCGAAATTGTTTCAGACGTTATAACCATCAACCAGTAACTGAGCGTATTGTCGCAGGAACGGAGCGTATTTGCACCACGCTTCACAAAGTAATGAAAAAACTTTTCAGAAATTTGAATTTGTCGCTTGTGCTGCGGGCACTTTAGCGTAATATAGCGACCATCGAAAACGGAGACGGAAATACAACCGCTTACCGAAGAAAAGGTACCGTTTACGATATTAGAATTGCGCCCGGCGATAGGTGAAAGGAGAGGCAGATGCAGTTCGTAAAGATCATCACCACTGCAGATAATGCCATCCGACGCCAGCGCGCAATTTCCCGACGACGATAACAATCGTCTCTGTTCGTATGGGGTGAAATGCCCCAACAGAGTCATTTTGAGGTCGTTGGGTTTTAGCACGATATAAACGCATGTTTCTAGGGCATGCTGTGCTGCTTTTTGCTATTTAACCTGATATTGCACGGTTTTTGACCTCGAAATGACTTGCAACTGACCGATGTTCTAACTAGCTACCAAGGGCGAAAGGAAACAGCCATGAGCAAGGAAAAAGTCGTTCTCGCATATTCCGGTGGTCTTGATACATCCGTATGTGTCAAGTGGCTCCAGGACGAGAAGAATCTCGATGTCGTTTGTGTCTGCGGCAACGTGGGCCAGGAGGAGACCGGTCTGGACGCCAAGAAGCAGAAGGCCCTCGACCTGGGCGTTCTGGATTGCCAGGTGCTCGATCTGCGCGACGAGTTCTCCGATGAGTTCCTGACTAAGGCCATCGCCGCAAACTCCATGTACGAGAACAAGTACCCGCTGCTCTCCGCGCTGTCTCGCCCGCTGCTCGCCAAGAAGCTTGTCGAGGTCGCTCACGAGTTTGGCGCGACCTACGTCGCCCACGGCTGCACCGGCAAGGGTAACGACCAGGTTCGTTTTGAGGCTGCCGTCAAGGCCCTCGACCCCGAGCTTAAGGTTATCGCCCCGGTTCGCGAGTGGGATCTGAAGTGCCGTCCCGATGAGGTTGCCTATGCTCACGCCCACAACGTGCCGGTTCCCGAGGGCGCCAACGACAACCCCTATTCCATCGACGACAACCTGTGGGGTCGCGCCATCGAGTGCGGTCACCTGGAGGATCCCTGGAACGAGCCGCTCGACGACGCCTGGGTTATGACCAAGAACCCCGAGGACACGCCGGACACCCCGACCTACACCGAGATTGAGTTTGAAGCGGGCAAGCCCGTCGCCGTCGATGGCAAGAAGATGAAACTCTCCGAGATCGTCATCGCCCTCAACAAGATTTCGGGTGACAACGGCTTTGGCCGTCTCGACCTGGTCGAGGATCGTCTGGTGGGCCTCAAGAGTCGCGAGTGCTACGAGGTTCCTGGCGCCCTGACGCTCATCACCGCCCACAAGGCGCTCGAGGACATCTGCGTCGAGGGCGACCTGCTCAAGACCAAGATTAAGCTCGAGCAGGATTGGGCCACCGCCGTGTACAACGGCCAGTGGTACAGCCCGCTCAAAAACGCGCTCGATGCCTTTATGGCCGACACCCAGAAGTTCGTGACCGGCACCGTCCGTCTGAAGTTCTTTAAGGGCAACTGCCATGTCGTCGGCCGCAAGAGCCCGTTTAGCCTGTATGACTACGGTCTGGCTACCTACGACCGCGACACTACGTTTGACGAGAAGGCCAGCGCCGGCTTTATCGAGATCGATACGCTGTCGCTCAAGACGTGGGCTAAGGTCCAGGGCCCCAGCTCTGCTGCCGCCCAGGCCTAGCGCCTCCTTCCTTTGGTATCCGCGCGGCCCATCCGCGTGATACATAACGGGCGCATGGGGTCCCTACCTTTCGTTATGCTTGCTGACACTTCTTAACATCGGTGGCCCCTACGTTCCGCCCGCATATATGATGCCGCGTCTGCGGCTGAGTCCGAGCCCCGCCGGGGTTGTCCGGCGGGGCTCCTCCTATCAATTTGACGGCCCTGCGCCTATATATATGGGGAGTATCCATTATGTTCAATGCTATCGCGCATGCTTTACTTGCCCTCGCGCCCGAGTTCGATGCTGCAAAGGTCGAGGACGTTCCTATGAGCCTAAAGGCCTGGATCGATGGTTCGCAGGGCAACATTCGGAGGGAGACGTTGGGCGCCAAGTGCATGGCGCGTCACTTCTTTGCAAATTAGCTATATGGCCTCGCACATGGTGGGGAATATGCAAAACTAGCGGTTGAGAAATCGCTTTAGCGACAGGGCGCATTGCTTTGGGCGCTTGTTTTGGGATTTGATGAAAGGGGACGGTTCCATGGCTCTTTGGGGCGGTCGTTTTGAGGCAGGCGTGGCCGAGGTCACGCAGGAGTTTGGCGCGTCGTTGCCGGTTGACAAACATCTCTATAAGCAGGATATCGCCGGATCTAAGGCACATGCCAAGATGCTGGCGGCCCAGGGCATTATCAGCGCCGAGGACGAGCAGGCGATTGCCGAGGGCCTGACCGGAATCGAACAGGATATCGATGCCGGCAACTTCACCTTTGATATCAACGACGAGGACATTCATATGTCCATCGAAAGCGAGCTGACGCGTCGTATCGGCGAGGCTGGCAAGCGCTTGCATACTGGGCGTTCGCGCAACGACCAGGTGGCGACCGATACGCGCCTGGGCGTCAAGGCGCTGGCCAAGGAGCTCATGGAGGCAAGCCTGCAGCTACGCCATGTATTGGTGGATGCGGCTCAGAAGTACGACAGGGTAATCCTGCCGGGTTACACGCACATGCAGCATGCTCAGCCCGTGCTGCTCTCGCATCATCTGCTGGCGTATTCCTGGATGTTCGCGCGCGACTTTACGCGCCTGAAGGCCGCCTTTGATGCCGCTGACAACTGCCCGCTGGGTGCTGCCGCGCTTGCCGGTACGAGCTATCCGCTCGATCGCCAGATGACGGCTGCCGAACTTGGCTTTGCGGGCGTGATTCCCAACTCGCTCGATGCGGTTTCCGACCGTGATTTCCTGCTCGATCTGCATTACGCCGGATCCGTCATGGCGATGCACCTGTCGCGTCTTTCCGAGGAGATCGTGCTGTGGTCGAGCTCCGAATTTGGCTTTATCACGCTTTCAGACTCCTACTCCACCGGCTCGTCTATCATGCCGCAGAAGAAGAATCCCGACTTTGCCGAGCTTATCCGCGGTAAGAGCGGTCGCGTGTACGGCAACCTGGTGCAGCTGCTGGTAACCATGAAGGGCCTGCCGCTCGCTTATAACAAGGACTTGCAGGAGGACAAGGAGGGCGCGCTCGATACCGCTCACACGCTCATGCAGTGCCTGTCCGTTATGGCCGGAATGATTTCGACCTGGACCGTCAACGGGGATGCCATGGCGCGCGAGTGCGGCGTGGGGCACCTTGCCGCCACCGATGTTGCCGATTATCTGGCAAAGCGCGGTCTACCGTTCCGCGAGGCACATGCCGTGGTGGGGCACCTGGTCCTGATGTGTGAGAAGCGCGGCTGCAATCTTGAGGACCTGCCGTTTGAGGTGTTCCAGGAGGCAAGCCCGCTCTTTGAGCGCGATATTACCGAGGCGCTCGATATCCCGTCGATTGTCGCCGCGCGCACGACCGAGGGCGGTACCGCCCCTGCCGCCGTTGCCGTGCAGCTGCAGCGTGCCGAGGCGCAGCTCGTGGCCGACGAAGGCGTGTTTGGATCGCTAACCAAGGTTGTCGAGATGGGTCACGGGGCAAAGTAGAGGTTTGGCTGAAGACGTATTGTCCATTTATTGATAAATCGTTTTAGCTTTACGGGCGTCTGCTGATGCGGGCGCCCCTATTTTGCTGCTATGGGGGAGGGGCTTGTCGAGAACTTCTGTAGGACCTTTGGGCAGGTTGTGAAGGGGGTACGTTCGCGGGTGGCAACCGACCGCCCGCTCTGTTCCATGTGGTTGATGAGCGGTCGGATGGTACTCTAATCGGGCTTCGAAACAGAAGTGACACATATGGAGCGCTTTAATAAATTGCAGCGTTTCAATAAACAGCTTTTTGTTTAACTGCAGCTAAAACTCTGTTACGATGCAGTTCAGGCGGGTGCCGGAATGGGACTTGGGCACGCGCGAACCTACTTGAAAGGCTACCTTATGGCTATCGAGAAGACCTTCATCATGATTAAGCCCGACGCGGTGCGCGATCGCAAGATCGGCGAGATCGTTGCTCGTATTGAGCGTAGCGGCCTTGTCATCGAGCGCATGGAGATGACCACGCTCGAGCGCGCTACCGTCGAGGAGCACTATGCCCATCTGGCCGACAAGCCCTTCTTTGGCGGTCTCTGCGACTTTATGACGAGCGGTCCGGTCGTCAAGATGGTCGTTTCCGGTCTCTCCGCTGTTTCCAAGATGCGCACCCTTATGGGCGCTACCAACCCGCTTGATGCTGCGCCCGGCACCATTCGCGGCGACTTCGCTGTCGATGTCAACGCCAACGTGATCCACGGCTCCGACTGCCTGGAGAACGCCGAGATCGAGATCAAGCGCTTCTTTGGCTAAACCAGCTTTGACTCCTTAAAGCTGTTAGCGTGTGGCTTGGGCGCTGCGGAACTCCATCCGCGGCGCCCTTTTTATTCCAGTAGATTGTTGGTAAACGCCTAGAAATCTACTAAAGAGCCCCCGTCCGGATGTTTCTTCCGGGCGGGGGCTGGCGCTAGCGTATGGCTTTGTAAGTCTTTAGGCCTCGTCGACGATCTTAAGGCCGCGCGTGTGGTCGATCTCGTTGAGGAGGTTAACGCGACGCTCGTGGCGGCCGCCCTCGAACTCGGCGTTGAGCCACTCGTCGACGATCATCTTGGCGAGCTCGGAGCCAACGACGCGGGCGCCAAAGGCGAGCACGTTGGTGTTGTTGTGCATGCGCGAGAGCTTGGCGCTGAAGGGCTCGGAGCACACGACGGCGCGTACGCCCTCGACCTTGTTGGCAGCCAGGCTGATCCCGACGCCGGTGCCGCAGATCAGGATACCCAGGTCAACGTCGCCGTTGGCAACGGCCTTGCCCACTTTGTAACCGGCGATGGGGTAGTCGAAGCTCTCGGAGGTGTCGGTGCCAAAGTTCACGACCTCGCAGCCGCGCTCCTTCAGGTGCTCGGAAATGATGTTCTTGAGCTCGACGGCGGCGTGGTCGTTACCGATACCGATCTTCATGGATGGTTCCTCTCTGGTCTGTGCGGCGCAAATGCTAAAGGTGTTTACCGCGTTCGACTGCATGATAGCGCGACTTTTGCGTAAACGCTCGGGCGTTTTTTGGTCAAACGCTTTAGCAGGCAACAAGACTAGCTTTTCATGAATGAATGCCGTCAGATTGCGCTTGAACGCCGTCCGCCGGAACCGTGGTTGCGGTTTTTGATGCATTGTTATCAAATAAAGGAGCCAACTTTTTTGAGAGTCCAGCCCGTTATGCAAGCAGGAGATACCTATGCCTACCGATTCCATCCGTGATGCCGCGTTTTGCGATGTTTTGAACCGCGAGCTTGTCTGTGCACTCGGCTGCACCGAGCCCATTGCCGTTGCCTATGCAGCGGCGCTGGCGAGCCAGACGCTCGGTTGCGAACCCGATCATATGGATGTTGCCTGCTCGGGCAACATTATCAAGAACGTTAAGAGCGTGACCGTGCCCAACTCGGGCGGTATGCACGGTATTGAGGCCGCGGCCGTGCTGGGTGCCGTGGGCGGCGACGCTAAGAGCGCGCTCGAGGTGCTCGAGAGCGTTAACGATGAAGACCGCGCTCGCGTGGCCGAGCTCCTCGCCGACGCTGGCTACTGCGATGTGTCGCTTGTCGAGGGTGTGCCCAACCTCTACATCAAGGTGACTGCGACGGCCGGGGGCCATACCGCGGTCGTCGAGATTACCGATCACCACACTAATGTCACGTGCCATACGCTCGATGGTATTCCGGTATGCGGCAAGTCGGCGGGGGAGTGCGCCGCCTGCGCCGAGCGCGTGGTGGCCGAGCGTGCGGCAGATAACGCCGATACGCCCATGTCCATTGATTCCATCATCGACTTTATCGAGGACGGTGACATTGAGGGCGCCCGCGCTGCCGTTGAGCGTCAGATTGAGCTGAATGGCGCAATCAGTGCCGAGGGCCTTGCGCACGCTTGGGGCGCCGAGGTGGGTCGTACGCTGCTGGGTGCTCGTGCCGATGACGTCGCCTGCCGTGCCCGTGCCCGTGCGGCCGCCGGGTCCGACGCCCGCATGAACGGTTGCGCGCTGCCGGTCGCCATTGTGTGCGGCTCGGGCAATCAGGGCATTACCTGCGCACTGCCCGTCATGGAGTATGCCGAGTACCTGCGCTGCGACCACGAGCGTCTGGTGCGCGCCGTGATGCTGTCCGATCTTATCGCCGTGCATATCAAGAGCTATATTGGTGCGCTTTCGGCGTTTTGCGGTGCTATTTGCGCCGCGTGCGGCGCCGGCGCTGCGATTACCTGGCTGTGCGGTGGCACGCGCGAGCAGATTGGCGCGACGGTCTCGAATACGCTCGGTAACGTGGGCGGCATCGTGTGCGACGGCGCCAAGGCGAGCTGTGCCGCCAAGATCTCGGCTGCCGTCGATGCAGCGATTCTGGGCCATGATATGGCCATGCAGGGTCGCGGCTTCCGCGCCGGCGAGGGCCTGATCCAAGATACCGTTGAGCAGACAATCGCCAGTATGGGCTACGTAGGCCGTGTGGGCATGAAAGATACCGACGTCGAGATCCTCAACATCATGATCGGCAAAACCCAAGTGTGCTAGGACAGTTCGTCGGCTACTTGGTGTTCGTAGAAGGCTTCTACTACGGCGTTAAAGTCGCGGGCGAAGCCTTCCATGGTTCCGCGCCAGGTGACTCGGTTGGGCTTGCCCTGGCCTACATAGGCAGTCTGAATGCCGCAGGCGGGACTAGGGAAGTCGCGTTTGGGATCGTTGCCCACCATAAGGACCTCGTGCGGTTCGAGTCCCATCACCTGAAGCTGCTCTAGATAGTAGGCGGCATCAGGCTTGCAGCGGGTGGCGTTTCCCATGTGCGTGACGAGCTCAAAGGGGGCGTCGGCCAGGTCGCCCCAACCCATGCGGCACTCGATGGCCCCCTGCGGAAAGCTGGGGTTGGTAAAGAGCGCGCAGCGCAGCCCTGCGTCCTGTACGGTCTGAAGCGCGGCGTGTGCGCCCGGCATGGCATGGGCGTTGATGAGTTCGTCATTCTTGTACGGAAGAACTTCGCGGTCGTAGTAGGTAAACGCCTCGTAGATAAGTGGGTCCGAGAGGCAAATGCCGCATCGGCGCTCGACCTCTTCTTGGTAAAACTCAAGATTGGTGCGATTGTCCGTGCTGCTGCGGCGATTGGCGTTGAGGTCGACCAGGATGGTGCCGAGGCGTGCCATCGTGCCACCGCGGCTGCGGCGACCGATATCCGCGAGCATCGAAGAGACATCCTTAAAATATCGAAGGATGAACGCGTTGAGGTTGATGCTAAGAAGCGTTTCGTCCATATCGAAAACGACTGCTTTGAGCACGCGGGCACCTTTCTCGAAAAATCGATCTAGAATCGTTGGCTCCGGATACTTTACCCCAAAGCCGAATGCCTGGCTGGTTATCGTCAAGTTGCGGAGACGTGTGTTCATAAGATTACGAAAAAGTCTCCACACGAGTAAAAAATCGCAGTTCACGCTTGAAATCGAACTCATTTCCCCGTAACCTATACGAACGTGATTGCATAAGCGTCACATTAGTATCTGTCGGCTCCCGAGTGTTCCTAAACGTTGTGTGCTTGTCGCACCCTTCTGTAGGTCCTAGCAATCGGGGCCCCGTAGTTCGAAAGGGGTCCACCTTTGAGTGAGATTCAGAACTCGTCCATTTTCTCTCTTGACGATGTCAATGAGGAGGAGATGAACAACCTCATCGACGGTACGATTACCGACTTTGATGAGGGCGATCTCGTTAACGGCACTGTCGTTAAGATCGAGCATGACGAGGTGCTCGTTGACATCGGATTCAAGTCCGAGGGCGTTATCCCGGTCCGCGAGCTGTCCATCCGCAAGGACGCTAACCCTGCAGACATCGTTGCACTCGGTGATCCCATCGAGGCCCTGGTTCTCCAGAAGGAGGACAAGGACGGTCGTCTGGTCCTCTCCAAGAAGCGTGCTGAGTACGAGCGTGCTTGGAACCGCATCGAGGAGAAGTTCAACTCCGGCGAGAACGTCGAGGGCGAGGTTATCGAGGTTGTCAAGGGCGGCCTGATCCTCGACATCGGCCTGCGTGGCTTCCTGCCCGCTTCCCTCGTCGACCTCCGTCGTGTCAAGGACCTCACCTCCTACATGGGCACCCGCATCGAGGCCCGCGTCATCGAGATGGACCGCAACCGTAACAACGTTGTCCTCTCCCGTCGCGTCGTGCTCGAGGAGTCCCGTAAGGCCGAGCGCTCCGAGATCCTGTCCAAGCTCAAGTCTGGCATGCGTCTCCAGGGCACCGTTTCCTCCATCGTCGACTTCGGCGCCTTCGTCGACCTCGGCGGTATCGACGGCCTCATCCACATCTCCGAGCTCTCCTGGAACCACGTCAACCATCCTTCCGAGGTTGTCAAGGTCGGCCAGGAGGTCGAGGTCGAGGTTCTCGACGTCGACCTCAACCGCGAGCGCATCTCCCTGGGTCTCAAGCAGACCACCGAGGATCCGTGGCGCGCACTGGTCAAGAAGTACCCCGTCGGCGCTATCGTCGAGGGCACTGTGACCAAGCTTGTCCCGTTTGGCGCTTTCGTCGACCTGGGCGAGGGCATCGAGGGCCTGGTGCACATCTCCGAGATGGCCAACAAGCACGTCGATCAGCCTTCTCAGGTCACCCACGTGGGCGACAAGGTTCAGGTCAAGGTCATGGAGATCGACCTCGACCGTCGTCGTATCTCCCTGTCCATGAAGTCCGCTGCTGAGACTCTGGGCGTCGAGATCGAGGTTACTCCGCTGCCTTCCGAGAAGAAGGACGAGGAGACCGACGCCGAGTAAATCGGTTTGACGATCACTTGTTTTAAGGGATCCGTCCGCAATGGACGGGTCCCTTTTTGCATTTGCTGCTGAGGTGTTCGGTAGTGCCCGCGCGTAATGCTGTTTGGGTTATTCGCTTGCTATTGAGTTGACGGCGCATGAAAAAATGCCGACATCCCGCCTCGGGGAGGAGGCGGGAACGCACCGAGTAGACGGAGGGGTGCGGAGCGCGGTCGCGTCTCGACTGACGACGTTGCCCATCGACGGGACTATTGTAGCGCATGGGTGGTTCTTGGTTTATCGTGCGAGCGCTTGCGTTGTGCCATTGTGTGTGCTGGCGGTGTGCTACACTCTTGCACTGCTGAGTGGGCCAGACGGTCGCGCGATGTGCTGCTTGCAGCACGCGTGAGGAAAGTCCGGGCTCCAGAGGGCGGGATGCCGGCTAACGGCCGGGCGGAGTGATCCGACGGAAAGCGCCGCAGAAAAGAAGACTCCCACCTGCGCCGCAAGGCGTAAAGGGAAAAGCTGAAACGGTGGTGTAAGAGACCACCAGCGTCGTGGCAACACGGCGGCTTGGCAAGCCCCATCCGGAGCAAGCGCGAATAGGAACGCTATGGGCCGGCCCGGTCCGCGTTCGGGTAGCGTGCGTGGAGCTGCGCGGTAACGTGCAGACAAGATAAATGACCGTTCACGACAGAACCCGGCTTATCGGCCCACTTGGCACTTTGTTGACGCTGCGAACCCGTCAGCGCGGCAATCTGCCTTTCAAACCTTCGGGCATGACCATAAGGTCAATGCCCTCGGCTTTCAAGGCACCTTGCTCGCGCTGACGGGTTCTCGCTTTCGTTGACGGAATCATCGGCGTTGCCATTCTTTTTACTAGGGTTATCGTATTATTGAGGCTGTTTGTTGCCGCGCTTAGTTTTGTTGAGGGGCTTTGTTGGACAGCTATTTTACTCTGCAATCGAATATTGAGGTTTCGGGCGAGTTTGTGGACCGCAAGAGTCGGTTTATTGCCCAGCTGGTCCATATTGAGTCCGAGGACGAGGCGAATGCCTTTATCGAGATGGTTCGCAAGCGTCATTACGACGCTCGACACAATGTTCCCGCGTGGATTTTGGTCGATGGACGCGAGCGCCAGAGCGATGATGGTGAGCCGAGCCGCACGAGCGGTATGCCGACACTCGAGGTGTTGCGCGGTGCGGAGCTCAAAAATGTTTGCTGCGTAGTGACACGCTATTATGGTGGTACGTTGTTGGGGCCCGGTGGCTTGGTACGCGCCTATACCGCGGCGACGCAGGCGGCGGTGGCCGCGGCTCAGGAGGCCGGGCAGATCGTCGAGATGACGAGTGTCGTGCCTGTTGACGTGCATGTGGCCTATCCGCAGTATGAGCAGGTGCTTCGCTTGGCCCAGGATTCCGGTGCCAAGGTTTCGGATACCGAGTACGCGGATGCCGTGACGATTCATTTGGTGTTTAAGGCGGGGGAGCAGGAGCCGTTTTGCGTTAAGATGCGCGAGCTTATGGCGGGGCGCGAGGAGATTGAGGTCGGCGCTCCCGAATTTGCCGAGTTCTAACGACGGCGGCCGGCGTGCTTTTGGATGAATCCCAAGCGCGCCGGCCATCGTTTTATGTTGTCGCCGTTTACTCGGCGAGCTGCTTTAGCACATCGCAGGCGATGTCGACGGCGTCGTCGATGCAGCCGGGGCAGCTGCGGAGCGGACCCTGGTCCGATCCGACGCCTTTGAGCGTGCCGCAG
Source organism: uncultured Collinsella sp. (assembly GCA_958444075.1). Taxonomy (GTDB): domain Bacteria; phylum Actinomycetota; class Coriobacteriia; order Coriobacteriales; family Coriobacteriaceae; genus Collinsella. The sequence goes on along the minus strand of CAUCNB010000017.1, from coordinate 9,074 downwards.
ACGGTCGTGGTGTTCTTCTCGCCAAAGCGCTTGGCAATCTCGCGCGACAGCTTGTAGGTCTGGCCCTTGGTCTTGGGGTTCTCCATACCGTCGCTCATCACAAAGCCCATGATGGCCACGGCGCCCGAGATGGCGCCGCAGGTCTCGGTCATGCCGCCCATGCCGGCGCCAAAGCCCTCGGTGAGGGTAAAGGCGATCTGGGGGTCGAGCCCCACAGCGGGCGCGAGCGTGCAAGCGACAGCCTGGGCGCAGTTAAAGCCGCGGGCGTGGTACTCGGCAGCCTGAGCCTGACAGGCGGTGATGTCGAGCTGGGTTGTATCGATTTGCTTCATCGGTGTCTCCTTGATTACGGTGTACCCGCCTATGGTACCCTTGCTGGCGCATTCGCTTATCGAGACCGCAGTGCATATCTCATTGTTTTTCGCCATCGAACACTTTCTTAAGATTTGGGACAAATAAACCTGATTTATTTGTCTCATAACCTATCGGCGGGATGGGTTGAGAGGGGTGCGGGGTAGCGGTATTGTGAACCGAATAAAAATGTAACCTAGGCAAGGGAGCTAGATATGAGCAAGCAGACCATCGGTACCACGTGTGTTCAGGGCGGCTATCGCCCGGGCGATGCGGAGCCGCGCCAGGTGCCCATCTACCAGTCCACCACGTGGAAGTACGACACGTCTGAGCATATGGGCAAGCTATTTGACCTGGAGGAGTCGGGCTACTTCTACAGCCGTCTGCAGAACCCCACGTGCGATTTGGTTGCCGCTAAGATCTGCGAGATGGAGGGCGGTACCGCTGCGATGCTTACGAGCTCGGGCATGGCTGCGAACTTCCTTGCGATCTTTAATGTTGCCGGCGCCGGCGATCACGTGGTCGCAAGCTCTGCCATCTACGGCGGTACCTACAACCTGCTTGCCCACACCATGGGTCGCATGGGTGTCACCTGCACCTTCGTCGCTCCCGACTGCACCGATGAGGAGCTCGAGGCTGCCTTTGAGCCCAACACCAAGCTCGTCTTTGGCGAGACCATCGCCAACCCTGCCCTTGCCGTGCTCGATATTGAGCGCTTTGCCAAGGCCGCGCATGACCACGGCGTGCCGCTGATGGTCGACAACACCTTCCCGACGCCCGTGATGTGCCGTCCCTTTGAGTGGGGCGCCGACATCGTTACGCACTCCACCACCAAGTACATGGATGGCCATGCGGCCTACTTGGGTGGCGTGATCGTCGACCACGGCCAATTTGACTGGATGGCCCATGCTGACAAGTTCCCGGGTCTCACCACGCCCGATGAGAGCTACCATGGCGTGACCTATGCCGAGAAGTTCGGCCGCGAGGGCGCCTTCATTACCAAGGCCACCGCGCAGCTTATGCGCGATCTTGGTCCCATGCAGAACCCGCAGGCGGCGTTTTTCCTGAACAGCTCGCTCGAGAGCCTGCATGTGCGCATGCCGCGCCATTGCGAGAACGGCCTGGCGGTCGCTAAGTTCCTGCAGAGCCATCCCAAGGTACGCTTTGTGAGCTATCCGGGCCTGGAGGGCGACAAGTACTATGACATGGCTCAAAAGTACATGCCCAACGGTACGTGCGGCGTCGTGAGCTTTGGCTTTAACGGTGGTCGCGCGGCTGCCGAGACCTTTATGAAGAGCCTCAAGCTCGCCCAGATCGCCACGCATGTTGCCGATGCCCGCACCTGCTGCCTGCATCCTGCTAACGCCACGCATCGCCAGATGAACGACGAGGAGCTCATCGCCTGCGGCATCTCTGCCGACATGGTGCGCCTGTCGTGCGGCCTCGAGGACACGGCCGATCTGATTGCCGACCTTGAGCAGGCGCTCGAGCAGTGCTAGGCTAGCGTTCGTGCAAGGCGCCGATGCCGACAGAAGGCTTCGACGACCTTTTAAGTTCCGATTCCGTAGGCGGGGCCCCAATCGCGACTGTTTGCAGGCGATTGGGGCTCCGTTTTTGTGTTGCGCCACTCGAAAGGATAGATATGGAGAAGACCGCAGAGCAGCTGCGCCGCGAGCGCATTGCCCTTGAGGGCGACACCCACGGCAAGAACAAATGGGCAATCCTGTTTACGGTGCTCATTATGACGTTCATGGTGTGCCTTGATTCGACCGTCGTGACCGTGGCGCTGCCCGTGATGCAAAAGGAGCTGGGCGTGGGTCTCGATCGCATTCAGCTGGTAAGCTCGGTGTATCTGCTTGCGACGTGCGTGGCTATGCTGCCGTTTGGCCGTCTGGGCGACGTGCGCGGCAAGGTGAATGTGTTCCAGCTGGGCGTCATCGTCTTTTCGGTCGGCTCGCTGCTGTGCGGCCTTTCGGCCTCGCTCGAAGTTCTTATTCTGGCACGCATTGTGCAGGGCGTCGGTTGTGCGGCGGCCATGGCCAACAACATGGGTATCATCACCGAGTCGTTTCCGGCGCGCGAGCGCGGTCGTGCCATGGGTATTCTCGCGACCTTCGTGGCTCTCGGCATGATGTGTGGCCCCGTGCTGGGTGGCATGCTGGTGGCAAGCTTTCCCTGGGAGAGTATCTTCCTCATCAACCTGCCCATTGGCGTCATCTCGTTTATCGTGGGGCTCTATACGCTGCCGCATGTTAAGCCGGAGGCTGGCGAGCGCCCCATGTCCCTGATCGAGGCCGCTCGTCGCTGCTTTGCGAGTTCGGCTTTTACGATTAACTTGGCATGCATGCTTATTGTGTTTATCGGCATCGGTGCATCTGAGTTTGTGCTGCCGTTCTATTTCCAGGATGCCCATGGCTTTAGCTCCGATATTTCCGGACTGCTCTTTTTGGCGCTGCCGATGGTGAATGCCTTTATCGGGCCGCTTTCGGGTACGGTTTCGGACCGTGTTGGCTGCGAGGATCCCACGGCGGTCGGCCTGGGTGTGTACGTATGCGGTCTCTTTGCGGTAAGCACGCTCGACGAGCACTCCTCCATCCCTGTGATCGTGTGCTGTGTCGCGTTTATGTCGTGCGGCACGTCGATTTTCCAGAGCCCCAATAACTCGCTGTATATGGGCTCGGCTCCGCGCGAGGCACTCGGTTTTGCGGGCAGCTTGGGCAGTTTGGCGCGCTATGCCGGCATGGCAGTGGGCATTACGGCGGCGTCGCATATCCTGTATGGGCAGATGAGCGTGGCGATGGGCGAGGCCGTGACCAGTTTCGTTGCAGGCCGTTCGGATGTGTTCTTATTCGGCTTTCGCTCGGTGTTCTACGTGCTCATGGCTGTGGCCGCTGTGGGCTTTGCGCTCGCCATGGTGCGTTTGGTGAAGATGCGCGCCCGCCATTAGCGTGTTGGGAGGCTGTCTGCCACGATTCGCGCCGTCCCAAAAAGACTGGTTTGTGGTGCGATGTGGCTTGTGGGACGGGCGGGGGTCGGTCCGTGGTAGACTATCGAGCAACGTTTATTAATCGCGCGGTATCGTTGCCGCGAGAAGGGGTTGCGCCATGCAGGAGCTTGAGGATCGTATTCGCCATGACGGCATCGTAAAGGCCGGTAACGTCCTTAAGGTTGATGCCTTCCTCAACCACCAGTGCGACGTTGAGCTGTTCGATCACATGGGCGCTGAGTGGGCCCGTCTGTTCGAGGGCGTCGAGATCAACAAGATCCTGACAATCGAGGCTTCGGGCATTGGCATGGCCTGCATTGCAGCCCAGCATTTTGGCGGCGTGCCGGTGGTCTTTGCCAAGAAGGCCCAGTCCATTAACCTCGACGGCGAGCAGTATGCCACGACCATCTACTCCTTTACCAAGCAGAAGGAGTACCCGGTCATCGTGGGCAAGCGCTTCCTGTCCGAGGGCGATAAGGTCCTGATTATCGACGACTTCTTGGCCAACGGCTGTGCGCTCGAGGGCCTTATTAAGATCTGCGAGGCTGCGGGCGCCGAGGTTGCTGGCATTGGCATTGCGGTGGAGAAAGGCTTCCAGGGCGGTGGCGATAAGCTCCGCGAGCGCGGCTTCCGCGTTGAGAGCCTGGCTCGCATTGCCGATATGGACTGCGAGAACGGCGAGATCACCTTCGCCTAAGCGCGCAACACAAGCGATTGGTATGCGATGTGACAAAGGGACTGTCCCTTTGTCACATTTTTTTGTATGAGGGGAGGTGTTGATATGGATGAGAACAAGATGGGATGGCGCGAGTATGCGCGCTATGCCGCGATGGCGGCCGAAGAGTTGGCGCGCGATTGCGAGGTGCAGGTGTTTCGCGCTACGGGCCCGGGTGGTCAGGGTGTGAACACAACGGATTCAGCGGTGCGCATGAAACATATCCCTTCGGGGATTACCGTGACGGCGCGCGAGAGCCGCAGTCAGTTCCAAAACCGTAGTAGCTGCCTGCGTAAGCTGCGCGCTGAGCTTGAGCGTCGCGGGCGTCCACCGCGCCGACGCGTAAAGACCAAGGTACCCCAGCGCTCTCGCCAACGCAGGCTTAATGACAAGCACTTCAAAGCCATTAAAAAGGCCAACCGTCGCAAGCCGGGCAGCGACGAGTAGCCGTTTGTCCCGCAGGCCTTGCTAGCGGGCGGGGTGCCAAACTTGGAGGGCGCTGCCGAGGACGTCAACCTCGATGCGCGAGGCGACAATGGGCTCGCCGTCGGCCTGGATGGGGTAATCGGGCTGCTCGAAGGTGAGCTCGGCATGGCGGCAGCGGCGCATACGAACCGGCGGCAACTTGGTGTGGTGGCCGTCCTTGGCCGAAAGAAACATAGGCAGGGCAACGGCGCGGGGGACGGGGCCGCAGGCGTAGCAGACATCGAGTATGCCGTCGCAGGGGTCGGCATCGGGGCAGATGCGATAGCCCGAGCCATAGGTGGGGCCCAGCTGAATCGCCATGATAATCGCCCGCACGCGCTCGGCGGGCGCGCCGTCAAAGCTGACTTTCATGGGGTAGTTGCGATAGCGTAGGCCAAACTGCTCAAGGCCCGAGAGGGTGTAGAGCGGAGCGCCCGTCAAGCCAGTCTGTTTGCGCAGCTCGGTGGTTCCCAGGCCGATGGCGGCGTCGATACCGACCGAAAGCGTCTGGTCATAATACTCGACCGTCGCCTCGCCGCTACCGCTTGCAGGGCTCCATGAGCGAATGCGCCCGATGTCCTGACGTTGCAGCTCGCAGGTGAGCAGCGCGCCAAAATCCTTGCCGGAGAAATCGTCGATACCGAGCGTTTGGGCAAAATCGTTGCCGGAGCCCACGGGCAGGACGGCAAGGGCGGGGCGGGCTACCTGCGTATGCTTCATAAGCCCATTGACGACCTCGTGGATCACGCCGTCGCCGCCAAGAGCGATAACGGTGCGGTAGCCCTGGGCCTGTGCGGCAAGTTCCTTGGCATGCCCCATGCGCTCGGTCAGTACCAAGTCAAACTGGGATGAGCGCGCGGTCATGTCTAAAAAGCGCTGCAGGCGCTCAGCGACCTCGCGCGCCGCACCCGACTGGGCGGCTGGGTTGGCGATGATGAGCGTGCGACCAAAATCAGTTGCGTGCATGGGGCGACTCCCGGCGTATAACGTGACGGTGCGGTCGCGCTCGGGTCGAATTGCCCCCGATTGTGGCTGCACGGCGAATACTAACGTCTACTCTATCAGGTCGTTGTGGCGCTCGATAGCATCCGCTACCGTACCGCCCTCATCCACAATAAGCGAACGGCGCTTGGGTGAGATGATGCGCTGGGCGGGGTACACGCCGCGGTGTCCGCCGGTTAGGTAGCTGATAAAGGCCACGATGACAAAGAACCCGGCGGCTGTGCCGTGGAACAGGTCGATGGCCATCATGCAGGTGGTGATGGGCACGTTGAGGCCGGCGCAGAACACGCCGAGCATGCCGAGAGCCGCCAGAAAACTGGGGTCGAGCCCAGTAAGGCAACCGATCCAGCCACCGAGTGCCGCACCGATGCCAAACAGGGGCGTGACCTCGCCGCCTTGGAAGCCCGCGCCCAGGGTAAGCGCTGTGACGACCAACTTGATGACTGCGTCCGCCAGGGTGGTGTTGCCTGCAAATCCGGCGCCGGAAAGCCACGTGGAAAGGCCGGCGTAGTCCCAGGCGTCGAGGAGGGCATAGGCGGCCAAAACCACGAGTGCGCCTATAAGTGCGCGAATGAGGTAATTGGTGATAAAGCGACCGTACAGGTTCTTGACTGTTCGAACCGACCAGGCAAAGAGGCGTGCCGTCAGGCCGAAGATAATTGCGCTGATAACAACGATAACGACCGTTTTGGGCGTCATGTTGGGAACGTTGGCAATGACATTCGCTTCGTACTCGGTACCCAGGGCGAGTGATGTAAAGTAGCCGGTAAACGAGGCGACCAGGCAGTAGATGCCCGCGGTGTAGTCGATCTTGCCGATAAAGCACATCTCCATGCCAAAGAAAGCTCCGGCAAGGGGCGAACCGAATACGGCGCCAAAGGCCGACGAGATGCCGGCGAGCATGAGGTCGTGGTGGTCATGCTTTTTGAGGTGGGCGAGGTTCGAGATGTTGCTGGCGATGGTGCCGCCAATCTGCACCGCGGCTCCCTCGCGACCGGCCGATCCGCCCGTTAGGTGCGTGAGCGTGGAACAGACGAAGGTGAGGACGGCCATGCGCATATGGATGAGGCGTGTGCCCAGAGCGGAGTCGATGACCAGGTTGTTGCCACGCTTGGCGGCGAGGCCGTGGTTTTTGTACACCCATGCGGTGGCAACGCCCACAACGGGGAGCAGCGCGTAAATCCACTCATGGTGCTCGCGATAGTCGGTCGCGATATTCAGCGAGGCCAAAAACGCCCAAGCGGCAACGCCCATGGCGAGCGAGACGATAACTACGAGCACGAGCAGCTTGGCGCTCGCGAGTAGGTTGCGGGCGTTGCGGCGCGTGTCGGCAGCCAAGAGATGCTCGGAGCGGGTGAGCTGTTGCCTGCCTGCCATGATGACGTCGTTAAGGGAGAAAAGGCCGCCGTCGTCGAGCGGCTGGGAATGATCCTGCGCCTCGTTTGCGCTTTCGGGTTTGTCGGTAAAAGTCATACGTTCCTCTTTTGGGTTGCAACACGAGCATTATAAAACGCGGTAAACGCGACGAGCCGGTGGGTTGGTTTTGGTTTTGTTTCGCGGCTTGCGGCCGACAGATGTATTTGCGGGTACAGGCCAAGTCGCGGTCGCGCGTCGAGGGATTATACTGAGAGAAACATAAAGAATCGGCGCTTTTGTTGCGCGCCGCAGCATGCTAGAGGTGTATATGGTTGAGAAACTCATTCCGTTGGAGGACGCGCAGGCGATCGTCTTGTCGCACGTGAATCGCACCGAAGTTGTCGAGATTCCCGTGTGGCAGGCCGCCGGTCTTCCCTTGGCAGAGGACGCGGTGGCCGATATCGACATTTCGCCGTTTGCCAACAGCGCTATGGACGGATATGCCGTGCGCTCGGCGGACTTGGCGCAGGCATCTGGCGAGGCGCCGGTGACGCTCGACGTTGTCGGACACGAGGCCGCGGGCCATGTCTTTGAGGGCGTGGTCGGCGTGGGCGAGACGGTCCGCATCATGACGGGCGCGCCGGTACCCGAAGGTGCCGATGCCGTGGTGAAATACGAGATCGTCGAGGTGCTTGACGGCGACGGCAACGAGGGCTCGCACGTGAGCTTCTCGGCGCCTGCCAAGGTAGGGGAGAACGTTCGCTCTGCCGCCGAGGAGGCCCATGTCGGCGATGTTGTGATGCACGCCGGCGAGGTTGTGGCCCCGGCCGGCGCTGGCCTGCTGGCGAGCGCCGGGTATGCGAGCGTGAAGGTGCATGCCGCGCCGCGTGTGGGCATTATCTCGCTGGGCACGGAGCTGGTCGCGCCGGGTGAGCTGCCGGCGCGCGGGCAGATTCGCGACTCCAACTCGTCGGCGTTGATGGCCGAGGCACTCGATGCCGGCGCCGAGCCGGTGTTCTTTGGCATCGCTCCCGATGATGAGCAGGCAATCGCCGAGCTCGTGCATCGCGCCGTGCAGGAGTGCGATTTTGTCATTACGAGCGGCGGTGCCTCGGCGGGCGATTACGACTATGTGACGGCGCTCGTCCGGCGCGAGGGCGAGGTGCTCTTCGACCGCATCTCGATGCGTCCCGGCAAAGCCATCACGTTTGGCCTGCTTGGGGGCAAGCCGTATTTGGGGCTTTCGGGCAATCCCGCGGCGGCGTATGTGGGCTTTGAGATGCTCGCCCGCCCCGCGATCCGCAAGATGCGCGGCTTTGCCGAGGGTACGCGTCCCGTGCAGCAGGCGACGCTCACGCACGGCGTGAAAAAGCGACAGCATCGCCGCTTCTTCGATCGCGCCACGGTTTTGCGCGACCCCGAGACCGGTGAGCTGTTGGTGACCGAGGCCAAGACGCAGAATTCGGCGCTGCTCGGCACGATGCAGCGGGCTAACTGCCTGTTGCGTGTTGACGAAGGACCGTGCGACCTCAAGGTGGGCGATGTCGTGGACATTGTTCGCGTCGACCTGCCTGAGGGCGCCGTGTTGTAGGAGGAATACTATGGAGCTGAAGATATCGATCGTGACGTGTTCGGACACGCGCGATCTTGCCCAGGATGAGGCCGGAGCCGCACTCGAGGAACTTATCGAGGCGCAGGGCTGGACGGTCGCCTCACATGTGGTTGTGCGCGACGACGTCAGCGAGATCGGTGATGCCATTGTGGAAGCCGCCGATGAGTGCCACGCCAATGTCGTGCTCACCTGCGGCGGCACGGGGCTTTCGATGCGCGATGTGACGCCCGAGGCGACGCGTGCCGTTTGCGAGCGCGATGTGCCGGGTATTGCAGAGGCGATCCGTGCCTACTCCATGACCAAGACGCACCGCGCTATGCTCTCGCGCGCTATTTGCATGCAACGAGGTCATACACTTGTCGTAAACTTTCCCGGTTCTACGAAGGCCGCCCGCGAAAGCTGGGAGGCCATAGCGGACCAGCTGGAGCATGCAGCCCAAATGACAGCGGGCGGCGGACATACCAACTAAGCGGTTTACCTGCGGCGGGGCGACCTGAACGGCTGCTCCGCCTATTATTTGCGCCCAAGGGGACGGCATTCTGTAGGCGTGCCTGAAACTATATTCTCAGACTAGAATAATTTCTCAG
>CAUCNB010000016.1:0-34120 GCA_958444075.1 uncultured Collinsella sp. | reverse complement strand
GAAGTCGATGTATCGCGCATAGTATGCCCATTGCTGCTCGAGGCTGGGGTAGAGGTGGTAGAAGCCGTCGAAAAGGCTCTTGAAGCCAAAGGCTTGCTGCCAGTCCGTCATTCCGGCGCGCGCCATGCCTGCGCGGTTGTAATGGTTGAACCCGGCGGCGCTTGACATGCCCGAGCCGATGCCGACGATGATGGCGTCGGCATCGTCGATAAGGCTTCGAAGCCTATACGCTTCCCTCTCTAGAGACGGCATTGGGCAATCTCCTCGAAAGCCGGGGTCATATCGCCGTCAACGAGAATCGTCTCGCACGAGGCGTCGGGCGCCATGGCCTGGCTGTAGTTGAACACGATGTAGGTGGCGTGCTCGCAGACGTTCGCGATCTGGGCGAGCATGTGCTTTATGATGCCGTTGCGCAGTCCCACGCCAAGTTCGAGGATGGTGACCCTGCCGTTGCGATGGGCTTGCACAAGGCGCTCGAGCTCCTCGAGCTGGGCCGTGGCGAGGGCGTCTGGATGGGCGAGACGCCGCTCGTCGATCGACGTGCGTACGCCCCCCTCCGTCTCGAGCACGCGGTTCTCGTTGAACCCTGCGCGTACGAAGTGCCCGTCGATATTGCACGTGATCACGAAGGTGTCAGCGTGCTCTGTAAGACGCCGCAGCTCGTTCATGAGCGGGCTGGGCTCATATTCGAGATATTCCTTTTGATGAAACCGCTCGGCCCATCGGCGTCGCACGCTGGCATCCGGGGAGGCAAGCCCCTGCAGTATGCAGCCGATGCCGTCTGCCTGGGCGAGGTCCCCGTACGCCTCTTGGAAATGAGCATCGGCGCAGAAAAGGTTGAGCCCCTCTGCCATGTCCAGTCCGTTGCTAGCGCCGATGATGACAAGATCCGCTTCGGCTAGCGCCCTGCCTATGCGAACTGCTTTCGCCGTCTCCATGCGCTACCTCCCCAGCGTCTTGCGCACGTCGGCAAGCACGTCGGCGATGTCGGCGCGAACGGCGAGCCCCCGATCCTCGATCGCGCGGGGGAGAAACTGCGTCTTGTTGTTTACGGCGATGTAGCTGGCCTGCGGTAACTGCGCCGTGAGGGCCCAGAACGGCTCCTGGATAAACGCGGGCGTCATGCGGCCCACACCCAGCTCGAGGAAGAGGATCCTCTGCCGTGCGTGCGCGTCGAGCCAGTCGGACACCTTGCGGTACTGCTCCTCGTAGAGTTCGCCCTGCAGGAAGTTGCCGTAGCCGCGAACCCAGGGGAACGCCTCTGCCCCGCAGTGCGGGCAGCGCGGCACGAGCTCTGTCGGAACCTCAAGGCCGTCTCCCATGGCCTCTACCATGTTGGAGACCGGCTCGACCGCATCCCACACCGCGTCGGTGCAACAGCGGGAGCACTGAAAGAAGCGGTGGTCGCCTTGGATCTCTGCCACTTTCTCCCAGGGATAGAGCTTCACAAACTGCGTGTCCTGGTTGGTGGTGAGCACGAAGAAATCCTTCTCGGCGAGAATGGCGTCGAGGTCCCTGTAGGGCTTGCGCAGCGGGGCGTTGAGCGTGGTGTCGAGGAAGGTGGCGAGGTATCCCCAGCGCGCCTCGGCGGTGGGCCAGCGGTAGAACGACCCCTCGAAAGCGCCCTTGAAACCGTAGCGCTCGGCGAATTTGCCGAAATGCCTGCGATAGGTTGCGTTGTCCTCGTAATAGAAGTCGCCGCCGCCCGCCGCGGAGAGCCCGGAGGCCCCGCCCACCAGCACGCAATCGGCTTCTTCGATCATACGGGCGAAGTCCTCGATTTGCTGGTCGTAGGGCTCGGGCTCGCGGTCACTCAGCTCATAGGGCGTGCTGCCGCTGCGGTAGGCGGCATGAAGGGAAAACGATCGGTTGGTGAGCTCGATAACGAGCTGCTCGTACAGGGTCACTGGATACCTTCTTTCAGCTATTATAAACACGTGTCTATAAAAAGTATCCATGTCGATTTGCTTAAGAGCAATGAACAGCTTCGGCCTGCTGTCGATAAACGAGCGTTTGCCGGGCATTGTCGAGCGTTGCAATTGGAGGGGTAATGGAAGCGGGGAAGATCGATCGTCGCCGACGCTATACACTCTCGGTCATACGGGAGGCGTTCTTCGCGCTGCTGGCCGAGGTCGGCTTCGCGAAGATGACGGTAGCGGATATCTGCCGCCGTGCCGATATTAACCGTGGCACGTTCTATCTGCACTACGAGGACAAGTTCGCCCTGCTCGACGCGCTTATCGACGAGGCCTTGGCGGCGGTGCCGCCGCTCGAGGGAACGGAGGCGGGTGCCCTCTGCCAGCGTCCGCCGGCAAACGATGACTATTATCTGCTCTACTCGGATGACGACGCGTACGCTCGGGTGGCACAGCGCGTCGTCGAGCGCGGCGCCGAGCAGATGGTTCCCTCGATCATGGAGGAGACTGGGCTTTCGCGCGAGGACGCCTATCTGCTCTTCGTCCACAACGTCCAGGGAAATCTCGCGGTCAACCGCCTGCTCGGTTGGAGGCGAGGGCCCGAGTTTGCCCACGCTCAGGAGCTGCTCAGCGCCTATTCCGAAGGGGGCATGCGGGCGGTATCGGCTCGTCACGATCCCCGTAGTTGATCTTGACAGCGTGCCATTTCAGGCAGGCGACGTTGCTATGGCCCCTCTTTGGTTTTCGATGTTGTATAAGGCAATCGCAATCGCCTTGAGCTTCTTTAGGGAACTTGAGCAAGAGATATGGCCTGCTGGCGATTGATTAACCCCATTTGTTTTGGTTACAAGAAAAAATGCTGCGCGCCTGCAGCATGAAGGAGAGGGAATCCTATGAATATCGTTGTATTGAGCGGCAGCCCGCGTAAGGGCGCCAATACCGATACCATGGTCGAGGCGTTTGCCGAGACCGCGCGTGAGGGCGGCCATACGGTCGAGGTCATCCGCGTTGCCAGCAAGAAGATCGCCGGCTGCTTGGGATGCCAGTACTGCTTCGCCCATGAGGGCGTCTGCGTGCAGAAGGATGACATGGCCAACGTGATTGAGTCGCTGAAAGACACCGACATGGTTGTCTTCGCTTCGCCTATCTACTGGTTTGACATCACTGCGCAGGAAAAGACCGCCATCGACCGCCTGTACGCCTTCGGTGCCACGGGTTTCCCGTTCACCAAGACGGCCCTTTTGCTCGATAGCCACAGCGAGGGTGTCTATGATGCGGCGATCGCTATGTACAAGTCAACCTGCGCGTACTGCAAGTGGGAGGACCAGGGCATTGTCACGATTGGTGGCATGACCGAGCGCGACAGCATGGCATCGTCGCCCAAGTTGAAAGAGGTGCGAGAGCTCGCTCGCAAGCTCGCCTAAGGACAAGAAGAACGCATGGCAATCAGCGTTGGTGGAAATGCTTGCTGTCCTTACCGAGAGATAGGGGCGAATTCCCTCAAGTGCCGTATAGAACAATTTTTAAACGCAGAAAAATAACTGAAAACAAATTAATCCGCGTTAAAATATTGTCAAATAGAAGTTCATGAGGGAAGGTTACGTATGCGTCGCAAGGCAGACGAGCTCCTTAGGGAATGGCGAGACAGAGCTGATAGAAAACCTTTGCTGGTCAAAGGCGTGCGCCAGTGTGGCAAGACCTATTTGCTCAGAACGCACGCCCAGGATCTTTTCGAATCGGTTGTCTACGTTAATCTTGAGAACGACCGGTCGGCGCGAGCGGATTTTTCGGGCGGTCTTGATCCTCATTCGATCGTACGTGCGATCGAGGCTCGTACGGGACAGCGTATCGTGCCTGGCAAAACCTTACTGTTCATTGACGAGATCCAGGCATGCGAGGAAGCGCTCACTTCCCTTAAATACTTTTGCGAAGATGCTCCCGAGTATTACGTTGCGGCTGCCGGGTCGCTTCTTGGGGTTGCCATTAACCATCAGTCGTATTCGTTCCCCGTCGGAAAGACCGACTTGATTGAGATGACTCCACTCGATTTCGAGGAGTTTCTCTGGGCGATGGGGCACGATCAGCTGGTCGACGAGATACGCTCATCATTCGAGATAATGGGTCCTCTTGCGCCAAGCCTTCATGAAAAGGCGCTTGGGCTCTATCGACAGTATCTTGTTGTTGGCGGAATGCCCGAGGCGGTCCAAACGTACATCGATGATCAGTCAATCATTGATGTGGCCGAAAAGCATCGGATTATTCTCGACGGATATTCCGCCGACACCAATAAATATGCTGATGAACGCTTGAGCGCAAAGACGCGTGCGTGCTTCGATTCCATTCCACAGCAGCTTGCCAAAGAGAATCGTAAATTTCAATACAAGGTAGTGCGAGCGGGGGGCAATGCGTCTCTCTTTGGAGATGCTCTCGATTGGCTTGTATTGTCGGGTACGGTGGCGCGCTGCAGCCTAGTCGGGCAGATCGAAAGCCCTTTAGAGGCCTTCGTTAACCCTTCTGCTTTTAAAATCTATCAGGCGGATACAGGGCTGCTGGTCTCCAAGGCCGGTGCTCAACGCGCCGATATTCTTGCCGGCATCGGCGGCACATTCATGGGTGCACTTACCGAAAACTACGTTGCCCAACAGCTTTCAGCCATGGGTTATCCACTGCATTATTGGGCGCGAGATAATCGTGCGGAAATCGACTTTGTAGTAGAGAAGCAGGGATGCTTGTCTGCGATTGAAGTCAAGGCGGGGGAGAACACAAGATCTCGAAGTCTGTCCTCACTTAAAAAGACCCATCCGGGCGTGCGCCTTATCAGGCTATCGACTAAGCCCTTTGGAATGAATGATGGGCTTATGTCTGTTCCGCTTTATGCGGCATTTTGTCTATAGGGATGATGCTGGTGTAATGCATGGGGCCCGGGGCGCAGCGTTTACTGCGCTCCGGGCCCCGCTGCTTTGTAAACCATGACGGTTTAGTCGCCGTTGTTTTAGTCAAACAAACTCGGCATGTCATTTTCCTTCATGAGGGCGCCGGCGGAGGGCAGGCTCTGCGCGGTGAACTTCTCGGCCGAGACGCCGGCGCCAAGGATTTCCTCGGTCGTGCCGACGGTGGTGACCGAGCGGCCCTTCTTGGCCGTAAAGGCCTGGACGCCCTGCGTGTTGGTGGTCGTCTTGGTCTTGAGCAGCGACGTGTTGAAGTTCATCAGACGGTAGTCGCTCGAGACCAGCGCGATGTCGCGATCTTCCTTGAGCACCTGGGCATACAGCAGCTTGCTGCCACCATAGATGGCGTTTTTGAGGCGCTTGCGGTTGGTCTTGGTGACGTATCCGGCAAGCGCGACACGCACCACGCGGCCGTTCTCAAAGACGAACAGCACGTCGGCCTTGTAGTCCTCGGGGTCGATGACCCAGATGACGTTCTCGTCGGGTTCCATCTCAAGATCGGTCGGCAGGTACGAGCCCAGCTGTGCCGACTTGGTGTCCTCAAACGCCGTGACCTTGCACTTGTACACCTGGCTCTTGTTGGTAAAGACCAGCAGCTCGTGGGTGTTGGAGGACGGGAACTCGATAAAGGGTTTGTCGCCGTCCTTGTACTTGAGCGTGGTCGCCTTCTTGAGCACGCGGTCCGTCATCTTCTTGAGGTAGCCATCGCGCGAGAGCATGATCGTAACCGGGTACTCCTCGACCTCGGGCTCCAAGCTTACCTCGATAACCTCATGGGGCTCGATCCTGCCCGTGCGGCGCGGCATCACGTACTTCTTGTTGACCGCGGCCAGCTCGTCGCTGATGACCTTCTTGATGTTCTCTTCGCTCGAAAGGATCTCCTCAAGCTCGGCAATCTCACCCTCGAGCTTAGCGATGTCCTTGGTGCGGTTGAGGATGTACTCCTCGTTGATGTTGCGGAGCTTGAGCTCGGCGACAAACTCGGCCTGGGTCTCGTCGATGTCGAAACCCTTCATAAGGTTGGGTACGACCTCGGCCTCGAGTTTGGTGCCGCGGATGATGGCGATCGCCTTGTCGATGTCGAGCAGGATCGCCTCAAGGCCGTGCAGCAGGTGCAGGCGCTCGGACTTTTTGCCCAGGTCAAAGTTAATGCGGCGACGCGTGGACTCAATACGCCACTTGACCCACTCGCGCAGGATCTGGCGCACGCCCATAACACGGGGATAGCCGTCGACGAGCACGTTGAAGTTGCACGAGAACGAGTCCTGCAGCGTGGTCGAGCGATAGAGCTTGGCCATGAGCTTGTCGGGGTCGACGCCGCGCTTAAGGTCGATGGCGATGCGCAAGCCCGAGAGGTCGGTCTCGTCGCGGATGTCAGCGATCTCTTTGACCTTGCCCTCCTTGGAGAGCTTGACGATGCGCTCGATGATGACATCGGTCTTGGTGGTGTAGGGGATCTCATACACCTCGATGATGCGCTCTTCGGGAATCCAGCGCCAGCGGGAGCGAATCTGGAAGCTGCCAAGACCGGTCTCGATGATCTTCTCCATCTCCTCGCGGCGGTAGATAATCTCGCCGCCGGTCGAGAAGTCGGGCATGGGCATGTACTCGAGCAGGTCGCAGCCGGGATCCTGCAGGTAATGCATGGTGGCAGTGCAGACCTCGTTGAGGTTGAAGCCGCAGATGTCGGACGCCATGGCGACGCCGATGCCCTTGTTGGCCGAGACGAGGATATTTGGGAACGTGGTGGGCAGCAGGCGTGGCTCCTTCATGGCGCCGTCGTAGCTGTCGACGAAGTCGACCGGGTCCTTGTCGATGTCCTTGAAGATTTCGGCGCTGATGGGGGAGAGCTTGGCCTCGGTATAACGCGAGGCGGCGTAGCTCAGGTCGCCCGAATAGTACTTGCCAAAGTTGCCCTTCGACTCCACGAAGGGGGCAAGCAGCGCCTCGTTGCCCGTCGCCAGGCGCACCATCGTCTCGTAGATCGCGGCATCGCCGTGCGGGTTGAGCTTCATGGTCTGGCCCACGATGTTGGCGCTCTTCTGGCGCTCGCCCTTGAGCAGACCCATCTTGTACATGGTGTAGAGCAGCTTGCGATGCGAGGGCTTAAAGCCGTCGATCTCGGGGAATGCACGCGAGACGTTGACGCTCATGGCGTAGGGCATGTAGTTGACCTCGAGCGTCTGCGTGATCGGCTGATCGGTGACCTCGGAGTGCAGGCCGATGACGTTCTCGGCGTTGACCTGTTTTTTCTTTGGCTGGTTCTTCGTCTTCTTCTTTGCCACGATTTCCTCTTGAACTATTTGTGGGCCGTCGTTATCGATTTGCTGCTATTGCAGGTCCAGCTGGTCCAGGTATTCCTTGCCGTGCTCGGAGATATGGCGCTTGCGGCCCGCCTCGTCGTTGCCCAGCAACAGGTTGAACATGGTTTCCATCTTGGTGACGTCCTCGGGCTCCACCTTGATCAGACGGCGCGTCTCGGGGTTCATGGTGGTGAGCCACATCATGTCCGGATCGTTCTCACCAAGACCCTTGGAGCGGTTGATGGAGCACTTCTGGTCGCCGATCTCCTTGAGGATGCCGTTCTTCTCGAGCTCGGTGTAGGCAAAGTAGGTCTTCTCTTTGCAGTTGATCTCGTAGAGCGGCGACTCGGCGATATACACGTAGCCCTCGTCGATAAGTGTGGGCACCAGGCGGTAGAGCATGGTGAGCACGAGCGTGCGGATGTGGTAGCCGTCGACGTCGGCATCCGTACAGATGATGACCTTGTTCCAGTTGAGGTTGTCCAGGTCAAAGGCACCGAGGTTCTTGATGCGCTTGTCCTTAATCTCCACGCCGCAGCCCAGCACGCGCATAAGGTCCATGATGATGTCGGACTTAAAGATGCGCGGATAGTCCTCCTTCAGGCAATTGAGGATCTTGCCGCGGACGGGCATAACACCCTGGAACTCGGCATCGCGCGAGGTGCGAATGGCGCCTGCTGCCGAGTCGCCCTCTACGATGTAGATCTCACGACGGTTCTTGTCCTTGGAGCGGCAATCGATGAACTTTTGCACGCGGTTGGCCATGTCGGTCTTTTGCTGCAGGTTGGTCTTGATGCTCTGACGCGTCTTCTCGGCGTTCTCGCGCGAGCGCTTGTTGATGAGCACCTGCTCCATGATCTTGTTGGCGGCGTCTTTGTTCTCGATCAGGTAGGTCGAGAGGCGCTCCTTAAAGAATGCCGTCATAGCCTGCTGGATAAAGCGGTTATTGATGGCCTTCTTGGTCTGGTTTTCGTAGGACGTCTGGGTGGAGAAACAGTTGGTCACCAACACCAGACAGTCCTGGACGTCTTGCCACTTAATGCCGCTCTCGTTTTTGTTGTACTTGCCCTGGCTCTTGATGTAGGCATCGATGGCGCTGGTCAGGGCGCTGCGGGCCGCCTTCTCCGGCGAGCCACCGTTCTCGAGCCATGATGAGTTGTGGTAGTACTCCTGCATTGTGAGGGTGCGCGAGAAGCACATGCACGCGGTGATCTTTACGTTGTAGTCGGGCAGGTCCTCGCGGTCGCGACCGCGACGGTCGGCCTCGATGAAGAAGGGCTCGGTGAGGTAGTCGGCACCGACCTTCTCGAGCACGTAGTCCTCGATGCCCTTGGGGTAGCAGAAGTCCTCTTCGGAAAACTCGCCATCGTCGCCTTCGATGCGCAGGCGGAAGGTCACGTTGGCGTTGACCACGGCCTGGCGGCGCATGGTCTCGCGATACCAGTCGTGGGGAATGCTGATCGAGGTAAAGACCTCAAGATCGGGGCGCCACTTGACGGTGGTGCCGGTGCGGTCCTCGTCGCTGGGCTCAATCTCAAGCGCTTTCTTTTTGGCGCCGACGACCTTGCCCTTCTTAAAGTGCAGGGAGTACTTGTTGCCGTCACGCCAAACCGTGACGTCCATGTATTCGGAGGCGTACTGGGTCGCGCAGGAGCCCAGGCCGTTGGTGCCGAGCGAGAAGTCGTAGTCGCCACCCTGGTTGTTGTTATACTTGCCGCCGGCGTAGAGCTCGCAGAAGACGAGCTCCCAGTTAAAGCGCTTCTCGGAAGGGTTCCAGTCGAGCGGGCAGCCACGGCCATTGTCCTCTACCTGGATAGAGCCATCGCGAAAGGCGGTAAGGGTGATGAGCTTGCCGTAGCCCTGGCGCGCCTCGTCGACGGCGTTGGACAGGATCTCGAAGGCGGCATGCGCGCAGCCGTCGAGCCCGTCCGAGCCAAAGATGACGGCGGGGCGCAGGCGTACACGCTCCTCGTCCTTGAGCTGACGAATACTGTCGTTACCATAGTTTGCGGTGTTTTTTGCCATGCTCGCTCTCTCGATACTCCTTTGCTGCGTTTTAGTCATATAGATAGTCAAGGTAGCATAGCCCAGGCCGTGGGCGATTCCAACCAACACGAATTCCATCGAACAATCGTTCGGATTCGGGCACCTTTGGCTTCTGCGGTCATTCCCTGCGCGGTGTGGTGCTCGTGTTAAAACCGTGGCTTATCGGCTGGTAGAATTGCCGCATCAAGACTGCATGTTGTTTGAGGGGGCGCAATGACCGAGAAAGAGAAGATGGAGCGCGGTGAGTGGCATGATGCCAACTTTGACGAGGAGCTTCTGGCGCAACGCGCGAAGGCGGAGGCGCTCTGCTATGACTTTAATATGGCAAAACCTGGAAGCGACGCACAGCTCGATGCTTTGAAGTCCTTGCTCGATACCGATCTTCCCGGGGGGCTGACGGTCCTTTCGCCTGCCTACTTTGACTACGGGAGCAAGACGACCTTTGGTGAGGGCTGTTTTGTAAACCATGGCTGCTACTTTATGGACGGCGGCTCTATCACCTTTGGTGACAACGTGTTTATCGGGCCGTTTTGCGGCTTCTACACCGCTTCGCACCCCCTAAAGGCAAAGGACCGCAACTTGGGTCTCGAGAAGGCTCTGCCCATCGTTGTCGGCGATAACTGCTGGTTTGGCGCGAACGTGTCAGTGCTGCAGGGAGTTACCATCGGCAGCGGTTGCGTAATTGCCGCGGGCAGCGTCGTGACGGAAGACCTTCCAGACAACGTGGTGGCGGCAGGCGTCCCCGCAGTCGTCAAGAAGACCATCGAACAATAACGAAGCCCTTAAACGATAGTGCCCCACTGTCCTCGGTGGAATGCGGGGCGAGGAAGCCGAACTCGACTCCTCAGACGACATTTAATGCGTAATGGGCCGGCTCTGGGTATCCAGAACCAGCCCATTTTGATGTTCGATGAGCCGAGTCGGCGCCTCTCACAAAAGTAACTAGGAGCTAGCGAGGCCTATCCGAATTGTCCTCATAGGCGGTGTCTTTTTCGAGCGCCGTGCGGCGGGCGCTGTAGGCGACGAGGCCGGCGCCTGCCACGGCGAGCGCTGCGGCGGCTGCCGTAAGGGGAGCGTTGACATCGCCCGTGCCCGCAAGCGCGCCCGCTTTTCCGGAGCGCTTGTTATTGCCGTGGTCCTTGCCGCTGCCGGAGCTGCTTCCGCCGGAGCCGCCGCCCTCGTCAGCGCCGCCGCCACTCGAGCCACCATCGCCGCCCGCTGTCATCGGGGCGTCGTGAAGTCCTGTCGTATCCGCGCTGTCGCAGACGCCGACCTGAACTTCTGAGCGCTCGCATGCCGCGTCGGACACATGAAGCTCGTGCAATACGGCATCCAGCGCCGAGTTTGCACCCGGTCGAATTTCCTCGAGCGTTACGGGATCGAGCGCCACCAGGTCACGCGCCTTCGCATACAGCGTTACGCGTTTGCCCACTTCGTCGCTCCAACTCTCGGGGATGGCGAAGCTCATGCGGAACTGTGCCGTGCAACCCGGTGCCAGCACGGCGTTGCCGTTGTCGGCTACCAGCGGGTGCGTCGCAAAATGTTCGCCCAGCGTCTCGAGTGCGTACTTCACGTGTGCCATGTCGTTGGCCGAAGCGTCCTCGGCAAGCTCTGGATCGTAGATCGATGCCATACGTGCGTTCACTCCGAATTCGATGGATGCGCTGGAGAACGGCTGGCTGGAGCCCTCTCGATACAGATCGATCGTGCCGGCGGTCAGCAAGGTGTTGCCGTCGTTTCGCACCGTGACCATGAAGGATTCGCCTGCTGCTCCGGGCACCACTGCGCCCGAGGTGGCGACCGCGCCCGTCGGAGTGGCACATGCCACCAAGGGTACTTCGATGCCGTGCAGCTCTGCCTCGCTCTTCTCCGCGCTCACAATGTGCGTGGCGAGCGCGGAGAGCATGCCTTCCGACGTCAAAAAAGTCGTTATCTGATCGACGGGATGGTCCAGCTCGCACATCACGAACGGCTCCGTGAACAAATCGCGTGCCAAGGTGCTGGCGAAGATGCGGAAGTGCTTGCCCATCACTGCTACCGGGTTGCCTTCTTCGTCGTAGGTTTGTCCAACCTTGCCATCGGTGTTCTCCACATAGAGCACGCACCTGCCGTTGTTGCTTACGCTAAACGATGCCGGGCCACAGCCTGCGGCACCCACAGGCTGCGTTGCAAATGCCGATGCGCCTCGCGTCCAAGTAATATGCTGCAGCTGCTCGTTGACGGTTGCCAAAAAGCCCGAATGTTGTGGCCACGGCACCGCGTGGGGCACCGCGGCGTCCGGCGGCATAACGCCCCAGCCCGCGATAGACTGGCCAATCACGGCGTACGAAGCGCAGCCGCAACCGTCTGCGGTCTCGTATGCAACGGGCACCACCATTTTGCCGTTGATATTCTCGGGCTCGCCCAGCTCGATACTCGACGGTGCCTGCGGAAAACGGAGAACTTGGCGGAACGTCAGGCTGTCGCCCAAATCATCCGACCACAGGGCAAAGCACTCCAGCGCAACCTTAGCCTCGCTGCCGAGCGCCTTTTCTGCGGTGGTTCCGCGGCGGTGGAGGTAGGCGCCCGACAGGCGCCCGTCGACCAGCGTCTTGCCCACCGTGATACGCGGGCACTGCAGGCAATGGTAGCCATCCTCTTGCAAGCGGCCGCGCGAGATGCTGCGCCATGACGTATGCGACACCACGCGAACTCCGTCGTTGCTTATGCGCAGGCGCACGACGGACAGTATGCCGGATGTGCTTGCCGTATCGAAAAGGGTACTATCGCCGTCGCGTCGCTCGCCCGAGACCAGCAACACGTAGGCGTCCCGGTTTCCTCTTCCGTCCGCATATTCCACCACGTCGAAGTCGTAATCGTATATGCCGTCGCGCTCCACGTCGCCCTCGCCAAACCCAAGGGGAAAGTCCACGGGCGCGGGAGCGGACCACGTGCCGTTTGCCTTTGTGTGCACCACCAGGCGCGAGCGGCCATTGTCGCCGTAGCGCACCGAGGCGATACGGAACAGGCATTCTACGCCGGCAATCATTGCCAGCTTCATGTGAGCTTCGCTGAGCACGCCAGTAAACAGCACGTTGTCGTTCGAGGGCTTGATACCGCCACGCTCGTCTTCCGACACGCCGGCAGAATTGGCGTTGGGGTCCGCAGCGGCGTTCTTCGCCTGCCCGATATGGGTGTACGCATACATCGGCGCGGCGTTTTCGTCGTTCTCTATCAGTGCATGGACGAAATGCTCGATCTGTCCCGTGTCGTCGCTTTCTGCATCCGCCTCGAGCTCAATGCGCGTGACCGCTTGATCCCAATCGCGCACGACAGGCGCGGCGTTTACGGCAGTGGCCTTAACCTCGGCGCGTGCGAGCAGCTCGGCGTTGGTGACGATGGTGGCCGATGCGATAAATTGCGGCACGCCGCCCGCCTCGATGTTGCCGGGCGTGCCGAAGCAGGCATCCAACGTGTAAGGCGTATCTCCACCCAATGCGAGCTCAGAGCGCTGGAGCACATACTGGTTGCCATTGTTCACCGACATATTCCACGAATCGAGGAGTGTGGGCCACGACCCCGACCAAGCCTTGGTGGTCCACTTGAACATTACGAACTGGAGTATCACATCGACATCGACGTCTGCACCTACACGCAGTCGCGGAAGCTGGTGTCCATCTGCCTTCTCGTACCCAATGAACAGCGTGAGGGATGCGGCGCCGCGCACGGCAGACGAAGCGACGCCTGCAACGCCGGCGCCAAAGGTGACGGCAAGCCCGATCTGGATGGTGAACGAGCCCGACGTGTTTGAATAGTCGAGCGAAATGTTTTTAAAAAACGCCGCGCCGCTGCCGTGTGTGTGGGCACCCACGGCGAGCGCCAGTTTTGCCAGCACCCAGGGGTTGACGTTTAGGAAAAACGGCACCGGTCCTAGGGTAAACTGCTCGGTCCAATTGAGGTCGGTTCTTACCTGGAAGAGGGCCTTAATATTGCCGTATGCGGGGTCGTTGTTGTCGCCCCAGGTTTTGCCCACCCAATCGTAGGCAAGCGAGCCGTACAGCTGTGTGGCGATATCCATCGTGAACAGCAGCGTGCAATGGTGGCGAAGGAGCTTGGTGTTTCTTGGATCGGTACCCGAACCGGCACTCATACTCTTGTACTGATTCCACTTCCCCTCCATCTCGTCGAGGTAGCGGTTTGCCTGCTTGGCGCCCGACTCGCGCGGCGATTTCTTCCAGTATTCCGGATCAGGGTTGCCCGAATCGTTCATATAGCTGGCTGGTTTGTATCCTCCGCCAAACAGCACGTATCCAGCAAACGAGAAATCGAAGAGGATTGGAAATGTGGGCATCCAGCACGTGAACTTATTGCCGCCGATGCCGGGAAACGCCGCGGGGAAATCAAACGGAGTGATCTCTTGGTCCATGGTAGTGGGGACGATAGTGGTCGAGCCCGATTCCGCCTTTGCGGCCGGCGCAGTGACAACGGCCATGGGGGAGGAGAGTGTATAGGTCTTGCCCTGGTAGTCGAGGACAAAGCGTAACTTGCATCCTTCTTCCAGAAGGCTCGACGCTGCATCGAGGAACTTGTCTTCGAGCGTGAACGTCGCCAGATTATCCGCGCCCGATGCGCTGGCCTTGACTTGGCCAATCTGCGTGACAGTTTCGGGTGAGCTGCCCGCAGCGGGCATCACTTTATTGATATGCAATGTTGCCTGCCCGCCCTGTGGCAGATGTGCCTGAACGGTAAAGGCGTGCGTGTCGGGTTGGTCGTTTGCTGCTTCGTCCGCTGGCATTGCCATAAACGTGGCGTCGGCGTACTGGATGTCCCATTCGTCGAACGTGAGCTGGCGGAAGTACGGCTCGCCGTCGGAGAGCGGACGTGTGGGCGCGGTTATGGCGGTGCCGCCCTGGATACGCGCGAGGGGAATCTCGACATCACGGTAGCCCGCCATGCTAATGGAGATGCCGCCGTTAAAGTCGTACGCGTCAAGGAGCGTTGCCTCGTCCACGTAGCCTTCCGAAAGCGGCGCGACCTCAAAGATGGCCGTGCCCTCGTCATCGGTCGTGGCGGTGAGCTGCTTGTCTGCGGCATAGCGCGATGCGAGCGTGACCTGGGCACCTGCGATGGGCGTATTCTTATTGGCGACGTCGACCACGACCACACCAAACATGGTGCGCGAGAGAACGAGCACCCTGAAGGGATCTTTTTCGTCGGCATAGGCTGCGGTGGGCGCGAACGGCAATATGAAGGCGTTTGCGCTTCCCGGCACGCGCGGCAACATAATGCTCGCCAGCGAGGACGCTCCGGCAACAAGTAACGAACGGCGATCAAGCATCTTTGGCTCCCATCCCGCAAACATCGGAGGAAATAATCCAATTTTGCGAGAAGGTGCCCCGTGGCGGTAGTGCCGTTCGATGGCCAAAATGTCCAATTTGAGCGCGCGAAAGCGCCAGGCCCCGGAGCGCGTTCGATGCGCTTGGCAGCCCGGTCGCTAACGCAACATATGCGCGACCAGTTCGGCGCGTGTGCCGATGCCAAGCTTTGCGTATACGCCGGATAGTCGGTTTTTGACGGTGCCCGGCGACACACCCATATGACGAGCGATTTCGGCATTGGTCCACCCGCGGCAGGCGAGCATGGCCATGGTGAACTCCGTGGTCGTTAGATCGTCGGCCACATCCTCGCCCGAATCGGGGTTGTGGATGCGCCGCCAGCCGTAGCTGAAGCGGTACGTGATCTCGATGATGCGCGCGAAGTCGTCAGGGTATTGCGTTTTTAGGCATGCCTCGATAAGCCCCTGCAAAAGGCCGTGGTGCTCGCCGATAAGCTCGATAAGGCCGTCGGGGCGCGCAATGTCCCAAGCGGCTCCGAAGTGCGTTTTTGCGGCGTCGATGTCCTTGAGGCTCATGCATGCCATGGAAGCTGCCAGGTGCAGGAACAGTTCCGAGATCGGATAACTTCCCTGTTTCATGATCAGGGCGTTTTCCGCCATGCCCAGACTGCGGCCATATTCGCCGCGCAGGTACAGGGCATGCGCCATCACGTAGCTGGCGAACAGGCGCAGGCCTTCGGGCAGATGCGCCGCAAGCGGATAAAACTCTTCGGCGGAATACGGGGAAGGCAAGTGCAGCAGGACGCTCGCGGCCGAGGCGAACAGGATATGCGTGGCGTGGACGGCGGGTGATTCCTCGTCAGTTGGCGTATCGAGGATGCCCGCAAGGCAACGGCGGGCATCGGCGATACGGTTGAGCGACAGACTGGCATATCCGCAGATAAAGCATGCGGAATAGCGCAGTGCGGGGTCGGTGGCGTCAAGATGGGGGCGTGCTGTCTCGGCGGCGAGGGTGGCCTGTCCGCGAAAGTACAGCGCTTCTGCCGTGGCAATGGCGCGCGAATCGGGGTCGGAAATGCCTGCAACCGCAGCGTCAATCTGCCCCGGCACAAAGGCGGTACACATCAACGGCATGGGAACGCATGGGTAGCCATCGCAGTCCATCTTCCATCTCCCATCAGGTGGCAACATTAGCAGCAATTGTACTCCTGTTGCTCGGGACTGGAATTTGTGGGTATCGCCTACGATTATGCCGAACGTATAAAGGAAGAGTCTATTGGCGATGCTCCCAAGGTGGCTGTCGAAGCCTAGCTGACCTTGGAATATAGAAAAACTGCCACCCCTGCAAAAAGCTCTGACGCAGCGATGGGAAACGGACCTTGCTCTGCATATAATGAGGTCATATGACGGTGCGTTTGCATACGTGTAGCGCATTCCCATCGAACCGAAAAGGAGCTTTGCATGGATCCCAACAAGCGCCCCGACGACATGGTGCGTATCACCACTCCCGAACTTGCCCAGGTGTTCATCGATGAGCAGGTTGCTGCAATCCGCGAGCAGATTGGCGACAAGAAGGTCCTGCTGGCTCTTTCCGGCGGCGTCGACAGTTCTGTAGTTGCGGCCCTGCTCATCAAAGCTATCGGCAAGCAGCTCATCTGCGTGCACGTGAACCACGGCCTGATGCGCAAGGGCGAGAGCGAACAGGTCGTCGACGTCTTCAAGAACCAGATGGATGCGAACCTGGTCTATGTCGACGCTACTGATCGCTTCCTGGATAAGCTCGTCGACGTCGACGAGCCCGAGACCAAGCGCAAGATTATCGGCGCCGAGTTTATCCGCGTGTTCGAGGAAGAGGCCCGAAAGGTGGGCGACGAGGTCAGCTTCCTCGCCCAGGGCACCATCTATCCCGACATCCTGGAGTCCCAGGATGGCGTGAAGGCTCACCACAACGTGGGCGGCCTGCCCGAGGATCTGCAATTTGAGCTCTGCGAGCCCGTTAAGCTGCTGTACAAGGACGAGGTGCGCGTCGTGGGCCGCGAGCTCGGCCTGCCCGAGAACATGGTTGAGCGTCAGCCGTTCCCCGGTCCTGGCCTGGGCGTCCGCTGCCTTGGCGCCATCACCCGTGACCGTCTCGAGGCGCTGCGCGAGGCCGATGCCATCGTGCGCGAAGAGATCGACAAGGCCGGCCTGACCATCTGGCAGTACTTTGCCGTAGTGCCCGATTTCCGCGCTACCGGTGTGCGCGAGGGCAAGCGCGCCTACGACTGGCCCTGCATTATTCGCTGCATCAACACCGTCGACGTCATGACCGCCGAGGTGCCTGAGCTCGACTGGGCGCTGCTCAAGCGCATTACCGCTCGCGTGACCGCCGAGGTCCCCGGTATTTGCCGCGTTTGCTACGACCTCACGCCGAAGCCCGTTGGCACGGTCGAGTGGGAGTAAGCTAACTCAGCTGGTAGGCGACGAGAACTAGCAGATGTGACAAAGGGACAGTCCCTTTGTCACATCCTCGATATTATGTGCGGGATGGTACGCCACGCGGCGTGCCATCCCGTTCGTTATTTTAATGAGCCGAGTGCGCGAGTGGGAAGAGTCACGAGCATGGTCGTTCCGCGCTCCGAGCTCTCTTCGACCTCGATGGAGCCGCCGTGGAGTGCGGCAATCTCCCAGACCAGTGCAAGCCCCAGCCCCACGCCGCCATATGCCCTGCTGCGCGATTTGTCGACGCGAAAGAAGGGCTGAAAGATGCTCGTCTGGTATTGCTCGGGAATGCCCGGTCCCTGGTCGCGCACGCGTAGCAGCACGCGGTCGCCTTCGGCGCAGGCGTTGATTTGCACGGTCGAGTTGGGCGCGCTATAGCGTATGGCGTTTTCGGTCAAGTTGAACAGCAACCGATAGATCAGCGTGTCGCTGCCGATCGTTTGCGCGTCGCCCTCACTTGTAAGCGTGATGTCTTTTTGCTCGGCAAGGGGTGCCAGGTCCGTGAGCACTTCTTCGATCATCGGCGCTAGGTCAATCACATCGTTGCAAGGGACACTGCGCAGCTCGCTCATCTCGAGCAGGGTCTTTGTCATGTGCGTCATTCGCTCGGTCTGCTCCTGCAGCAGCCCGAGCAGGCTCGCTGTATCGGCATCGACGTCGGGGCGCTCGGCGCAAAACAGCTCAACCTGGGCCTGCATGAGCGCAAGCGGCGTGCGCAGTTCGTGCGCCGCATTGCCCGTAAACTGTCTTTGTGCGGAAAATCCCTCGTCAAGGCGGGTAATCATGTCGTTAAACGACGCGCTGCAGCGCCTGAGTTCAGAGGGCACGTCCTCGCTGATTTTTGTGTCGGCGAGGTTGTCGGGCCGCACGCTCTCGACTTGCGTCGCAAAGAAGCGCAACGGCCGCAGCGCATGTCCGCTCACAAAGTAGGCCAGCACGCCGCCGAGCAGCGTCACCGCTGCAGTTATATACCAGCTCGTCGCGCCAAACGATTCTTGGGCGTCGTTCACGACGATGGTCAGCGCGTCGTCGAGCTCTTTGTTTGTCGGGTCAAATGAGCTGGGCGAGGCCGCCTCCACCTTGCTGTGCGCCGATAGTTCATTGCCGATCGAGTCCATGTAGCGCATGCCGGAGTAGCCAACCAGGCAATTCATAAGTACGCAGGTTGAACATATCAGCAGTGCCGTCATCAACGTGATGCGCCACTGCAGCGACAGCCGCTTCATTTGCCGTCCTCCATAACGTAGCCTTCGCCGATTCGGTTGCGGATGGGGTCGTGCCCCAACGCGCCGCGCAGCTTTTTGCGCAGCGACGAGATGTGCACGCGGGTCGCGTTGCTAAAGCTGTTGACGCTGCTGTCCCATACATGCTCGATAAGCTCTTCCTGGCTCACCGGCCGCCCCTGGTTAAGCATCAGGTATTCCAAGATGCCGGTCTCCTTGCGCGTGAGGGATAGGGTCTCGCCGCCCACGGAGGCGAGGCGCGCTTTGGTGTCAAAGCTCAACAACCCACAGGCTAGAACAACGTCGTTTTGCGTAAAGCGCCTGAGCGTGAGACTGCGTATGCGTGCCGCCAGCTCGTCAAGATGGAACGGCTTGGTGAGGTAGTCGTTGGCGCCCGCATCGAGCCCCGCTACCTTGTCGGAGACCTCGCCACGTGCCGAGAGCACGAGCACCTTGGTCTCGCAATCGGTAATTCTGAGTTGCCTGAGCACGGTCATGCCGTCGACATGGGGGAGATTGAGGTCGAGCACGACAAGATCAAAGGTCTCGACATCGAGCAGATCGAGGGCCTGCTGCCCGTCGTAGCAGCAGTCGACGCTATAGGCCAAGTTGCGCAGGCTGCGTGCGATCGCATCGCACAGCGCCCGCTCGTCCTCGACGACCAAGATGCGCATAACGTTCTCCTTGCATAGTCATTCACGCTTAACACGGATTTTATAGTCGGTATGGTCCAATGGGTCGCGAAACGAAAGGAGTGGTCAGATTGTTCAAAGCGATTAAGCCTGTGGCGCAGGTGGCTTTGCTGATCGTTGGGGTAGCCATGGTTGGCTTTGGAATTATGCGCGGCGAGGCAGATGCCGTGCTGGCCAAGGCAATCAGGCTGTGCTTGGAGTGTATCGGAATTGGATAAAAGAAAAAACACTGCATCGCATCTTTTGGCGAGATTCCGCGGATTGATTCAGGCGGCGGCGACGCTTGCGACCAATATTCACCTGCCTAACTTTGCCAAGGGCGGTATCTACCAGGGAGCCGGCAAAGCCGTCTGCGTGCCGGGGCTTAACTGCTACTCGTGTCCAGCGGCCTCGGGTGCGTGCCCCATCGGGTCGTTTCAGTCGGTGGTGGGATCGTCTAAGTTCAGCTTTTCGTATTACGTCACCGGAACGCTCATTCTGATCGGCGTGCTACTGGGACGTTTTGTATGCGGCTTTTTGTGTCCGTTTGGATGGCTGCAAGAGCTTCTGCATAAGATTCCCAGCAAAAAGCTCTCCACGAAAAAGCTCAAGCCGCTCACGTACATCAAGTATGCCGTGCTACTGTTTGCCGTGGTGCTGCTGCCCGTTCTGGTAGTCAACGATGTGGGTATGGGCGACCCGTTCTTTTGCAAGTACATCTGCCCGCAGGGTGTGCTCGAGGGCGCGATTCCGCTGTCCATCATGAACGTGGGAATCCGCTCCGCGCTGGGAAAGCTCTTTACCTGGAAGCTCGCGATCCTCATTGCGGTTGCGGTGCTGAGCGTGCTGTTCTACCGCCCCTTCTGCAAATGGATTTGCCCCCTCGGTGCGTTTTATGCGCTCATGAACAAGGTGTCTTTGCTGGGGATCCAGGTTGACCAGTGCAAATGCGTCTCGTGCGGCAAGTGCGCCAAGGTGTGTCAAATGGACGTGGACGTTACGCGTACGCCCAACCATGCCGAGTGCATTCGTTGCGGCAAATGCGTGGGCGCGTGCCCCGTCGATGCTATTAGCTTTCGCTATGGGCTGGGTGTGACGGGCGACAAACCCGCGCAGTCCACGCAAGCCTGCGAAAACAAATAGGTACCTATATAAGTTTCGATATAAACGGAGGAACCATGAAACTGTCAAAAATTGCGGCTCTGTTGATGCTGCCCGTGCTGGCGCTGACTCTCGCGGCGTGCTCTGCCCCCAAGGGCGACGCGAGGGATGCTACGAGCGGCGATGCGCAGATTGCCGAGCTCATAGCGCAAAAGCCGTCAAGTGCCGAGGAGGCGGCCGAGCTGTATCAGCAGCTGCTGCAAAAGGAAAACGAGATCTTTGCGAGCGATAACGCCCTATGGGAAAAGGTGTTCCTTGCGGCCAACAAAGACACCCCCATGATTGAGGACGGCAAGAACTACGGTGACTTCTTGCTCGATACCATCGAGGGCGCCAAGGATCAGTTTGCGGCTGACGAGCTTAAGACGCTTAAGGCCGGCGCGCAGCAGGTCAAGGAGATCGAGGACAAGCTCATGGCGCTGGAGAAGGAGTTCCCCGGATGTGGCAGCACGCCCGGCGAGGGGGAGAGCGTTGATGCCTCGACCGCGGGTATGACCAACGGCGAGAGCGGGGAGACGAAGTTCCCCAGCTTTAAGGGCAAGGACTTGGACGGCAACGATGTAAACAGCGACGAGCTGTTCTCCAAGAACAAGGTCACCGTCATGAACTTCTGGTTTACCACCTGCAAGCCGTGCGTGGGAGAGCTGGGCGATCTGGAGAAGCTCAACAAGGAGCTTGCCGAGAAGGGCGGCCAGGTCGTGGGCGTTAATTCCTTTACGCTCGATGGCAACAAAGACGCGGTGGCCGATGCCAAGGACGTGCTTTCCAAGAAGGGCGTGACGTATAAGAACATCTGGTTTAAGTCGGACAGCGAGGCCGGAAAGTTCACCTCCAACCTGTACTCGTTCCCGACCACCTACGTGATCGACCAGAACGGTAACATTGTGGGAGAGCCGATCATGGGCGGCATCAACTCCGCTGAGCAGCGCGAGGCGCTCAACAAACTGATCGATCAGGCACTCGTGAAGAGCGAACAGTAAGTCCGTGGGACAGACAACTGAAGGGGAGTCGCTGGAAACAGCGACTCTTTTTTCTGCTTCGGGGTAGCATCATGGGTATACGTCGAAAGGGCACGCAGCTTTTCGTGCATTGCCTGAGCGGTGCGCGAAGCAACCAAGCTGTGAGTTTTCTTAAGCGTTCTGGGTATGGCAGTGTCAAGAATATCGGCGGCATAAGCGGCTACACGGGAAAGGTGGTGCGTTAGCTATGAAGGTGGTTATCGTTGGAGGCGTCGCGGGCGGCGCATCGGCGGCGGCACGTTTGCGCAGACTCGACGAGCAGGCCCAAATTGTCATCTTTGAGCGCACGGGTTTTGTATCGTATGCCAATTGTGGGCTTCCGTACTACATTGGCGGCGTGATAGAAGAAGAGAGCGCATTGACGCTGCAGTCTCCCAAGGGCTTTTGGGATCGCTTTCGCATTGCGGTCAAGACGAGTCACGAGGTGTTTGCCATCCATCCCAATTCGCATACGGTCGAGGTTCGCAATATGCTGACGGGCGAGGAATTTGTCGAGACGTATGACAAGCTCATCCTGTCGCCGGGTGCAAAGCCGATTCGCCCTGCGTTGCCGGGCATCGACTCGGATAAAATCTTTAGCCTACGCACCGTTGAGGACACGCTGCGTATTCACAGCTATGTTCGAGAGCGGCGACCGAGCAGTGCCGTCGTGATCGGCGGCGGCTTCATTGGCGTCGAGACGGCGGAGAATCTGTGCGAGCTAGGGCTCCAGGTGACCCTTCTGCAGCGTCCCGTCCAGCTTATGAACAACCTGGATTACGACATGGCGACCCTTTTGCATACCGAGGTGCGTGAGCACGGTATTGATCTGCGCCTCAAGGCCGATGTGACAGGTTTTGAGGAAGTTGATGGCCGCGTTGTCACCCATGTTGCGGGCGATGACCCTATCGGAGCCGATATGGTGCTGCTTGCCATTGGCGTGGCACCTGAGAGCCATCTGGCGCAAGAGGCGGGGCTCGAACTGGGCATCAAGGGGGCTATTGTGGTCAACGACCGCATGGAGACCTCTGCTGCCGACGTGTATGCCGTGGGCGATGCCGCGCAGGTCACGCATCAGGTGACCGGCGAGGACGCGGTCATTTCGCTCGCCGGCCCCGCCAACAAGCAGGGGCGTGTCGTTGCCGATGTCATAGCCGGCATGGACAGCTGCTACCGCGGATCGTTGGGCTCATCGATTATCAAGGTATTCGACTTGACGGCGGCAAGCACGGGACTATCCGAAAAGGCAGCACACGCGGCGGGAATTGACTGCGACAGCGTGGTCCTGTCGCCCGGTTCGCATGCGGGTTATTATCCGGGTGCAACGCCCATGACCATGAAGGTTATCTTCGAGAAGCAGGGATTGCGCCTGCTGGGTGCGCAAATCGTGGGCATCGATGGTGTGGACAAGTGTATCGACGTTCTGGCGACTGCCATCCAGGCAGGCATGCGCGGCGATAGGCTTAAGGATTTGGACCTAGCATACGCGCCGCCGTACTCATCGGCGAAGGATCCCGTCAATATGGCGGGCTTTATGATCGAGAACCTCAATCGCGGCATACTGGCGCAGTGGCATTGGGAGGATGAGCCCAACTTGCCACGCGATGGCAGCGTGCAGCTGCTCGATGTTCGTACGGAAGGGGAGTATGAGCGCGGGCATATCGATGGTTTCGTAAACATTCCCGTCGATGATCTGCGCAATCGCCTGGGCGAGCTCGACCGGGCCAAGCCGGTCTACGTAATTTGCCAGAGCGGCATTCGCAGCTACATTGCTTGCCGCATTTTGGCGCAGCATGGCTTTGAGTGCTTTAACTTCTCGGGCGGCTATCGCTTCTTTGCAGCCGTGACTGAGGCTCGCCGCGGCAGCGCTAACGTTATGCCGTGCGGGCTCGAAAAGTAGCGCGCATTGGAATGTGACAAAGTGACAGCCTCTTTGTCACATCGGGGATGTTATATGCGGGATGGTGCGCCATGCGGCGTGCTGTCCCGTTCGTTTTTTGGCGCGGTTCGTTACATTCCTCACTGGTATCGGCCAAAAATGAGGATAGAGTAGGACAAGCGCGCCGAACGTGAACGGCGGGGGAGCGGGCGAGCGCGCCCGCGCGAGAGAGGTTGCCGTCCATGCTGGATCTCAGAGTTATTTGCAAAAGGTACGTTACGCAGTCGTTTACGCAGGTAGCGCTCGACAGCGTAAGCCTGTCTTTTCGCGATAACGAGTTTGTAGCCATCCTGGGTCCCTCGGGTTCGGGTAAAACTACGATGCTCAACGTCATTGGTGGACTCGACCATTTCGATTCCGGCGACCTGTTGATCGATGGCATCTCGACCAAGGACTTCAGCGACCGCGATTGGGATGCCTACAGAAACAATCGCATTGGCTTTGTGTTTCAGAGCTACAACCTCATTCCGCATCAGACCATTTTGGAAAACGTGGAATTGGCGCTTACGCTCACGGGCGTGGGGCATGCCGAGCGCCGCCAGCGTGCACGCAAGGCGCTTGAGGCAGTCGGTCTGGGCGAGCACGTTAACAAGCGCCCGAGCCAGCTATCGGGCGGCCAGATGCAGCGCGTGGCTATTGCCCGCGCCCTGATCAACGATCCCGAGATTGTGCTGGCTGACGAGCCGACCGGCGCCTTAGACTCAACGACATCCGTGCAGGTCATGGATTTGCTCAAGGACGTTGCGCGCGACCGTCTGGTCATCATGGTCACGCACAATCCCGAGCTGGCGTACCAGTACGCCACGCGCATCGTCAACCTGGCGGACGGCAAGATCACCGACGATTCCGATCCCTTTGATGTTGCCAATGCCGCGCGTCGCGAGGCTAAGCCTACGCGCAAAACCTCGATGAGCTTTGTGACGGCGCTGGGGCTTTCGGCGCGAAACCTTTTGACCAAGAAGGGCCGTACGGCTATGACGGCCTTTGCTGGTTCGATCGGCATCATCGGTATCGCGGCGATTCTGGCGCTCTCCAACGGCGTAAACGGCTACATCAAAAAGGTCGAGGAGGATACGCTCTCGAGCTACCCGCTGACGATTTCCAAGCAGGATTACGACCTGTCGTCCATGATGGGCGGACAGGGGACCACGGATGACGATACGTCCAAGAACGAGGGCTCGTCCGACGGCAGCACTGACGGCAAGGCTCGGGGAACCGATAAGATTCCTGTGGTCACGGCCGTAAAGGATATGTTTGCGAGCGTTAAGTCCAACGACATGACGAGCTTTAAGGCATGGCTCGATGCCGGTGGCGACGGCATCGATAAAGAGGTCAATGCCATCCAGTACGGCTATGGCGTGACGCCGGTTGTCTATCGTGCGGGCAAGGGCGATGAGAAGCCTGTCCGGCTGGTGCCCAACGCTATGACCGAGGCCATGAGCGGCGGCGCGAGTTCGGCGGCGACGGTGAGCATGGAATCCATGGGAACCTCGGTCTTTAACGAGATGATTGACGACCAGAGCCTGCTCGACAGCCAGTACGATGTCGTCGCCGGCCATTGGCCTACGTCTGCTAACGAAGCCGTAATGGTGCTTTCGAGCCGCGGCACGGTGGGCGACTACACGCTCTACAGCATCGGTGCGCTGGATATCGATGAGCTCAACGATCTGGTAAACAGCGCCATGACGGCCGACGGCAAGGTCGAGACGCCCGAGACCGGCAGCGACTTTACCTACGACGACGCGCTGTCCACGGCGTTTAAAGTGTTGTCGCCGGCCGATGCCTATCGCAAAAACGAAGAGACCGGCATGTGGACCGACATGTCTGGCGATGCCGACTTTATGACGGCCAAGGTTGCCGACGGTATTGACGTGCGTATTGTGGGCGTGGTGCGACCGAACGAGATGGCCAACGCGAGCGCGTTGTCTCCGGGTATTGCCTATACACACGCGCTGACTCGCCAGCTTATGGAGCGCGCCGCCGATTCACAGATAGTGCAGGAGCAACTTGCCCACCCCGAGACGGATGTCTTTACGGGCAAGTCTTTCGACGAACTGCAAGGCGAGGCCAAGCAGGGCGTGGATCTGGGCAGCATGTTCAGTGTGGACGAGGCGGCGTTGAAGAGCGCGTTCTCGTTCGATGCATCTGCACTCTCGGGTGCTGCCGGTGGCATGGATCTTTCGGGCATCGATTTGTCGGGCCTGGATATTGACCTTTCGGGCGTTGGCAAGGACATCGACTTCAGCAGCATCATGGCAAAAGCACCGGCCCCAGATTTCTCGGGCATCTTTGACGGTCTGGAGCTCACGCCCGAGCAAATGCAGCAGGTGGGAACGCTTGCCAACCAACTGTTTGAGGGCTTTTTGCAGTCTGATCAGTTTAAGGCGCTGTCGCCCGAAGATCTTAAGGACGCGTCGAAGCTCGCCGCCGCGTTCTCGACGTATCTTGAGAGTGATGCGGTAGCCCAGCAAATCCTGGCCCAGCTCAAAGCGCTCGGCGGCGATGCCCTGGTAGAGCGCCTGCAGCACGCGATGACCGACTATGTGCAAAAGCAGCTGGCTCCGTATCTGCAACAGGCTATGGATCAGGTGATGCAGACAATTAGCGAGCAGATTGCGACAACTGTATCGTCCCAGCTTAAAGCAGGCGCGGCGGGGCTCATGGGACAGGTGGCTACGCAGGTGTCGTCGAGTATTGCTAACCTGGCGGGCGCTATGCGTGTGGATGCGAGCGCCTTTGCCAATGCCATACACTTCAACATGGACGCCGAGGACCTGAGTTCGCTCATGATGAGCTATGCCAAGGCGTCGCAGCTCACCTACGATAACAATCTGACCACGTTGGGCTACGCGGATGAGGCAGATCCCATCTCGGTTAAGATTTTCCCGCGCGACTTTGAGGCCAAGGAGCGCGTACTCGATCACATCGATGCGTATAACAAGCAGGTCAAAGCCGCCGGCCACGACGAGCAGGCAATCTCGTACACCGACTACATGGGCATTATCATGGGTTCGGTAACCGACATCGTGAACACCATCAGCTTGGTGCTCATCGCATTTGTGAGCATCAGCTTGGTCGTCAGCTCCATCATGATCGGCATCATCACCTACATCAGCGTGCTGGAACGTAAAAAGGAGATTGGCATCCTGCGCGCGATCGGCGCGTCGAAGCGCAATGTGGCCAACGTGTTCAACGCCGAGACTTTCATCGAAGGCCTCATTGCTGGCGTCTTCGCCATCGTCGTCGTGGTGCTCGTGAGTTTTCCGGTCAATGCCTGGGCGCTTGCTGCCAAGCAGGTTCCCAACCTGATGAGTCTGCCCGTGCAGGATGCGCTAATACTCATTGCGATTTCGGTGCTGCTGACGGTCGTTGCCGGCCTGCTGCCGGCCCGCAGCGCATCCAAGAAAGACCCCGTGGAAGCCCTGCGCTCCGAATAATGTGGCAAAGGGACAGCCCCTTTGTCACATTCATCTCCCTGCACCTAGTTCGTTTTGCCCATCAGCGTGATGCGGATGGTTGGATGGGTGTACTCGTCAAACTCGTCCTCGGGATCCGTGTCAAACGAGTAATACGCTTTAATAGGGTCGTCACTCGTCCTGATAGAGATTCTCTCGTAGAGCGAGCCGTTCAAAAAAGCTTGCCTAAACTCTTCGGGGAGCTTCTGCGGCGCTAGGAGCTCGGGGCTTGCGGTCTTGACGCCTATGGTTTGGACGATAGAGAAAAGCTCGTCAAGATCGAGCTCGATACGGGCGAGGTTGTCCTCGAGGCTCGCGCCGGGGTCGACCTCTGCCGCGTAGCTCACTTCCGTGAGTGTCCCCTTGTTGTCAAAATCCAGGTACGTATGGGTCTTTTGGGTATCGGAGTCGCCGTCGTGCAGATAACCGCGGACGTGATAGCCGTAATCTTGGTATCGCTCGTAGGGGTCATCGGCGGACACGTACTCGCATGAGGGCTCTAATGCCTTGCGAGCAATGGCGATCTGCTCAGCCGCGGCCGCGGCGTTCTCCTGCATCTCGATGTTTCCCTGCGCCAGCTGCGGGATATAGGCGCCGCATACGATCGCGAGGGGCAGCGCCACAAGCGCGACGACCCACTTCTTTGCACGGGGGACAGACACGCCACAGGCCTCTGCCATAGCCTTCGCGTTGGCGAAGCTCTCGGTAAGCACGTTTGCCGCGGTGGCGACGGCGCCTACGGCAGCGGCGACTTCTGCCGCGCCGCCCAGGTTGCGCGCGGTCTCGTTGTCGCTGTTCTTGAGCAGGCGCGCGGCGGCCTGCGTGCCAACAACGCCTGCGATTTGTGCCGAGCGGTCTTTCTCGCTCTGCTCGACGGCGAGCCGGCGCTGCATTTCCTTCCACTGCTTGCCACGCATGCCAAAGCGCGGGGCGAGAGCGCAGTAGCAGAATATAACGAGCTCGATGGCGGTGAGCACCAAGGCGGTCATCATGCCTGTCTCTTGGAATCCTTCGTGATGGAAGACGATGTCGTCGACCATTTCGAAAGGAATGATCGATAAGGGCAGCACGAATGCCATGGCAAGCGCCGCGCCGGCAACCTTGGGGCAAATGCAGTATCGCTGGATGCGCTTACGTTCTTGTTCGGAGAGTGTTGCCATAGCTGGTCCTTGGAGTCGTGGCGGTCGTTACGGCGCGCGGCGCGCGGGATGTATCAGTCTGAGCTAGCGCTGGATAAGAACATAGAGCAAAATACTCAGCGCGATGAGCAAGATACCCGCGATGTTAAACATCAGTGTGGCAAAGTTGCCCACGATGGGGCGTTCGACATAGCTTTTGTCTGGGTTGCTGGGGTTGTAGTACACGGTCATTTGGCTACCGAGGGGCCAAAGCTGCTCCGCGAGGGTGCCTAGGCGGGCGATGGGGCCTGTCTGCACGTGCAGCCAGCCCTTGGCGTCTTCGTAGGCGGTGGCTTGCGTGCGGATGGGGAGTCCCGACAAGCTTTTGGTCTTTATGCCACGGAATTGTTTTTTCGCGCGGTATTGCGTGCCGTCGACGGTGTATTCCAAAACGGGATTCATTCTGCCTTCACCCATAAAGCGATGGTCGATGACCGTCCCCATGGTCACGGCGGTACAGGCCTTGGCTTTCTTGCGGGCGGCGGCCTTCATGAGCGCGCTCACTCCGATAAGCAGGATGCCGATGCCCCCAACCAAGATGAGCGCGAGCAGGGATATCTGCGACGTGGTCACGGTGTTCTCCTTTGGCGCGATACCGTCATATGTGACCCAGTATAGAGAATCCCGCCATCGATGAGCTATTGCGGGGGGGGGGGGGTCAATTCTGAATGTGACAAATGGACTGTTCCTTTGTCACATCGGGGACTGCGGAATCGAGGTCTAATACTTTTCCCGAGAAGTGAACGAGTGAAAACGGACTCCCGAAGCATCGACACTTTTGGCGTGCAATTTCCTGCGGTTTTGCCAGTCAAATCCTGCGGTTTTGACGCCTAAAAATGTCAATGCTTCGGGGGTTCAAATACAGCCGTTCAC
The DNA here is from genome assembly GCA_958444075.1 of uncultured Collinsella sp. Lineage (GTDB taxonomy): Bacteria > Actinomycetota > Coriobacteriia > Coriobacteriales > Coriobacteriaceae > Collinsella. The sequence goes on along the minus strand of CAUCNB010000016.1, from coordinate 5,614 downwards.
TTCTCGGGAAAAGTATTAGACCTCGAAATATGGGCGGCGTTCGCGAACGGCAACTAGCTTGCGTCCGGTAGCCGGCACTTGGGGCAAAGGGACTGCCCTTTTGCCCCTTCACCATTGCATCGTATCTGGTGTGGAAAAAATATCGCCTGCGTTCTCGCGCCTGCGAAGAGTTCCTGAACCGCTTGAATGGGATGTGACAAAGGGACTGTCCCTTTGTCACATTGATTTGAGAGTGGATGTTGATGAATTTATCGCTGGCCCCTATGGAGGGGATTACCGGGCATGTGTTCCGTCGCGTGCATGCGGAGTGCTTTGGCGCGCTCGATTGTTATTACACGCCGTTTTTGCCGCCGCCGCGGGTGGGCAACCGCTTTGGTGGCAAGGCGTTTAAAGAGGTCGATCCTGCCAATAACCAGGGGCTTAACGTAGTACCTCAGCTGATGTCCAAGAATGCGGACGAGTTTGTGTGGGCGGCGCAGGTGCTCGCCGAGATGGGGTACCGCGAGGTCAATCTCAACCTTGGCTGCCCCTCGGGTACGGTTGTTGCCAAAGGCAAGGGTTCGGGCTTTCTGCGCAACCTGGATGAGCTCGAGGTGTTCTTGAGCGACGTGTGCGAACGCTCACCCTTGCCGGTGTCGGTCAAGACCAGGCTGGGGTTGGAAAGCGATGACGAGTACGAACGCGTGCTCGACCTCTATTGCCGCATGCCGCTGGCAGAGCTGATCGTGCATCCGCGCGTGCAAAAGGACCGTTATACGGGCTCGCCGCGTAAAGAGTTTTACGGCGAGACGTTGGAGCGGGCGCCGTTTCCCGTGGCCTATAACGGCGACATCTTTGATCTTGAGGACATGGATGCGCTGGTGGGGGCCTATCCCGGAACACGCCACGTAATGTTGGGGCGCGGCTTGCTCGCGAACCCCGCGCTGGCTCGCATGGTTAAGGGCGGCCCTGCTGCCACGGCCGCTGAGCTGCAGCGCTTCCACGACATACTGTTTGCGGCCTATGCGGACGAGATTGGGGACAACGCGGTCTTTCGCATGAAGGAGTGGTGGTTCTACGCCAAATGCGCCTTCGCCGATCCCGCGACCGTTCACAAGCTCGTTCGCAAGACCAAAAAGGTCGATGAATACCGCGCTGCTGTCGAGCGCGTCTTTCGCGAGCAGCCGCTTGCGCCTGTTGCCCGCTTTTGTGGCTACTAGTCGTTGGACGTTCTTTAACGACTAGTCATTCAAGAACGTCCCCAATGACTAAATTGAAAAGCTGTACGTCAGCATCCAAAGATGTCGGAAAATGTCGACTTTGGATGCTGGCGTACATGTTTGGTTCGTATGGGTTCGGCTCGGTTGGCGCGAACTGGCCGCAGTGCGCGTGCTAGAGCAGGTTCTTCTGCACCCACGCGATGATGTCGCTCGATTCGTAGAGTGGCTTGCCGTCGATGAACAGGCAGGGAACCTGGCGTTTTCCGCCGACGGCGATGAGCGTCTGCTCGGCATCGGAGTCGATCGAGATGTTGCGCTCAGGGATGGTCACGCCGTTATCGGCCAAAAAGCGCTTGACCTTTATGCAATACGGGCAGCCAGTCATAACGTAGAGCGCGAGTTCATGATCAGTAGCCATGGTGTCTCCAATCGGTTGCGGTTTTGATTGAAATACCCAAAGCCGCCGCAATCTATGCGCGGGCCAGCGACGACTCGATGGCCTGTACCAGAAACACCGTAGCTCCGGTGCCGCAGGGCTTGTCGTAGTAGTCAACAAAGCGCTGATCGGCAAGATAGCCGTGGGCGAGGCCCAGGTATGCTTCGTCTGGGGGTTCGTGTCCCCAGTTAAGGCCAATCCATCGACGGTGCATTGCGACAAGCTTGCGCGCCTCGCTTCCATCCGGTTCGCCGTCGCCCATGGCGATCGAGAGCTGGCCCAGAATAGCGCGTTCAAGTTCCTTCATGTCGTTCCATGTCTCGGGGTCCATGTCCAGCAGTGCCTCGTTTGCTGCATCGACGGCCTCGTCGCCATAGCGCGCCCGCGCCTCGGAACCGTAGCGCTCCTCGTTTTCCTGCACGGTGCGCCAGCGCTCCAATTGCGGCAGCACGGCGCCCATGAGCGAGACGGCTTCGTCGAGCGACATACCGGTGTTTTGTGCCAGGCGCGGGGCGCAATCCTCAATCATGGCCTCCATCGTGGTCTCGTAGGTGTACTTGCCGTGGTCGTAGCACCACTTGCAGTAATGGTCGGTCGTTGCGCCGTGAGCATCGGTGCCGCAGTCGTCGGGCGTGAGTATCATGCCGCAGCTCTGGCAATAGTGCTCGGGCATTTCGAGCAGGTGGGACAGCGGTTCTCCGGTTATGGCGGCAATGAGCTTCATCATGTCGATGCCCGGCGTGACTTCGCCGCGTTCCCAACGGCTGACGGCTTGGCGTGTGACGAAGAGCTTGGCGGCGAGTTGCTCTTGGGTGAGATTGTTGTCGCGGCGGATGGCGATGAGCTTTTCTGCAAAGGCCATGACGGCTCCTTTCTGCTGTTTGTTGCTTTAAGCATACGCGGCGGCCGGCACCCTTCCAAGCAACCGTTGGTTGCACGACGGGGACCGCGGCGAAGAATTGCGCGCAACACCCCACGCCTCCATGCCGTACAATGACCGGCATGGAACCTATTGCACACATACATACCGACCTGCCGCAGAAGTTCGGCATCCCACGCAACAGCTTTTTGGCGCCCCATCTGCAGGGACGCATCGTCTTTGAGCCGGAATTTGCCTCCAACGCTGCAGTTGAGGGTCTGGACTCCTTCTCTCACCTATGGCTGCTATGGTGCTTCGAAAACGGAACGCCCGGCGGCACGGCTAAGGACATAGCCGCCGATGCCAAAACGCAGGACAGGTCCGGCACCAACGCAAAATGGTCGAAAACCGTGCGCCCACCGCGTCTGGGTGGAGCCGAACGCGTGGGCGTGTTTGCCACGCGCAGTCCGTTTCGCCCTAATCCCATCGGGCTCACCTGCGTCAAGCTTGATCGTGTCGAGCTCACCGACGATGGTCCCATCATCCATGTGCTGGGGGCCGACCTGCGCGACGGTACGCCCATCTACGACATTAAGCCTTACATTCCGTTTGCGGACTGTCACCCGGATGCGACGGGCGGCTGGATTGAGGACGCGCCATGGCAAGAGCTCGATGTCGAGCTCCCGCAAGCGCTGCGGGACATGGTCCCGGACACAAAGCTCCCCGGCTTGATCGAGGTGCTCCGCCAAGATCCGCGCCGTGCGGGTAGCAAACACGAGCCAAACCGCGTTTACCATTTGGCTTACGCTGGGCTTGACATATCGTTTACGGTCGACGGAACCAGGTTGACGATAACCGCCATCAACGACGCGCGAGACTAACCAGCTACTCGTCCGCACCCGCCAAATTCAACGCCAAACCCCATGCCAAAACCGCCCATGCTGGTGGACAATAACGCCTACCGAAACAATCACTTTGCACGGGAGCTCAGCATGAAATACGACTTTACCTCGCTTATCGACCGCCACGGCATGGACGCCATCGCCGTTGACTCCTGGGGAGAAATTCCCGGCATGGCTCCGAACGCACCCGACGAGGGCTTCGACCGCATCCCCATGTGGGTAGCGGACATGAACTTTGCCACGGTGCCCACGGTCCAGGAGTACATCATTCAGCGCGCCCAGCATCCCATGTTTGGCTATTTCAATCCGCGCGACGAGTACTTCGACCGCATCATCGAATGGCAGACCCGCCGTAATGGCGTCGAAGGCCTGCTCCCTGAGCATATCGGCTACGAAAACGGCGTACTGGGCGGTGTCGTGTCGACGTTGCGCGCATATGTCCAGCCGGGCGATGCGGTGCTGGTCCACAGTCCCACCTACATCGGCTTTACCAAGTCCATCGAGGCCGTGGGCTATCGCATTGTCCACAGCCCGCTTAAGCTCGACGATCAGGGCGTGTGGCGCATGGATTTTGAGGACATGGAGCGCAAGCTCGCACAAAGCCATATCCATGCCGCCGTGTTCTGCTCGCCGCACAATCCCTGCGGCCGCGTATGGGAGCGCGACGAGATCGAACGTGCCATGGACATCTATCGTCAGCACGATTGCGTGGTGATCTCGGATGAGATTTGGTCCGATATCATCCTGCCGGGCCACAAGCATATCCCGACGCAGTCGGTGAGCGAGGACGCCCACATGCGCACGGTTGCCCTCTACGCGCCCAGCAAGACGTTTAACCTGGCGGGCCTGGTCGGCAGCTACCACATCATCTATAACGAGACGCTGCGCGACCGCGTGTGCGCCGTGTCCGACAAGACCCACTACAACGAGATGAACGTCATCTCCATGCATGCGCTTATCGGTGCCTACCAGCAGCAGGGCTACGAGTGGCTCGATGAGCTCAATGAGGTCATCGAGGGCAACGTCGACTACTTCTGCAATTACGTGGACAAGCATTTTGCGGGCGTGTCCTATTCGCGTCCGCAGGGCACCTACATGGTGTTTCTGGACTGCACCGAGTGGTGCCGCGAGCATGGCCGCGATATTCAGTGGCTGCTCGACGAGGGGGCGCGCGTGGGCGTGGGGTATCAGGACGGCCGCCCGTTCCACGGGCCCTGCCACATTCGCGTGAATCTGGCGCTGCCGCTTTCGCGCGTAAGGGAGGCGTGCGACCGCCTGGACCGCTACGTTTTTGGGGTATAGGGGGCGCTCGATTCGAGTGCTGCCCCATGTGCCCACGCCGTCAAAATGCGTGGGCGCATGGGGCGCAGAGGGTAGCGAGCGCGTTTTTCGCATTCGCTACTTTTCCTGAATCTGCTTGCCGCAAAGATGCTCAATTGAAATCTCGTAGAGTTGGACGCCCTTGATGTCTTTGGCGATTTCTTCCTCGACTTCTTCGGCAGAAGGGTAGTACTTAAGCGCGAGCTGGCGGACTTTGTCCTCGATAAACGCAGGCGCTTCATCTACCAGGCGGCAACGGCCAAAGACCACGGTGCTCATGACGTAAGGAGCCCAGTCGCCGTCCTTGTACCACTCGTTGCCGTAAACGGTAAAGCAGACTTTATCGTCACGCCTGAGCGAATCGACCTTGTGGCCGGCCTTGGCGCCATGGAAATAAATCTTGTCGTGCTCGGCGTCAAAGAAGTAGTTGACGGGAATGGCATAGGGGTAGCCATCATCGCCGTTGACGGCAAAGACGCCGCGCTTACAGGTGGCGAGCAACTCGCGCGCTTCCTCGTCAGTGATGGCGCGTTTCTTTCGACGTAAGGGCCTAAACATCGTTGGCTTCCTTTCTGGCTGTGCATGGTGGTTGAGCACAAACTATAGCGAAACAGCCCCATTTTTCTTGATACAGGCGAGTATGTTTTTGAGCTTGCTAAAGTCGAGCGGTTTGGGCAGATGGGCGTTCATGCCGGCGTCGTGTGCCGCCTTGGCGTCTTCGGCAAAGGCGTTGGCGGTGAGCGCGATGATGGGGATGTCGGCCGCATCGGCCTTTTCGCTCAGGCGGATCGCCCGGGTTGCCTCGTAGCCGTCCATGCCCGGCATCATGATGTCCATCAGGATTGCATCGAAGCTGCCGGCGGGACGACCAACATATAGATCGACCGTTTCGTTGCCG
>CAUCNB010000015.1:0-34229 GCA_958444075.1 uncultured Collinsella sp. | reverse complement strand
TTGCCTTCGAGAAGTTCAAGGGCACCGACCCCACGCTCACCACGCGCATGAAGGCTGTGGGCGAGATTATGGCGATCGGTCGCACCTTTGAGGAGGCCTTTGGCAAGGCCATGCGCTCGTTGGAGGATGGGCACCAGGGCATTTGCGCCGGCGGCAAGGAGGGCGCCGACAAGCTGAGCGACGCTGAGCTCGCCCAGGCCGTGGGCACCCCGACCGAGCACCGCATCTTCTTTGTGGTCGAGGCCCTGCGCCGCGGCTGGGATGTTGCACGCATCCACGCCATTTGCGGTATCGATCCGTGGTACCTCAACCGCATCAACGATATGGTGCAGGTCCAGGAAAGCATCCGCGGCCTGCGCGTGGAGGACATTGACGCCGACGCGATGCGCCTACTCAAGCAGTATGGCACGAGCGATGCCGAGATTGCCGCGCTGACCGGCTCGGACGAGCGTTTTGTTCGCGCTTACCGCAAGGGTCTGGGCGTGGTCCCCAGCATGAAGACGGTCGATACCTGCGCCGCCGAGTTCTCGAGTGCGACGGAATACCACTACAAGACCTACGAGAACATCTACCGCACGAGCCCGGTCGCCAAGAAGTGCGTTGCCCCCGACGAGACCACGCCGGCAAGCAAGCCCAAGGCGATGATTCTGGGTGCCGGCCCCAACCGTATCGGCCAGGGTATCGAGTTTGACTACTGCTGCGTGCATGCGAGCTATGCGTTGGCGGCCCGCGGCTTCGAGACCATCATGGTCAACTGCAACCCCGAGACCGTCTCGACCGACTATGACACGTCCGACCGCCTGTACTTTGAGCCGCTTACCTACGAGGACGTCATGGACGTTATCGATGTTGAGCGCCCTGACGGTGTCGTGGTGACGCTCGGCGGCCAGACCCCGCTTAAGCTGGCGCGCATGCTCGAGGAGAGCGGCGTGAACATCATGGGTACCAAGCCCGACGCCATCGATTTTGCCGAGGACCGCGAGCGTTTTGCCGCCCTGCTCGACAAACTGGGCATCATGTACCCGCCGGCGGGTCAGGCCACCTCGTTTGAGGAGGCCGAGGCCGTGGCCGCACACATTGGCTACCCGTTGCTGGTGCGTCCGAGCTATGTGCTGGGCGGCCGCGGCATGATGATCGCCTACGATGCCGAGCATCTGCGCGATTACATGGCCGAGGCTGCGCGCATTAGCCCCGACTATCCGGTGTACCTCGATCGCTTCCTGGAGGGTGCGATCGAGTCCGATGTCGACGCATTGTGCGACGGCGAGGAGGTCTACATCGGAGGCATCCTGGAGCATATTGAGGAGGCCGGCATTCACTCCGGTGACTCCGCGACCTGCATTCCGCCGTTCAGCTTTAGCGAGAGCCTGCAGGCGAAGCTCCGCGAGACCACGCGTCGCATCGCGATGGCGCTGGGAGTCCGCGGCCTGGTCAACGTACAGTACGCCATCAAGGGCGAGACCGTCTACGTGATCGAGGCCAACCCGCGTGCCAGCCGTACCGTGCCGTTCATCTCCAAGGCCACCGGCGTGCCGCTGGCCAAGTGCGCGGCGCGTATCATGGCAGGCGATTCCATCGCGAGCTTGGGCCTGCCGAGCGACGAGCGTCAGCTGGACTGGTTCTGTATGAAGGAAGCCGTTATGCCCTGGGGCCGTTTCCCAGGCGCCGACGTTATCCTGGGGCCCGAGATGAAGTCGACGGGCGAGGTCATGGGTATCGCCAAGAGCTATCCCGAGGCGTATGCCAAGACGCAGCTGGCGATTGACTACAAGCTGCCCGACCCGAGCTGCGGCAAGGTGTTCATCAGTGTGTGCGACCGCGACAAGCGTCATATCCTTTCGGTCGCTCGTATCCTGCGCTACCTGGGCTTTGACATCTGCTCCACTGAGGGTACGGCGCGCGTGCTGCGCGGCGGCAACGTGACCTGCGAGATCGTGGAAAAGATCAGCGGCCCGCACGACGGCGAGCGTCCCAACATCGGTGACCTGATCGCCGATGGCAAGATCGCGGTGATCGTCAATACGCCGTACGGTCCGGGCTCGCGTGGCGATGGCTACCTGCTGCGTACCGAGGCCGTGCGTCGCGGCGTGACCTGCGTGACGGCGATGTCCGCGGCCAACACGTACGTGAGTGCCATCGAGGCCGTGCGCGAGGACCAGCAGGGTCACGGCAGCGCCAACGACATGGGCATGGACGTCATCGCCCTGCAGGACCTGCCGCAGCACACGGTGTAATGTGATCTGGTCGGCCGGGGCGGCAGCCGGACACTTTCTCTCGGAAACTGGGCTTCGCGAAGTTTTCCGAGAGAAAGGTCCGCCTCCCGCCCCGGCCTTCGGTGACTTGGGTGCATCGTGTGCTGCCGAAGGGGCTTTGTGCGATGACTAAGGATAAATAGAAAATGAGTGTGGGCCCTGCCGTTCGTTCGAACGGCAGGGCCCACGTTATGTAGGAGGGACTTTCAGCCTCGTCAACCTCTCATTCCAAACCAAATCAGCCAGCGTACGTCATAGCAATCTCCGGTAGGTCGCAGGGCGGCGGTCGAGCTTTTCTCTCGGGAAACTTCGCGAAGCCCAGTTCCCGAGGGAAAGGTATGGTCTGTGTAATACCAGATAAACAGTACATTTTTGCTAGATTGGTATTTGACTGAAGAACCAATTGGTATGGCTTATTAAGCCCACCTTGCCGTTGACGCTCATTTTACTGCCGCTGGTGGACTTCCGAACTTGGTTGCGCAAGTGTTCCCATATATTGATATGACCTAGTAGGTGGCTATCTGGTTACTACCAGTTGGCCCCTTGGTAACGGGTGGTCCCATTGTGCGGAATGTACCGAACATCCCCGTTTGATACGTTTTTCCATGCTGCCGGGGGGCGTCCTCGGCATGTCGGAAGAAAGGAGCCCAGGTGCGCAGGAATTCCATTTTTACGAAACGGTGGGTGAAGGGAAGCGCGGTCCTCGTTGCCACTGCAGCGACGCTCGTGTTTGCCAATCCCCAGCAGGCGATTGCCACGCCACTCAAGGGCGTCGACTCAGCGACCGTGTCCCAGTCTGCCTCGAATGTCGTCGACATCGATTTCGCTGACGGCATCAAGGGCCGTATTACGTTCCTCGAGGACGGTATTTTCCGTTATAACGTTGACCCCAAGGGTGAGTTTTCCGATTACGCCACACCGCGCAGTAAGTCCCACACGGCTAAAATCCAGGCTCAGCCCGATACCTCGGACACCTACAGCAAGCCGAGTGCGACGGTTGCCGACAAGGGCGACACTATCGAGATCACCGGCGGAAAGGCGACCGTGATCCTGGACAAGGCGACTGGCAAGATGAGTATCAAGTCAGGCGACCGTGTCGTGGTTTCCGAGTCCGCGTCCCTCGACCTTGATAAGAAGGGTACCGTCCAGACGCTCGCCAAGGAGAAGTCCGAGAACTTCTTTGGCGGCGGCACCCAGAACGGACGCTTCCTGCACACCAACCAGACCATCGCCATCTCCAACACGAACAACTGGACCGATGGCGGCGTTGCCTCGCCCAACCCGTTTTATTGGACGAGTGACGGCTACGGCGTACTCCGAAACACGTTTGCAGAGGGTTCCTACGACTTCGGTTCCACGGACTCATCGACGGTCACGACTTTGCACAGCGAGAATGAGTTTGATGCCTACTACTTCGTGGCGACCAACGAGGGCGCTTCGAACGTGGCAACCGAGATGCTGCAGGACTACTACAAGGTGACCGGTAACCCGGTACTGCTGCCCGAGTACGGGTTCTACCTTGGTCATCTTAATGCCTATAACCGTGATGGCTGGTCAACGACCTCGGGTCAAAAGAAGTGGGAGACCAAGGGCAGCAAGTCCTCGAGCGAGAAGGGCGACGTTAAGTACGAGTCTGGCATGTCGACGGGCTACAAGCTCGACGGCACACTTGCGGCCGAGACGCTCAACGGTGAGGGCCCTTGGGTTGATACCGAGAACATGAAAGCGACCGATTTCGACCGCCAGTTCTCTGCTCAGCAGGTTATCGATGACTACGAGGACAACGACATGCCGCTCGGTTGGTTCCTGCCGAACGACGGCTACGGCGCCGGCTATGGCCAGAACGGTTACTACAAGACCGGCGGCGTCAACTCCGACGGAGCGAGCTCGGCCGACCGTCTTAACGCTGTGCGCGCCAATGTCGACAACCTTAAGAAGTTCACCGAGTATGCCAACTCCAAGGGTGTGAACACGGGCCTGTGGACCCAGTCCAACCTTGAGCCCGACAGCAACCCTGAGACCCCGTGGCATCTGCTTCGCGACTTCGACGCCGAGGTCAAGACGGGAGGCATCTCTACCCTTAAGACCGACGTCGCCTGGGTTGGATCTGGCTACTCCTTTGGTCTTAATGGCATCAAGACAGCTTATGACACGGTGACGACCGGCGCTAACAAGCGCCCCAACATCATCACGCTCGATGGTTGGGCCGGCACGCAGCGCTTTGGTGGCATTTGGACCGGCGACCAGTATGGCGGTAACTGGGAGTACATTCGCTTCCATATCCCCACGTATATCGGTCAGAGTCTTTCGGGCAACCCCAACATCGGCTCCGACATGGATGGCATCTTTGGCGGCGACCCCATCATCTCTGCGCGTGACTACCAGTGGAAGACGTTCACGCCCTCTATGCTCGACATGGACGGTTGGGGCACCTACCGTAAATCGCCCATGACGCACGGCGATCCCTACACAGGCATCTCGCGCTTCTACCTCAAGCTCAAGGCGCAGCTCATGCCCTATATCTACACGAGCGCGGCCTCGGCGGCCAACATCGACACGGGTAACGGCGATGCCGGCCTGCCCATGATCCGCGCCATGCTGCTTTCCGACAACTCCGAGTACGCCGCAAGCACTTCGACGCAGTACCAGTATATGTTCGGTGAGAACTTCCTAGTGGCACCGGTGTATCAGGATACCCAGGCAGACGAGAACGGCAACGACATTCGCAATGGGATTTACCTCCCCAACTACGGCACCGACGAGAATCCCACCATCTGGATCGATTACTTCTCGGGTAAGCAGTATCGCGGCGGCCAGGTTCTCAACAACTACGAGGCTCCGCTTTGGAAGCTGCCGCTGTTTGTGAAGGCCAACGCTATCGTGCCGATGTACGCCGAGAACAACAACCCCGAGGCCGTGAGCGACACCAACACCAAGGGTACCGACCGCAGCCAGCGTATCGTCGAGTTCTTCGCCACCGAGGGCGACGGCACCTTTACGCAGTACGAGGACGACGGCTCCTCCATCGAGAACAACACGACTGAGGACGATTCCTACGGTACGATCGACAATATCTCCTACGGTGAGCATGTGAGCACCGTCTACAGCTCCAAGGCCGCAGGCGGCACCGCGACCTTTACCGCCGAGGCCTCGCAGGGTGGCTACAACGGCTACGACTCCAACCGCACCACGACCTTCGTGGCCAACGTGTCCGCCAAGCCCACGAGCGTTGTCGCCAAGAACGGCGGATCCGCACTCAACTTGGTTGAGGTCGACTCGCAGGAGACCTTTGACGCCGCGACCCCCGAGGCCGGCCAGGCGGTCTACTTCTACAGCGAGACCCCCAACCTCAACCACTACGGCAGCGATGCGGACGGCACCGACGCCGAGCAGGGCGAGAGCTTCAACAACACCAAGATCACCACGAACCCCAAGGTCTACGTCAAGTTCGCGAAGACCGATGTTGCTGCAGCGGCGCAGACGCTCGAGTTGGGCGGTTTCGTGAACGCCGACGCCACGCTCACAGCCGATCGCCTCAACGAGAGCCTCTCCGCACCCACGAACCTTGCTGCCCCCGAGGACGTCACGACCCCAACGAGCATCAAGCTCACCTGGGGAAAGGTCGATGGTGCTACCTCCTACGACCTTAAGGTCGACGGCACCGTGTTCGCCGTGGGTGATGTGGCCGAGTTCACGCACAGCGACCTCGCCTACAATAGCAAGCACACCTACCAGATTCGTTCGCGCAACGCCGAGGGTTACTCCGCCTGGAGCGATGTGCTCGAGGCGAACTCCGCACTCGATCCGTGGCGGAACGTCCCCGACGCCGAGCAAATCACCTGGGAGGGCTCACTTTACGGCAGCCATAAGGCCGAGCTCGCCTTCGACCATGAGTTCCAGTCGGGCGACGGCGGTTTCCACTCCGGTGGCAACGATCTGGGCAAGGCGCTTACCGTTGACTATGGACGCGCTTACAAGCTCGATAAGCTCGAGTACTATCCGCGCGATGACGCCGGCAACGGCACTGTGACCAAGATGCGTGTTGAGACGAGTCTCGATGGCGTCCACTGGACGAGCCAGGAGGTCGATTGGGCACGTTCCGCTGATTGTAAGACGGTAGCGTTTGACGGCACCGTGGCCGCCCGTTACGTGCGCATGACACCGCTCGCCTCGGTCGGCAATTTCTTCTCCGCGTCCGAGATTGCCATCTACAAGACCGACGGCACGGATGGCTTCGCCGTGGGCTCCAACCTCAACAAGGCCACGATCTCCGACGGAGACTACTCCAACATGAAGAACTACCTGGGCCTCGAGAATCGCGAGCCCGATACCCCGACGTTCGGTTCGCAGATCCGCGACCACTTCGCCGACCTCAACGATAACGGCGTTTACGACGTCTACGATTACTCGTTCACCATGGCGGGTCTTGACGGTGGCACTAAACAAAAGGGCAAGGTCGCAGGTTCGCTCGCGGTGATACCGAGCAAGACCGAGGTCGAGGCTGGTGATGAGATCACCGTTGATGTCTATGCGGCCGACGCCAAGAACGTCAACGCCCTGGGCGCTCTCGTCAACTTCAAGAGCGACCAGTTCGAGTTTGTGTCCGAGAGCATCGCGCAGGACGGCTCGACTGCCGGCATGGAGAACCTGTCTCGCGAGAAGGTCCAGTTCGCGGACAGAACGCAGACTATCAATCTCGCCTTTGCCAACCGCGGCGATGGCAAGCTCTACAACGGTACCGGCGCGGTGGCGAGTTTCAAGCTCAAGGCCAAGACCGCCGGCAAGGTCGAACTGCCCTCGACATCTTGGCTCATCGGTCCGGCATGCGACGCGCTTGAGTTTGCGAGCGACGGCACGGTGACGATGCCGGATGTTCCTCAGCCAACGGTCGCCGAGTACGGTCAGGATGCCTTCAACATCACGATGACCAACGATGAGCTCACGACCGACGACGGGACCAACGTCGAGAAACTTATCCAGCAGAAGAGCTATAACGCGCTGTTCGATAATAACGAGGGCGACAACGGCTTTGAGTTCCTATGGGACTGGAGCGGCAACTGGGACAGCGAGGGTGAGCTTCCGAGTTACGTGAAGCTTCCCACCACGATGACATTCGCATTTAAGACGCCGTCGAAACTCGATAGTGTCGAGGTCGTTAACCGCAACGGTGGCAACGGAACCGTGCAGAAGATCAAGACTGTCGTGACGTTCGAGGATGGCTCGACCCAAGAGTTCGCGGGCGGGGAGTACGATTCCTTCCGGGCTCGCTACGCCTTTGGCCTCTCTGCCGAGAACAAGGGCAAGAAGGCGACCAAGGTCGAGGTCACGCCGCTTGAGGCATCGGGTGACCAGATGCTCACACTGCGTGAGGTCAACTTCAACTACACGCAGGGTGTCGAGGCCATCGAGGGTGTCGAGCTAGGCAAGAACCAGACCGAGTTCTTTGAAGGCGACGTTACGCTCGTCGACGCCAAGGCCACGCCTGAGAGCGCCGGCTACCCCTATGTGACGGTCGAGAGCTCCGACCCCTCCGTGGTAAGCGTCTCCGCTGTTCAGGCTGGCGATAGCGTGAGCTACTACCTGCGTGCCAACAAGGCCGGCAAGGCAAAGATCACGGTGGCGTCGGTACTCGACCCCTCCAAGACCGCATCCTATGAGGTCGAGGTCAAGGCTGGTGTCGATACCTCTGCGCTCGTGGCAGCGCTTTCCAAGGCCATGGGCTACAGCGAGTCCGTCTACACTAAGGATTCCTATGCAGCTCTCACCACTGCGGTCGAGGCGGCTCGGAAGCTCCTCGACGGCGGCCAAGGCAGCTATAGCAAGAAGGATGTCGCAGACGCCACAGCCAAGATCGAGAAGGCAATCGACGGCCTCAAGATGCGCCCTGTCGATGAGAAGATTCTCATCAACACGCCCGAGAACCGCAAGAACGTCAAGGTGGCCGGCTTCTCGAGTGAGGCCGACTACGAGGGCAGCAACGCCGTCAACGCTCTCGACGGCGACGAGCGGACGCTTTGGCACAGCGACTGGGCCCATGGGACCGGTATGCCCCAGTATCTGAGTGTCGACCTGGGCCGCGACTACGATCTCACCGACGTTACATTCCTGCCGCGCCAGGACGGCGGCACTAACGGCGATATCTTCGAGGCCGAGATACTGGTCTCCGACACTGCCGACGGTTATGAGATGGGCACCGCCGTATCGATGGGTACGTTTGCCTTCGACAACGACGGCCACGTACTCACCGACCGTGGCGACTGGAAACAGATGAGCTTTGGCGCCGCGCGCGGTCGCTACGTGACCGTCAAGGTGATTCACGCCGGCGGTGGCGACGTCGATGCCTACTGCAGCGTGGCGGAGCTCAAGTTCTACGGTACGGCCGTTCCCGATCCGGTGTCGAAGGATGATCTCGCTACCGCGATCGAAAAGGTTGATGCCGAGGTTGCTGCCGGCGACCTCAAGGCCGGTGACTACACCGAGGCCTCCTGGACGGCGCTCGAGAACGCCCTGGCGAGCGCCCGCGCCATCTTGAGCGACGAGAACGCCACGCAGGACGAGGTCGACCAGGCGCTCAGGGCGCTCGAGAGCGCCCGCGGCGCGCTCGAGAAGACCCCGGTGGCCCCGGTCGAGAATCCGACTAAGAAGCAGCTCAAGGCCCTGGTCAAGCAGGCGAAGGAGACTGACACCAGGGGCAAGACGGCCGAGTCTGTCAAGGCCCTGACGGATGCCATTACCTACGCCGAGGACGTCTTGGGTGATGAGAATGCTTCCGACACCCAGCTCCAGGCGGCCTATGACCAGCTCAAGCTGGCTATTGAGAGCCTCAAGGATGCCGATTCCGGCAATCAGGGCGGCTCGGGCAACCAGGGTTCCGGCAATGGCTCGAACGGCGGCAACCAGGCGGGCAAGCCCGCAGGCGACAAGGCCCAGGGCAGCAAGAAGAACGGTTCGGCGATTCCCAATACCGGAGACCAGACGGCGGCGACCGTCGCGACCGTCGGTGGTCTTGGCGCCATCATCGCCGCGATCGGCGCTCTCTTCCATCGTCGCAGCAAGGCTAAGTAGCCCCAGCAACAGCTAAGCAAGCGTGCCCGCCGTCCCACCCAAGGACGGTGGGCACGCTTTTTGAATGTGGGCGGAAAGCTCCGACCCTTCGGCCTTAATCTCGCAAAGCGTTCCGTCTCCCGCCGAACACATCAGCATCGGCAGCTATACTACTCTCAGTAGTTAAGGGTCGCGGATTCGCCGCGTCACCGCTCTCAACAGGAGGTCTTTGTTTATGGCAGATCAGAAGCCGGTTGTCGGGATCATCATGGGCTCCAAGTCCGATCTGGGCGTTATGGAAGGTTGCACCGCCGAGCTCGAGGCGCTAGGCGTGCCCTATGAGCTCGTGATTGCAAGCGCGCACCGTACGCCGGCGAAGGTCCATGAGTGGGCCTCGACTGCTGCTGACCGCGGCATCAAGGTGATTATCGCTGCTGCCGGCAAGGCTGCTCACCTGGGCGGTGTCGTGGCGGCCTTTACGCCGCTGCCGGTCATCGGCGTGCCTATGAAGACGAGCGATCTGGGTGGTATGGACTCGCTGCTGTCGATGGTGCAGATGCCCTCGGGCGTGCCCGTTGCCTGTGTGGCCATTAACGGTGCCAAGAACGCTGCCATCTACGCCACGCAGATTCTGGGCGCCTGCGACCCCGAGTACCGCAAGGTTATCGAAAAGATGAAGCAGGAGATGGCTGACGCCTAAGCGTTCCGCCGTTTCACCGCAGTATAAGGAGAGCCATGTCCGATTATCAGGGAAAACGATTCAAGGCTTCTCAGATTCCCGATCCGTCGAAGCCGGGTGCTGCCCGTGCGGCACAGCAGGGTCGGACATCCTCTCCTCAGCAGCCGCGCGCGCCGCGCCCCGTGACACCGGCGACGCATCGTCGACAGGACGCGCCGGCCGCATATCGTCCTTCGTCTTATAGCTCCGCTAAGAAGCCGCCCCGGTCTTCATCGCATGCCGCGCCGTCGGATTGCACCGAGCTGCCGCGTAAGAAGCGCCGCTCCATCATTCCTATCCTGCTCATCATCATCGGTATCGGCCTGATTGTCGCCGCCGCCGCTATCTTTATTAATGCCCAGATTGGCTATAAGCAGGCGAGCGATTCGTATCAGAAAATCGAGAAGCAATATGTAAGCGATAAGGACGCCAGCGGCGTGCCGATTATCAACTTTGATGCGCTTGCTCAGACGAATCCCGAGATTGTGGGTTGGATTTACGTGCCGGGAACCAACATCAACTATCCCGTGGTGCAGACCAACAACAACTCCAAATACCTCAACACGTTGTTTGATGGCACGTCCAACGCGTCCGGCGCCATTTTCCTGGATAGCGATGACACCGCGCCGGGAATGGTCGACCAGCAGACCACGATCTACGGCCACCATATGAACGATGGGTCGATGTTCAACGTGATTTCGGACACCACTGATCAGGCGACGTTCGATAGCATCGAGTTTGTGTATTACATCACACGGGATGCTACGTATAAGCTGCGACCACTGGCGACCAAAGTTGTCGAGGACACGTATGCCAAGGCGCGCACGCCCAATTTTGAGGGCGATGACGGGCTCAAGAACTACCTGTCCGAGATGCTCGACGGTGCCTCTGCCGTGGCGAGTGATGCCACCGATCGTGCCGCTTCGGCAACCAAGGTTGTAACGCTTGTGACCTGCCGTTCACTGTCGCTGAGCAACACGCGCGCTGTCATGGTGCTCACGCCCGTTGATGAATAAATTGCCCGAGAGTAGCTAATTTGGGACGGTAAGGGAGAAACGATGCTTGAGAGTGGCAAATTGATGCCTTCGATTGATGCTTGGCTGCGCGAGGCCAAGGCCGATGCTTCGGCGGCAGGCTGCGGGATGTATCTGACGCATAACGGTGTGGTGCGTGCGACGCCCAAGGCCGAGGTGCGCGGAGTCGAGACCGATGGCGTGGCACCAGGCCACAGGGTGGGCGGCATGGTCTTTGACTACGACGCCGAAAAGGTACGGTCTGCTATCGGGGCCACGCGCGCGATGCCGGGTATCGGCTATGTGCGCGTGTGGCTGGCAAGCGGCGAGCTTTCCGTAGGTGACGACATCATGCTCGTGCTTATCGGCGGGGACATTCGCCCGCACGTGGTCGATGCGCTGCAGGCGCTCGTTGGCACCATCAAGAACGAATGCGTGAGTGAGGTCGAGCGCGAGGCGTAGAGGCTTGCGTCGATAGAAGGCTCGTTTATAAAAACGCCCGCCGGTACGTGTGATACCGGCGGGCGTTTTGCGTTTTGGGCGCGGTGGGTGCTACACGCGCGTCGCATCCTTGGGGCTCATGGTCATGCTCTGGAAGCGATTCTCCATAAAGTCATTATCGAAGTACTTGCCGTAGAACTGCGCAACGGGAATATCCGGTTCCGTGCCGTTGACGCGCTGATACCAATAATCGAGCGACTGCAGCGTCATAACGCCATCGACCAGCATAATGATGGTGAAGATGACGGTAGCCGAGTAGCGACTCTTCCACGGAATCATGTTGATGAGCTTGAGTAGCCTCGGCAGCAGCAGCTTGATCCAGATGAGGCCACCCAGGCCCCACAGGCAGGCGAATCCCGTGCAGGTACGTCCGCCGGTAAGGACGGCGAGCGGATCGGGCATGCCAAAGAGCTTCATATGCGAGTAGCTCCACGAGACCACACCGAACGAGGTCTGCATAAACCAGCCCACGAACACCTCAAAGCTTGCACCGAGCAGCGCGCTCACCAAAAAGATAATGATGGGGTTCTTTTTATAGAAGCGGTTGAGCACCATGGTCATGAGCACGGCGCCAAATCCGTAGATGGGGCTGAAGGGGCCAAACAGCATGCCGGCGCGGTTCTGGTAAACGCCCGGGTCATCGACCGTCATATGCCAGATGTCCTCGGCGATCAGGCCGAGTATGCAGCAGACAAAGAATACCCAGAACAGGTTGAAGTAGTTGAGCTTGATGTAGCCTTCGCCGGTTTCATCGCGCCCGAGCATGCCCTCGGCGGCGGCGTCGCGATCGAGCATCTCCTGCAGGCGGCGCTGCAGCTCGCGCTCCTGGCGCAGCGTGGGGTCGACGGTGGCCGAAAGCGCGACGAGGATGCCGAGCTGGATGGCAGGGCGAAGCAAGAAGGGCCCGATGCCCTGGAGCATCACGTCAACCAAAAGCTCGACGACGGTAAACGCGATAAGGATATAGGACAGGCGAGCGGCGTTGCGGCGCTGGTTTTTGATAAGGTCCAGGCCAAAGATGATCAGGATGACGGCGCTTGCCGCAGAGAGCATGATGCCGGCGACGATAAGGCCGACCGCGACGAGCGTGTTGTCGCCGAGCTTGGCGGCGGCGTTGCCGTTGATGAGCGCGGTGATGACCTGCCACATAAAGGCGCCGACCGAAGGGAGCGTGCCCACGCCGGACAGGATGCACAGGACGGCGTACACCTTAATGATGAGGGGGATCTTCTTGACCTCCGTGGCGCTGGGGACGCTGGGGTCGAGTCCGTTTCGATCCATACATAACCTTTCTCGTTTTGCTGTAGGTACAAGGATACGCCGCCGACCTGCCAAAAGACAGGACGAACGTCCCAATTGCAACTTTGTAATCCCCAACGGTGGACGCGGCGGCCATCTGGGGGGGCGCGGGCGCTTGCACTGGACAGACCGATAAAATGTTTGGCAACAAAACTGATTATTAGCTCGGTGGGCTTTTAAAAAGCGCTGTTCATGCGCGGGAGTGCTTGTCTTGCCGTGCGTATAATAGGGCAGGTAACGCCAAATAACGAGGCTCTGAGGGGATGCCATGTCTCAAGAAACCATCCACGCGGCCGAGCGCGCCGCGGGACAGGTGAAGACCATGTCGACGTATGATCTGGACTCCGACCAGCTGCATGAGGAATGCGGCATTTTTGGTGTGTGGGCGCCCGATCGCGACGTGGCTCGACTGACGTACTTTGGTCTGCGCGCGCTACAGCATCGCGGCCAGGAATCGGCGGGAATCGCCGTGGGTGATGGCGGCACGGTTATGGTTCGCAAGGACCTGGGACTGCTCGATCGCGTGTTCTCCAACGCCGACCTGTCGACGCTCTCCGGTCAGCTGGCCGTGGGCCACGTGCGCTATGGCACCGCCGGTGCCAAGAGCTGGGAAGCCTCGCAGCCGCATCTTTCTACTATCAACAGCGTCATTATCGCGCTCGCGCACAACGGCACTCTGGTCAACACCGACGAGCTGCGCCGCCAGCTGATCGAGCTGGGCGTGCCGTTCCTCTCCAATTCGGATTCCGAGGTCGCGACCAAGCTTATCGGCTACTTTACCCAGCGTACGGGTCATCTGCGCGAGGGCATTCGCAAGACCATGGAGCTCGTGCGCGGCGGCTACGCCATGACGCTCATCAACGAGCAGGCGCTCTACGCATTCCGCGATCCGCACGGCATTCGCCCGCTCGTGCTGGGCAAGCTGGTGGACGAGGGCCTGGATCAGGCCGATGCCGCATCCGTTTCGCAGCTGCCGTCGCAGGACGGCGCCGCGACGGTCGACTCCTCCGTCCGTGTCACGCGCGCCGGCGGCTGGGTCGTTGCCTCCGAGACCTGCGCACTCGACATCGTGGGTGCCGAGTACGTCCGTGACGTCCGTCCCGGCGAGATCTTGCGCATCAGCGCCGAGGGTCTGGTATCCGAGCAGGGCGTGCCTGCCGCCGAAGAGCCCGCAAACTGCATCTTTGAGCAGGTCTACTTCGCCCGCCCCGACTCCATCATGAACGGCAAGAGCGTCTATGCCTGCCGTTACGACATGGGTCGTCAGCTGGCACATGAGGAGCCTGTCGAGGCCGACCTGGTCATCGGCGTGCCCGACTCCGGCCTGCCGCCCGCGGAGGGCTATTCGCACGAGAGCGGCATTCCCTTTGGCGAGGGCCTTATCAAGAACCGCTACGTGGGCCGTACGTTTATCGAGCCCACGCAGGAGCTGCGCGCCATGGGCGTGCGTATGAAACTCAACCCGCTGCGCGACAACATCGAGGGCAAGCGCCTGGTCGTCATCGACGACTCCATCGTGCGCGGCACCACCATGGTGCAGCTCGTCAAGATGCTGCGCAACGCCGGCGCCAAGGAGATTCATATCCGCATCAACTCGCCCGAGGTCATCTGGCCGTGCTTCTATGGTATCGATACCGACGTGCAGTCGCAGCTTATCAGCGCCAACAAGACGGTCGACGAGATTTGCGAGTACATTGGCGCTGATTCGCTGGCCTTCCTTTCGGTTGAGGGCCTGCTTAAGGTCATGCCCAAGGGCGGTTACTGCGATGCGTGCTTTACCGGCCGCTACCCCGTAGCGATTCCCGAGAGCTTTGGCCGCGACAAGTTTATGGAGGGCTTTAAGCCCCGCAACCTGGATAAGCCGCTGCATTTTGACGACGACGCCGTGGTCGAGAAATACGACGACCGCAGCTGGGAAGAGGAACACGGCGAGGCCTAAAACCTGCCATGTAGGGACAGGTTTATTTTGGTAGGTTTCACCTGCTGTTTTGTTGATATGACGGCGCGCGTTGTTATGGCGCGCGCCGAAATGAACGCAACTATGAGCACCGTTTGGCGCCCGCGCGGCGCCACGGTAATGGGAGAGGAAGGCTCAGATGAGCGACAGCAAGCATGTGACGTATGAGGATGCCGGCGTCGATACCGCCGAGGGCGGCCGCGCCGTTGACGCTATTAAGCAGATGGTCAAGGACACCAATCGCCCCGAGGTTATCGGCGGCATCGGCGGCTTTGGTGGCCTATTCTCGGCCGCCGCGCTTAAGGATATGGAAGACCCGATTCTGATTAGCGGTACCGACGGCGTGGGCACCAAGCTCGTGCTCGCCCAGATCATGGACCGTCACGAGACGGTGGGCCAGGACCTGGTCGCTATGTGCGTCAACGACATTTTGGCTTCGGGCGCCGAGCCGCTGTTCTTCCTGGACTACGTCGCCATCGGTCACATCGAGGCCGAGCATATGGCAAAGATCATCAAGGGTGTGGCCGACGGCTGCAAGCTCGCGGGCTGCGCGCTCGTGGGCGGCGAGATGGCTGAGCACCCGGGCGTTATGGCTCCGGCCGACTACGACCTTGCCGGCTTTACCGTGGGCGTCGTCGATCGTCCCAAGATGCTCGACCCCGCGAACGTTCGCCCGGGCGATGTGATCCTGGGCCTGCCTTCCACCGGCGTGCACTCCAACGGCTACTCGCTCGTGCGCAAGGTCATCGGCGTCGACGGCATCAAACCGGGCACGCCCGAGGCCGCCGCTAAGGCCGAGGAGCTGAGCCGTCCGCTCGAGGAGCTCGGCGGTGCTTCGCTGGCCGACGCTCTGCTGGCTCCCACGCGCATCTATGTGAAGCCGATTCTGGAGCTGCTGCGTGGCGACGTCAACGTGCACGCCATTGCCCACATCACCGGTGGCGGCATTACCGAGAACCTCAACCGCGCGCTCGCCGACGATGTCGATGCCGTGGTCACCCGCAACGGTGCCGAGATGGGCTGGGATATTCCGCCCGTCATCACCTACGTGTCGCGTCAGGCCGAGCTCGCGCCCAACGAGGCATGCAAGACCTTCAACATGGGCGTCGGCCTGTGCCTGATCGTTGCCCCCGAGGACGAGGCTACCGTGACCGAGGCCCTGGTCGCGCTGGGCGAGAAGCCGTTCCGCGTGGGCGAGTGCGTCGAGGGTTCCGGTAAGGTCGTGTACTCCGATGAGCGCTAGCGAGCAGATGGCTGCTGCCGAGGGCCTGGGCTTTGTGCCCTACACCCGTCCGACCGGCACCGATACGGCCGAGCCGCTCAAGATCGGCGTGCTCATCAGCGGCTCTGGCACCAACCTGCAGGCGCTGATTGACCTGATCGCTGCCAGCAAGCTCAATGCTTCGATTGAGCTGGTGGTGTCGAGCCGTCCTTCGGCCAAGGGGTTGCAGCGTGCCGAGCGTGCGGGTATCCAGACGCTGACGCTGTCCAAGGATGTCTATGCCGACCCCATCGCCGCCGACGAGATCATCGCGCACGAGCTGCTCGAGCGCGGCTGCGAGTATGTGGTCATGGCCGGCTACATGCGCATGGTGCACACGCCGCTGCTGGCGGCGTTTCCCAACCGCGTGGTGAACCTGCATCCGGCGCTGCTGCCGAGCTTTACCGG
Source organism: uncultured Collinsella sp. (assembly GCA_958444075.1). Classification (GTDB taxonomy): domain Bacteria; phylum Actinomycetota; class Coriobacteriia; order Coriobacteriales; family Coriobacteriaceae; genus Collinsella. The sequence continues at coordinate 17,776 of CAUCNB010000015.1, read as the reverse complement.
CGCGCATGCGATCGACGATGCCTTTGCGCGCGGCGTCAAGGTGACCGGCGTGACCGTGCACTTTGCCAACGAGGTCTACGACAACGGCCCCATCATCGCCCAGCGCGCGCTGGCTGTCGAGGAGGGCTGGGATGTCGACACGCTCGAGGAACACATCCACGCGATTGAGCACGTACTGTATCCCGAGGTCGTGCAGATGCTCGCCGACGGCCGCGTCCACGTGCTGGAGAGCGGCAAAGTGGCAATTGATGCGGCACGCTAGTCGCGTGTAAGAGAGTTCGCTGAGCGCTCTTTGGGACGCAAGCGATCGAAAAAAGTTGATAGGGCTCCGTCCGTACGCGGGCGGGGCTCTTTTTGTGTGGCCTCTCAAGTTTGCTATACTGCTAGCAAGCAGAGAGGAGTCACCATGGCAACAGCAACAGTGCAGCTCAACACGCGAATCGACCCTATGCTCAAGGCTGGCGGCGATGCGGTCCTGACTCGCAATGGGCTGGGGCCGAGTGACGCTATTCGTGCGCTTTGGACCTACCTTGTCGAGCATCAGACGTTGCCAGGATTTATGGTGGAGGATAGGTGCGAGGCACCCCGTGCGGAGAGTCTGGCCGAGCAGGGATGCGGGCTGGCTTTTTTCTCATTGGGGTTGAGCGCGGCGGATTTTGCGCCAGCTGAATCATCGGCAGACAACTGGGGTGCCGTACGCGACGACATGTACGATGCGATGATCGCTGGCATAGAGGCGAATTGCCGATGATTGCGGCAAAACGACTCTTGGTAGACACAAACGTTTGGCTCGATTATTACCTGCAAGAGGGGGCGTTCGACGAGGCGAAAAGATTGATTGAGTTGGCCGAGGCGGGAAAGATTGACCTTCTGTACGCGCCAACGACGGCAAAGGACCTGTTCTACATTGTGCCGCGGCGTCTAGCTCAGCGGAATGTGAATGGGGTTAACGCTCCGTTCGGTCCGGCTGCATGGGCCTGTATCGAGCATATGATGCAGGTGGCAACGGCTTCTCCGCTTTCGTTGGCGGAATGCGAGATGGCGCGTATGCTTGGCAAGCGTATGCCGGACCTTGAGGACAATCTCATCATTGCATCGGGCGATACGGCGGATGTCGACTACGTAATCACGAGCGACCGACGCATGTTGGAGGCGATGCCCGAGGTATGCTTGACGCCCGCGCGCGCACTCGAGCTCATCGGGATCCTCGGCTAACCTTGCATACTCCGTTTCGCTATCATATTGAGCATTGTGGCCCTCATGCAACTTTGGAGGACGATATGGCGGATAACGAAGCGCTGTTTACGCCTGAGCTGGTGTTTTTTGATTGGGAGTGTGCGACGCCTGATGAGGTGTTTGCGCGACTCGAAGGCGAACTTGCTCCACGCGGCTACATTGGCACCGGTTGGCTCGACGCCGTCCGCACGCGCGAGGATGCCTATCCCACAGGGCTTGCCATGCCGGCGGCCAACATTGCCATCCCGCATACCGATCCGGGGTTTGTGGCTAAGCCCTACATCGCGGTGGTGAAGCCGGCCACGCCCGTGACATTCAATGCTATGGCGGGCATGGGTGCCCCTGTGCCGGCGCAGATCGTCATCAACTTGGGCATTGCCGAGCCGGGCGGCCAGGTCGAGGCTCTGCAAGCGCTTATGAATATCTTTATGGACGCGGACACCGCGGCCGATGTGCTCGGCCAGACCACGCCCCAAGGCATGGTCGAAGCCATCCGCCGCCACTTTTAAATCCGGCCCCTGGGGACGTTCCTTTTGTCGCGGGGGCCGCGTTGTGACACAATGGCGTTTGTTCGATTCGTTATGCGAAAGGCCAACTATGGCAAATAAGAAAAAGAATCCCGCACCCGAGCCGACGCCCGAGCAGCAGGCTCGCGCCGCCTCCAGCTCTCGCAAGAAGCAGCGCAAGACCCGCGTGTCCAAGACCGTCAAGATCGTCCTGGTGGTTATTGGCGTGCTAGCAATGCTGCTTTCTGTCTCGGCCATGGCGTGCTCTGGCCTTATGTCGCAGGCCGAGGACACCTCGGGCTACAAGCTGACCGGCGGTGTTGCTGCTACTATCAACGGCACCAATCTCACCGAGGACACCGTGACCAAGCAGATCATGAGCATGCGCACGTCCTACGGCTACACCAAGGACAAGGACTGGGCGCAGTATCTGGTCGACAACGACCTCACGCCCAAGAAGTATCGCAAGCAACTCATCGACTCCTACACGCAGCAGATTCTGCTTCAACAGGCACAGAAAGAGAACGGCGTGACGGTGTCGGACGAGGAGGTCGAGAAGGCTTGGAAGGACGCGTGCAAGAGCGCGGGCGGTGCCAAGGCCTTTAAGAAGACCCTCAAGACCTACGGCTATACCGAGGACACCTACAAGGACTCGCTCAAGGAGAGCCTGGCACAGCAAAAGCTTAAGGATGCCGTCGCGCCCACGAGCAAGCCCAAGGACAGTGAGATTGTCGATTACACCAACGCAAACCTGTCCAGTTATAACGACGCCCGTCGCTCGTCGAACATCCTGATCAAGGTTGATTCCGACGCTTCCGACAAGGACAAGGCCGCCGCCAAGGCCAAGGCACAGGAGTGCCTGGACAAGATCAACTCCGGTGAGCTGAGCTTTGAGGACGCCGTTGAACAGTACTCCGAGGACACCGGTTCCAAGGAGAAGAAGGGCGATGTGGGCTGGGATAAGCTCACCACCTTTGTCGACAGCTACCAGACGGCGCTCGAGGGGCTCAACAAGGGCGACGTGAGCGAAGTCATCGAGTCGACCTATGGTTACCACATCATCAAGTGCACCGACTACTTCCATGTCGATAGCCAGGTCGATGATATCAAGCAGGTACCCAAGGCCATCAAGAAGTACGTCTCCAACGTGGTGAAGACGCAGGCGGCCAGCACTGCATATAGCGAGTGGCTTGAGCAGTACAAGAAGGACGCCGACATCACCGTCAACCCCATGCCCAAGGACGTACCCTACAACGTGAGCCTGAAGGGTGTCACCAAGAGCTCGACCGACAATTCGTCGACGACTGAGTAATCATGGGGCGGTGCTCGCGCGAGTGTCGCCCGCACTATTGAGGAGGATTTGCAGATGACCAACGAAGAGCTGCAGCAGGAAATGATCGCCGCCATGAAGGCCAAGGACAAGGTTCGCCTGTCCATCATTCGCCAGGTTAAGGCCGAGGTGAAGAACATCGAGGTCAACGAGCGCCGCGATGTGACCGAGGAAGACGTCAACAGCATGATCAAGCGTCTGATCAAGCAGACGAGCGAGACGCTGGAGATGTCCATCAAGGCCGGCACCGACCAGGAGCGTACCGACAACCTGACCGAGCAGGTCAAGATTCTGGAGAGCCTGCTGCCCGCGCAGGTTTCGGGCGAGGAGCTCGAGGCTCTGATCGAGCAGGTCATCGCCGAGCTGGGCGCCACGTCCAAGAAGCAGATGGGCCAGGTCATGGGCGCTCTGGGCAAGGCCACCGGTGGCAACTTCGACAAGCCTGCCGCGGCCAAGATCGTCGGAGCCAAACTCGCGTAATTTGTTACGCGGTTTTACCAAACCGCGTAACGGCTCGATGCTGCAAACCCGTACACACGGCAATCTGACGTTCAATTTCAAGGGCGCGACCATAAGGTCTGCGCCCTTTCATTTCACGTCACCTTGCTCGCGTGTACGGGTTTTCGCTGACTTATGCTCAACAAGGGCGGTTGCACTCATTGGGGACAGACTTAAATGAGTAGCCACGGGGGTACTCATTTAAGTCTGTCCCCAATGAGTGAGCGGAAGGTTGCGGGTTCTTTACGGGGATGCAGCGTTGGCTGCGGAAACGTCGTTCTTTCCGTACAATAGTTCAACTCGTGTAAACGCAGGGAAGGGACATTCATGGCAGACATGATCGAGATCAAGCATCTCAACAAGTACTTTGGCGACCTGCATGTGCTCAAAGATATCAACCTCACCGTCAAGCGCGGCGAGAAGCTCGTAATGATCGGGCCTTCCGGCTCGGGTAAGTCGACGCTCATCCGTTGCGTCGATTATCTGGAGGAGCCCACGTCGGGCGAGGTCATCATCGACGGTACGCCGCTTACCAAAAAGAACCACCTGGAGATGGCTCGCAAGTATAGTTCCATGGTGTTTCAGCAGTTCAACCTGTATCCCAACATGACGGTGCTCGGCAACCTGACGCTCGCGCCCATCAAGCTGCAAAAGAAGAGCAAGGAGGAGGCGACCGAGATCGCCATCGCCGCGCTCAAGCGCGTCGGCATGGCGCATAAGGCCGGCGAGTATCCGCAGAACCTCTCGGGCGGTCAGCAGCAGCGCATTGCCATCGCCCGTGCCCTGTGCACCAAACAGCCCATCATCCTGTTTGACGAGCCGACCTCGGCGCTCGACCCCGAGATGGTCCAGGAAGTCCTTGACGTTATGATTGAGCTCGCGCAGGAGGACATCACCATGATCTGCGTGACGCATGAGATGGGCTTTGCGCGCCAGGTGGCCGACCGCGTCATCTTTATGGAGGACGGCCGCATTCTGGAGGAGGGCACGCCCGAGCACTTCTTCGATAACCCCGAGAACCCGCGCTGCCGCGAGTTCCTGTCCAAGATTCTGCACTAGGCGCGGTGATGGACATGACGGATATGACGAGGGCGGCCGTGTCGCGCCGTCACTTTTTGCAGCTGGCTGGCGCCGGCATGCTTGCGCTGACGGGGACCGCGCTTACCGGTTGCGGCAACTCTACCAGCGGCGAGGGCTCCGACAAGGGGTCCAAGCTTGCGGCTATTAAGTCGCGTGGCCATCTGAATGCCGGCGTTAAGAAGGACGTTCCCGGTTACGGCTATTACGACACCGCCAAGGGTCGCTTTGAGGGCATGGAAGTCGATTTGTGCTACCAGATCGCCGCTGCCGTCTTTGGCGTGAGCTACAAGGACGCCCGTGCCCAGGAGCTTGTCGAGTTTACCGACGTAACGCCCAAGACGCGCGGCCCGCTGATCGATAACGGCCAGCTCGATGTGGTTGCGGCGACCTACACCATCACCGACGAGCGCAAGAAGAGCTGGGATTTCTCGACGCCGTACCGTACCGACTACGTGGGACTCATGGTCAAGAAGCGTTCGGGCTTTACCTCGATTGAGGACCTGGACGGCAAGGTCATTGGCGTGAGCCAGGGTGCTACCACGCAGGGCCTGATCGAGCAGATGATCAAGGACAACGGCTTTAGCTGTAAGCCCGAGTTTAGGGCCTTTAGCGGCTATCCCATCATCAAGAGTTCCCTCGACGCCGGCAATATCGACGTCTTTGCCATGGACCGCTCCACGCTGGCCGGCTACATGAACGAGACCGTTGAGCTGCTGCAGCCCGAGGTCAAGTTTGGCGAGCAGGGCTACGGCGTGGCGACCAAGAAGGGCTGCGACCTTTCGGCCGTGGTCGATCAGGTGATTTGCGATCGCCTGGCCGACGGCTGGCTCGACCAAGAGGTCAAGACCTGGGGTCTTGTATAGGCGCATCGTCCAAGGAAGGAATCAAATGCTCGAAGGATTATTTGACGCCGACCGTTGGTCGACGACATTTCAAAACATGGGGCCCTTCTGGGAGGGCTTTGGCGTGACGCTACAGGTGGTTGTTGCCGGTCTGCTGCTGTCGCTGGTGTTGGGCACGCTGCTGGGTGTGTTCTCTACCACCCGTTCGCGCGTGCTGCGCGCCATAAGCCGCGTGTACGTGGAGTTTTACCAGAACACCCCGTTGCCCGTGCAGGTGCTCTTTATGTACATGGCTGGTCCGCAGTTTTTGCAGGCCATAACCGGTGCCGACCAGCCGGTGCGCATCGCGCCGTTCGTGCTGGGCTTCTTGGGCGTGGGCCTGTATCACGCGGCCTACATCTCGGAGGTTATCCGCACCGGTATCGAGGCGGTTCCGCGCGGTCAGATGGAGGCGGCGCAGAGCCAGGGCTTCACCCGTGCGCAGGCGTACTGGTACATCGTGCTGCCCCAGACATTCAAGATCATTCTGCCGCCGCTGTGCAACCAGGCACTCAACCTAGTCAAGAACACGTCGGTGCTGGCGCTTGTGGCCGGCGGCGACCTTATGTACCGTTCCGACAACTTTGTGAGTCTGTACGGTTACCTGCAGGGATACATCGTCTGCTGCCTTATGTACTTCATCATCTGCTTTCCGCTCGCCATGCTGGTGCAGTGGCTCGAGCGCCGCTCCAAGGAGCGTCCGCGCGGCGTGAGCCTCGCCGAGCTGGGGCTCGACAACGTAGAGGAGGCCTAGCGCATGGAAATCTTCAACGCGACCAACCTGCTCTACATTTGGGGCGGCTTTGTTAAGACGATCGAGATCTCGGCGCTGTCGATCTTTTTCTCGCTCATCTTTGGCACGGTGCTGGCGCTTGTTAAAAGCTATGCGCCCCGCCCGTTCCGTATTTTGGTGAGCGCCTATATCGAGCTGTTCCGTTGCACGCCGAACCTGCTGTGGATCCTGTTTATCTACTTTACAGTGCAGGGTTTGGACATCGTGATCTCGACCATCGCCTTTACGCTGTTTACCAGCGCCGTTATGGCCGAGATTGTGCGCGGCGGTCTCAACTCGATTCCGCGTGGCCAGTTTGAGGCAGCGCAAAGCCAGGGTTTTGGCTTCTTTGCCACTATGCGCTACATCATTCTGCCGCAGACGTTTAAGACGATCATTCCGGCGCTGTTTAGCCAGTGCACGACCGTCATTAAGGACAGCTCGTATCTTTCGGGCATTAACGTGGCCGAGCTCATGTACACGGCAAACGTCGTGATGGCCCACGCGGTCGACCTGTCGCAGGTGCTTATGCTCTACGGCCTGGTGTTTGCGATGTACTTTGTGCTCAACTTTGGTATCTCGCTGCTGGTTCGCGCATATCAGAGGCGAATGGTGGCAGCGTAGAATGTGGCAAAGGGACAGCCCCTTTGTCACATAGAGAAAGGAATCGCGATGAGCGATCTGGAGAATAAGAAGAATCCTGTGGTCATTACCATCGCGCGCGACTTTGGCGCCGAGGGCCACGAGATTGGTCGCATGCTTGCCGACGAGTTGGGGATTCCGCTGTATGACAACGAGCTGCTGGTGCGTGCGTCGCTGCGCGCGGGCGAGTCGCTCGATAAGATGGCCGCCTACGACGAGCGTCTGGCCGTGGAGAACATGGCGTTTCTGCCCGACCGCTACGATGCGCGTTCGTACTCGGACAAGTTGTTCCAGAAGATGAGCCAGGTGATTTTGGACCTGGGCGAGACCGAGAGCTGCATTATCGAAGGCCGTCTGTCCGATTACCTGCTTCGCAACAACCCCAACCACATTGCCGTGCTGGTGACCGCTCCCTTTGAGGATCGCGTCGAGATTGTGCGCAAGAAGCGTGGCCTTAATAAAAAGAAGGGCGCCAAGCTGGTCAAGCAACAGCAGAAGGCGCGTGAGGCTTTTTACAAGCGCTACAGCGCCGGCAAGTGGAAGATGACGAGCGGTAAGGACATCGTCGTCAACCGCGCCAAGCTGGGCCGCGAGGGCTGCAAAGACGTTATCGCCGCTGCCTACCGCTACAAAGTCGCCCAGCTCGAAGACTAACCGACCAAAACCACCACAAAGGGGCAGGCACCTTTGTGGTGGTTTTTGTTTTAGGCCGAGGGAAAGGCCTTGGCGGCAGTGCCTATCCTCGGCTTTTGCATAGTCTCGATCTGTAACACCAAGCCAGCGAAAATGGCTCTAACTGTTACAGATTGAGATGCGGCGTGGGCGGCCGGCACAATATCTCGATCTGTAACAACTACGATGCTCAACGGGCTCCAGGTGTTACAGATTGAGACAAAACGAACGGCCAAGTCCCCAACCACCACAAAGGCACCTGCCCCCTTTGTGGTGATGGGTTGGCCGGCATAGAAAAAGTCCCCGCCGGGCGTGTGCTCGACGGGGACTTTGCCGTTTGATGGCTAGCACTGCAGGTGATTACTCGCCCAGCAGGCTCTTGGTGATGGAAGCGGCGGCCTTCTTGCCGGCGCCCATCGCCAGAATGACCGTAGCGGCACCGGTGACGATGTCGCCGCCGGCCCAGATGCGGGGATCGGTGGTCTGGCCGGTCTCCTCGTCGGCAACGATGTAGCCCCACTTGTTGAGCTCCATCTTGCCGCCGATCTTGGCAGCGAAGGGGTTGGCGTTGGTGCCGATAGCCGAGATCGCGACGTCGCAGGGGATCTCCTCGATGGCGCCCTCGATGGGCACCGGGCGACGACGGCCGGACTCGTCAGGCTCGCCGAGCTCCATCTTCTGGACCTTGACGGCGCACACGGAGCCGTCCTCGCCAGCGACAAACTCGAGCGGGGAAACGAGCGGCAGAACCTCGACGCCCTCGGCCTTAGCATGGTGCAGCTCGGCGCGACGGCAGGGCATCTCGTCCTCGGTACGACGGTAGGCGATGATGGCGTGCTCGGCACCCAGGCGCTTAGCGGTACGGACGGCGTCCATAGCCACGTTGCCGCCACCAAAGACGACGACGTTCTTGCCGTGCTTGGTGGGGGTGTCGTACTCGGGGAACTTGTTGGCCTTCATCAGGTTCACGCGGGTGAGGTACTCGTTAGCGAAGAAGACGTTGGGCAGGTTCTCGCCGGGGACGTTGAGGAACTTGGGCAGGCCAGCGCCGGTCGCCACGTAGATGGCGTCGAAGCCCTGCTCGAACAGCTCCTCGGCCGTGGCCATGTTGCCCACGACGGAGTTGTACTCAAACTTAACGCCCATGTCCTCCAGGCCGTCGATCTCGCGCTTGACGACTGCCTTGGGCAGACGGAACTCGGGGATGCCGTAGACCAGCACGCCGCCGCCGGTGAAGAAGGCCTCGAAGACGGTGACGTCAAAGCCGTTACGGGCGAGCTCGCCAGCGCAGGTGATGCCGGACGGGCCGGAGCCGACGACGGCGACCTTCTTGCCGTTCTTGGGGGCCATCTTGGGCGTGGAGGCGAGCTCGGGGCGGTCACCCAGGAAGCGCTCGAGCTGGCCGATGGCCACGGGCTCGGACTTCTTACCACGGATGCACTTGCCCTCGCACTGGTTCTCCTGCGGGCAGACGCGGCCGCAGATGGCGGGAAGCATGGAGTCCTCGCGGATGGTATCGAGAGCGCCGCCGAAGTCCTTCTCGCGGATCTGCTCGATAAAGCGGGGGATGTTGATGTTGACGGGGCAGCCCTCGACGCAGAACGGCTTCTTGCAGTTGAGGCAGCGCTCGGCCTCGGCCAGCGCCATCTCCTCGGTGAAGCCCTTGTCGACGGGGCGGAAGTCGCAGGCGCGCTCGGCAGCCGGCTCCTCGTTATCGGGGGTGCGGGGCGACTTCATATCGGCAACGAAACGACCGTTAACTAGTGGCATGCGCAGCTCTTTTCCTCATAGGCCTTGAGGGACTCGCCCTCTTCGGAACGGTAAGCGGCCTGGCGGGCACGAAGGTCATCCCAGTCGACCAGGGTGGCATCGAAGTCGGGGCCGTCGACGCAAGCGAACTTGGTCACGCCGCCCACCTCGACGCGGCAGCAGCCGCACATACCGGTGCCGTCAACCATGATGGGGTTGAGCGACGCGGTGATGGGGGTGTCGTACTTCTGGGCGGTGAGGGTCGAGAACTTCATCATCGGAACGGGGCCGACGCAGAAGACCTGGCTCACGGCCTTGTCCTGCAGCAGGCGCTCCAGCGGAGCGGTGACAACGCCCTGCTCGCCGTAGGAGCCGTCGTCAGTGGTGATGTGGATGTGGTCCTCGTCGAGGAGCTCGCGGAACTGGTCCTCCATGAGCAGGAGGTCCTTGGTGCGGGCGCCCATGATGGCGTGCACCTCGTGGCCGGTCTCGACCAGGTGCTTGGCGACCGGGAAGGCAATTGCCAGGCCGACGCCGCCGCCAATGACGGCGCAGGGGCCCTCGGCCATCTCAGTGGGAACTCCCAGCGGGCCCACGACGTCGCGCAGCGACTCGCCGGCCTCGTAGGTGGAAAGCATCTCGGTGGTCTTGCCGATCACCATGAAGATGAACTCGACCCAGCCCTCGTCACCGTTCCAGCCGGCCAGGGTAAACGGGACGCGCTCGCCCGTCTCGTTGGCGCGGACCATGAGGAACTGTCCAGCGTGCGCATGCTTGGCGATTGCGGGCGCCTCGATGCGGAACTTGAACACCTTCTCCGAGAACTGCGTCTTCTCCAGGATCTTATACATAGAACCCCTCTCTTGTTAGGGCGGCCGAACCGTGCCTCCACGGAAATGGACGGCAGCCCGAATAAAACCGTACGCGCACAGGCGTTGTGCAGACATACGGTGCAAATTATACCCTCATGGACATGTCGCTTACGTGTGTCTTTGGCAGGCGGGAAAAGTGACCTACCAAAAAGGGACAGGTTTATTTTGGCAGGTTTTATCAGGCAAAACGGCAAAGGGGGCCGGCCTCGCGCATCGGTGAGGCCGGCCCCCTTTGGAGCTCTGCATATGTATGGCGGCACAGGGTTTATTACGGTGCGGCCGCCGCGGCGTTTCCGCATATAAAACCTGCCAAAATAAACCTGTCCTTAAATGGCGGGTTTTAGTGCTTGCCGTTGGCGGAGGCGGAGCCGTTGACGTGGTCGCGGGCGTAGATTACGCCGTGTACGATCGCCAAGCCGGCGGCGTCTGCGGCGCGGGCGCAGGTGTCCTGGAAGTCCTCGGCCTCGCGGGCGCGCAGCTGCTTGAGCACATAATCTGCCACGGCCATCTTGCCGGGAGGGTTGCCAATGCCGGTGCGGATGCGACTAAAGTCGCGGCTGCCCATCTTATCGATGATGGAGCGCAGGCCGTTATGGCCGGCGTGGCCACCGCCCACTTTAACACGTACGTCGCCGGCGGGAATGTCGAGCTCGTCGTGAATCACGAGCAACTCCTCGGTCTTGATCTTGTACTCGCGGCAGAGCTTGGAGATGGGGCCACCCGAGGTATTCATATACGATTGCGGCTTGACCAGCACGATCTGGCGCTTGCCGCCCTCTTCCTCGGCATCGTTGATATTGATGAGCGCGACCTCGGCGCCGGCCTGGTTTTTCCAGTACGTGACGCCGGCCTGACGGGCCAACTCGTCGATTGCCTTAAAGCCAGCGTTGTGGCGGGTCTCGGCATATTCCTCGCCCGGGTTGCCAAGTCCGGCAACCATGCGAATCTTAAGCGGCTGTGCAGCTGCCATATGCTTCCTTTCGTTACACAAAAGTTTAATCAACGACAAAGGCTACCACGCCCGCCGAAGGCGAGGAAAGGTTGCAGCAAAGTCATTTCAGAAAACAGCTGCCCCGAGACAGCAGGAAGCCCCGGACACGCCGGGAGGGGTTATCAAAGCGAACATCCCGCAGCCGCAAAGCGGCGAGGACGTTCGCGTGATAACCCCGCAGGCGTGTCCGGGGCTTCCGGAGGGATGCGAGGGTCGAGCGACTACAGCGCGAAGTCGCCGCCGACGAGCGTGGAGACGGGCTCCTCGTGGTAAACGGCGGAGATGGCCTGAGCGAACTCCTCGGCGACCGAAATGGTCTTGATCTTGCCGCCGACCTCGACGGGGATGGCGTCGGTGACGACGCACTCGACGATGGGGGCATCGTTCAGGCGCTCGATGGCCGGGCCGGAGAAGATGCCGTGGGTGGCGCACACGTAGATGTCGCCGGCGCCCATAGCCTTGAGCTCCTTGACGTTGGCGCACAGGGTGCCAGCAGTGTCGATCATGTCGTCGTTGATGATGCAGGTCTTGCCCTTGATGTCACCGATGATGCCCATGACCTCGGCGGCGTTGTGGCGCGGACGGCCCTTGTGGGCGATGGCCAGGTCGCAGCCGAGCATGTCGGACAGCTTCTTGGCGGCCTTGGCGCGACCCACGTCGGGGGAGACGACAACCAGGTTGTCGGTGTCGAAGTGCATGTCGTTGTAGTACTGGCCAAATAGCGGCAGTGCGGACAGGTGGTTAACCGGGATATCGAAGAAGCCCTGGATCTGGCCCTGGTGCAGGTCGAGGGTGATGATGCGGTTGACGCCGGCACGCTCGAGCAGGTTGGCGACGAGGCGGGCGGTGATGGGCTCGCGCGGGCCGGCCTTGCGGTCCTGGCGGGCATAGCCGTAGTGGGTGATAACGGCGGTGATGGAGCGGGCGGATGCGCGCTTGGCAGCGTCGGTGGCGATGAGCAGCTCCATGAGCATGTCGTTGACGTTGCCGCCGGCCACGGACTGAATCAGGAAGACGTCGGCGCCGCGGACGGTCTCGTCGTAGCGGGCGTAAATCTCACCATTGGCGAACTGCTTTAGCGTAAGGCCCGAAAGCTCGACCCCAAGGTACTCAGCAATCTTCTGAGCGAGGGGACGGTTGGAGGAACCGGAATACACGCGGATGGACTTGCGCATATTCTCCGACTTCTCGGGATCATTAATCGGCATTACCCTTCTCCTTTATATCGAATGCCATATAGATGCCTTGTTGCATTGTAACCGCGCGACGGGGTTAATCGGGTCTTGATAACGTCTTTACCGTCAACGGACACGAACCGACCACTCATCCGGCCGCGCAGGTCAGCATAGAAAAAGGAGCCGCCCCCATGGGAACAGCTCCTTAGATGCTTGGTAAAACGTTATACCTCGTCGTCCTCGTGCAGGCGGCGGCGGTAATCGGCGGCCCAGCCCTCAATGTTTACCTGACGGGCACGGCCCAGGCCGAGTGCGTCGGCCGGGACCGGCTCGGTGATGACGGAGCCGGCGGCCACGAGCGCGCCGTCGCCAATCTGGGCGGGCGCGACCATCATGGTGTCGGAGCCGATGAAGGCATCCTTGCCGATGACGGTCTTGTGCTTGTGTACGCCGTCGTAGTTGCAGGTGATGGAGCCCGCGCCCACGTTGACGCCGGAGCCCATGGTGGTATCGCCGATGTAGGACAGGTGCGGCACCTTGGAGCCCTCGCCGATCGTGGACTTCTTGATCTCCACGTGCGTGCCGGCCTTGGAGCCGTCGAGCATGTGGGTGCCCGGGCGCAGGTAGGCGCGCGGGCCGCAGTCGACGCCGTTCTCGATGACGGACTCGATGGCGATGGTCTCATCGATGACACAGCCGCTGCCGACGGTGGTGTCGGTGAGGCGGCTGTTGGGGCCAAGCTGGCACTCCTCGCCCACGGTGACGTGGCCGATCAGATGCGTCTGCGGCCACACGATGGTGTCGCGACCGATGGTGGCATCGGGGCCGATCCAGGCCTGCGTGGGGTCGATGAAGGTAACGCCCTCGGCCATCCAGTGCTCGTTGATGCGGTCGCGCGCAATGGCGGTGAGCTGTGCGAGCTGGATGCGGCTGTTGACGCCCAAGCCGTCGCGGTAGTCGTCGCAGTGGAAGATGGAGACCGCCTGGCCGTGACCCTTGAGGATTTCGAGCATGTCGGGCAGATAGTACTCGGACTGCGCGTTGTCGTTGCCGATCTCGTTAATGTGGGTGGCAAGCTGCGCGCCGTCGAAGGCGTAGCAGCCGGCGTTGCACTCCAGCAGCGTGGCGGCCTGCTCGGGCGTGCAGTCCTTCTGCTCGATGATGCGCTCGATCTGACCATCGGCGCCCAGCTTGATGCGGCCGTAGCCGAAAGGATCGGGCGGGGTCATGGTCATGACGGTGCAGGCGAGCTCGCCGGTGGCGACGGTCTGTGCGAACTTGGCGACGGTGTCAGCGGTGATGAGCGGCAAGTCGCCGTTGAGTACGACGACCGGGCCTTGCGTGATGCCGCAGGCCTCGAGTGCGACCTTCACGGCGTGGCCGGTGCCCAGGCGCTCGGTCTGCTCAACGCACTCGACCTTGGTGGCGCTGTTGGCGTAGGCGCCGTCGATGAGGGCGCGCATCTCGTCGGCGTGGCTGCCGATGACGACCACGACGCGGCTGCAGCCGGCCTTGATGGTAGCGTCGACGATCCACTGGACCATGGGCTTGCCCAGGATCTTGTGCGAAACCTTGCAGTGGTTCGACTTCATGCGGGTGCCCTCGCCGGCGGCGAGGATAATTGCGGTTGCGTCCATGTGATCTCCTGTTACGTTATAGAGACGTGTGTTTGGAAACGATACACGGCGCAATATGATACCGCAGGCATATGTTGAGCGCGTAGCGATTGGTTTGCGGCGGTTGAGGCTTGCGCCGCCGGCATGGCGTTTGCGCTGCTTGCGTGCGGCGTTGGCGGTGCTGCAGAGCTGTCGTTTGAGCGAGGGGACGGGGGTGCCCGTGGACAACATGCGAGAGGAGTTTGGCGGCGAGTCCGTCGCGGCGTTCTCGATGTCGCATCCGGCTGTGCCGGCACTCTATATAGTGCTGACGCTGGGGCTCACCATGTTCTCGATGCAGCCGGTGCTGATTGCGCTGTCACTTGCGGGCGGGCTGGCGTATGGATTTGCGACGCGTGGGGCTGCCCACACGCTAGGCGCACTTCGCTGGCAGCTGCCGGTGATTTTGATTATCGCGCTGGTCAATCCGCTGTTTAGCGCTTCGGGTTCGACGGAGCTGTTTCGCATCGGCGTGCGCGCGGTGTATCTGGAGAGCATGGTATACGGCCTGTGCATGGGCGGGCTGTTTGTGGCGAGCGTGCTGTGGTTTGAGGCCGCGGCGTCGATGCTCGAATACGACAAGGTGCTCGCGCTGCTGGGTAATGCCGCACCGGTGATTGCGCTCATGATCTCGATGTGCATGAGGCTTATCCCGCAGTTTTTGCGCCGCGGTCGTACGGTGCTGGCGGTGCAGGATGCGATTGATGTGCCGGGCCGCGCGCCGGCCGACCCCGTATGCTCGCGCCTGCGGGCGTCGAGCGTGTTGATGGGCTGGGGCATGGAAGATTCGCTGGAGCGCGCGGACGCCATGCGCTCCCGTGGGTGGGGCGCCGCGACGCGTCGAACGACGTATGCGCGGTATCGACTGGGGCGCAGCGACGTTGCCGCGCTGGTTGGGCTTGCGCTGTTTGGCGTGGTCACGGTGGCAGTGGCGTGGACCGCGACGATGCAGTATTCGTTTTATCCGCAGCTCTCGGTGCCGGCGCCGTGGCCGGGCTATGTCGTGTACGCTGCCTGGATGGTGCTGCCTTGCGCGTTGCACGCGATTGATGAGAAGAGGTTTGGCTGATGGCTCGGTTGGATAGGGGCCCGGTGTCGGGCGCGGCGTGCGGCCCGGATATTCCGGCGATTGAGGTACGGGGCCTGAGCTTTACCTACCCCGGGGCTGAGGCGCTGGTGCTCGACGGGCTCGACTGGTCTGTTCCCCAAGGTGCGTTTGCACTGCTCGTTGGCGGTACCGGGTCGGGCAAGTCGACGCTGCTCTCGCTGCTCAAACCCGAGATCGCGCCGACGGGCGAATGCGCCGGCGAGCTGTGCGTGCTGGGTGAGAGCGTTGCCGATATGGACGTTCGGGCGTCCGCAGAGCGCATGGGCTATGTGTTTCAGGATCCCGAGAACCAGATTGTGTGCGAGACCGTGTGGCACGAGATGGCGTTTGGCCTGGAAAACTTAGGCATGTCGCGCGACGAGATGCGCCGCCGTGTTGCCGAGACCAGCTATTTCTTTGGTCTGGAGGACTGGCTTCATCGCGATACCGATACGCTTTCGGGTGGCCGCAAACAGCTGCTGTCGCTTGCCGCCGTCCTGGCGCTGCGTCCGCGTGTGCTGCTACTCGACGAGCCCACGTCTCAGCTCGATCCCGTTGCCGAGAAGAATTTTCTGCACGCGCTGTTTCGCGTGAACCGTGAGCTGGGCTGCACGGTTGTTGTGGCTACGCATCAACCGCGGCCGATGCTCGAGTATGCGACGTGTGCGTACCGGATTGAGGGCGGTCGCGTGCGCGAGGTGGCGGATATGGCTTCTTTGGGACGCCGAGAATCGCTGTTTTCCGATGACATGTTGGGGTGGGGTGCCATCCGATGTGCAAAAAACGGAGTATTCAGCAGGCGTGAGGACAATTTGGGCTCTCTGGAGCCGCTCGGGGACGTATCGAGCGCGAAAAAAAGTTCGGAACTGGACAAATCGTCCGAATTTGTGGCGCAAACGTCGCTCGAGAACGGCTCGGAAGCCTTCTCGCGCACGGATGGAAGCAGAATACTCCAAAAAATGCACGCTGGGTCGGCTACCACCCTGTCGGAAGGCTGGTTTCGCTACGATCGCGCGTGCGGTTGGGTGCTGCGCGGGCTCGATGCGTCGTTTTCGGCTGGCGCGGTGCATGCAGTCGTGGGCGGAAACGGCTGCGGCAAGTCGACGATGCTTTCGGTGCTGGCCAAGACTGCCAAGCTGCAGCGTGGTCGTATGGTGCGCGGGGCGGCCTCGGCTGCGCTGCTGCCGCAGAACCCCAAGGCCCTGCTGGTTGCCGAGACGGTGCGCGACGAGCTGATGGAATGGGCCTCGACCTGCGGATATGACGAGAACTTGGCGCGGGAGCGTGCGGCGCAACTGGGATTGGACGGCCTGGAGACGCGCCACCCATACGATCTTTCGGGCGGACAGCGCCAGCTGCTTGCGTTGGCAAAGCTGCTGCTGATCGGCCCCGAGCTGCTGTTGCTTGATGAGCCCACCAAGGGCCTTGACCTGGCAAGTCGCTGCATTATCGCCCGCGCCCTGCGTGACCATGCGAAGGCTGGCGGCACCGTCATTATGGCCACGCACGATCTGGATTTTGCCGAGCAGGTTGCCGATGACATTGCCATGATGTTTGGCGGCGAGATCGCCTGCATGGAGCCGCCGACCGACTTCTTTGCCGACAACGTGTTTTATAGGGCGTGATGGGATGGCGGATTATCGCATCGTGCGCCTACTCGCAAAACTGGAGATACCGCTGCTGCTGGCGGTGCCAGCCGTGATGGCTGCAACGTTGCTGGCGGGCGTTGAGCAGGCGGCGCTCGCCATGCTTGTCGTGGTGGCGCTGGTGCTTGCGCTGTTCTTTGCAGGCTACGAGGCGTCGCGACCGGGCCTGCGCCAGATTATGCCAACGCTGGTTCTGGCGGCGTTGGCCGCGGCGGGGCGCATCTTGTTTGGCCCCATTCCCGACTTTAAACCCGTGAGTGCCATCGCCATTATCGCGGGGGCGACGCTTGGCCGCCGCAATGGTTTTATGGTTGGCGCGCTGGCGGCGCTGACCAGCAATTTCTTTTTTGGACAGGGCATGTGGACGCCGTGGCAGATGTATGCCTGGGGGCTCGTGGGATACGTTGGCGGTGCGCTGGCGCATGCCGGCGCTTTTGATCGCGCCGATGGCACCGTGCGTATGCCGGCGCTGCTGACCTACGGCTTTGCTTCGGGTTTGCTGTACGGCGTTGTGATCAACGCCTACGACATTATCGGTTTTGTTCAACCGCTCACGTGGGCGGGTGCCATGGCGCGTCTTGCCACCGCCGTACCGTTCGATATCACGCACGGCCTTGCGACCTGCGTGTTTTTGGTCGCCCTGTACAAGCCTTGGTGTCGCCGCATCAACCGAGTCGTCGTGAAGTACGGACTGTAGGGCTGGTTGCGCCGGGGCGGGAATCAATACTGCCGAAGTGCCATTTTAAAACTATGCCGGTTTACGGGGCCAGATTGGCACAAGCAGACCATGCCGGCTATTTTTGAAATAGAGCAAGCCGTTTACCTGCGGTTTTATTATTTCGGAATTGCGTATGGTTGGGGGTTCGCGATTCAGCCCCGTAAACCGGCATAGTTTTGAAATAGCCGGCTGATACGACGGGCATCGTGGCCGGTGACGCATAATTTCTTTCGCAAATTGACAACCGCATAGCGGAACACGGCCCG
>CAUCNB010000014.1:0-34941 GCA_958444075.1 uncultured Collinsella sp. | reverse complement strand
TCGGGTGCCACCTCGGACTCGACCGTAGTCTCCACCTCAGCAGCCTCAACCTCGGCAGCGTCGGCCTCCACAACCTCGGCAACCGGCTCCTCGGCAGCCGCTGCCTTCTGGGCCTTGGCCTTCATCGCCGCGACAAAGCCGGCAGGCATACCGTCGAATTCGCGAACGCCGGCAAGCGAGCGCTCGATATCCTTGGCACACGCCTCGGACACAGTTGCCACGTGACGCTCGGCGGCCTTGGCGCGAGCCTCGCGCTTGGGGTTGGGCTGTCCCGCGCGGTTGGGCCTGCGGTTACGGTTCCTGTTGTCGACGTCTGCCATAAGTGGTCACCTTTCCTGTCGCTGCCGCTATCGGCTTTTTCCCATCCATGATACCCCGCCGTGCACAAAAAAGACGGCCCCGCAGGACCGCCTTTCACATCGTTTTACCGCGTCCGGCAGGAAGCATCGCAATGCCGCGCTTTAATCGCGACGGCCGAGGATGTTCAGAATGCGCAGGAACACGTTGATGATGTCCACGAACAGGTTGGATGCCATGAGCACCGCATTGGGAAGCGTGGGCGGCACCGTCGTGGCAACATAGGTGTCGTAGCCAATAAAGCCGGCGAACACCACGATCACGATCAGGTCGGTGATGGACTGCGAAACGCCCATGAACATGAGCACGATCTCAACCAGAATAGTGGCGAGTAGAATGCCAAAGCCGATGCCATATACGCGCTGGAAAAACTTGGGGAACGTCACGCCCAAGGCACCAAAGACAAAGGTGATGGCGGCCGTGGCGATAAAGGCGGTGTTAATGGTAGGCAGGTCGTAGTTGGCAAGACCAAACGACGCGGTCAGGCCAAAGGTACTCGCAAAGATTACGTAGCCCACAAGGGACAGGCCCACGGACTGCTTGCCCGCAGCAGCCGACATCATGACTATGCCGACGATGGTCAAAATAAACGAGCCAAAGACCAGCGGTAGGGCGGCGCCGCTCATCATCATGCGCGCAAACGACATGGTGCTCGTAAAGTAGGCGCCGGCGCCCATGGCGCAAAAGCCCAAAAAGATCAGGGCGGACATGGCGAGATTGTACGCGCGCGGCGACATCTCCTTGGCACGGCTTGCGCCGGTCTCGATGGGGCCGTTCTGATAGCCCTGGATATCGTTCATAGTTTCGTCCTTTCAAAAAGCGCCGCGAATGACGGCGCAGCAGATGACAAGATTCCTACCATTGTACCCGAACGCCGTGCGTCCCTACTTACGGCGCTCGCCCTCGAGGGTGCGGTCAAACGCCCAGACCCACCAACGCATCACGTGGGCCTGCGAGCCGTCCGGCCGTCCGCACGCCTGGTCCTCCAGATATAACTCGGTCGCGTGCCCGCCAAAACGCACCTTATAGGTTGCCGTACGAACACCGTGAACCGTTAAGCCAAACCCAGTGGTCGAGACAATCTCGTCAATCGTAAAGCAACGACCGTCGACCCAGCAGACGGTGACCGGCACAACCTGTCCGCCCGCGAGGATGCGAGCCACGACGTCCACATACTGCTTGTGCACGCGTCGAGTTTTGCCATCTGTCTGTCGATATTCCATGTCTCCTATTATCGAACGCATGTTTGCATATTGTAAAGCGAACAGACTGTGGTTTTGGAATGTCGTAGCAATCGCACGTGTCCGCATGGCGTGATAGCAAAAAGAACACCCACGGTCAACAGGGCTAATATTCAATTTTAGTGCCAAAAAATTACTTCTCCCATCAGAACTCGGCTAAGAAACCCGCAGGAGGTGATACGATTTATCATGTTTTTGTAACGTGTCTGCAAACTTCGAGAAAGCCCATATATGGACGTAACGTTCTCAACCTTCCTCGGCCAAATTGTGTCGAACCCAGTCCTTGCCGTCACCGTGATCCTCGCGTTGGGCGCCATCTTCGTCAACGGATGGACCGACGCGCCCAACGCCATCGCGACCTGCGTCACTACGCGTTGCATGCCCGCCCGCGCCGCCATTCTCATGAGCGCCGCATTCAACTTCCTCGGCGTGCTCATCATGACGCACTTTAACGCGAGCGTCGCCAACACCATCTCACATATCGTCGACTTTGGCGGAAACAGCACCATGGCGCTCGCGTGCCTCTGCGCGGCGCTGTTCTCCATCGTCGTCTACGGCGCCACAGCGTCGCGTTTTGGCATCCCCACCTCGCAAAGCCACAGCCTTATCGCCGGCCTGACCGGTGCCGCTATCGCCCTCGGCGGCGCGAGCAGCGTCAACGTCCACGAGTGGATGAAGGTCATCTACGGCCTGGCGCTCTCCATCGGCCTGGGCTTTGTCATGGGCTGGGTCCTGTGCAAACTCGTCTCGATTCTTTTCGCCGCCGCCAACAGGCGACGTGCCAATGTCTTCTTTAAATACGCTCAGATCGCGAGCGCTGCGGCCATGAGCTTTATGCACGGCGCGCAGGATGGACAGAAGTTCATCGGCGTGCTCTTTTTAGGCGTAGCCTTCGCAAACGGCCAGACTAGCGTTGGCGATGCCGGCATCCCCATCTGGATTATGCTGCTGTGCTCGGCCACTATGGGTATCGGCACCAGCGTGGGCGGCGAGCGCATCATCAAGTCCGTCGGCCAGAGCATGGTTAAGCTCGAGAAGTATCAGGGCTTCTCCGCCGACCTCGCGGGCGCCGCGAACCTGCTGCTAGCCACCCTTACCGGCATCCCCGTGTCCTCCACCCACATCAAGACCTGCGCCATCATGGGCGTCGGTGCCGTCAAGCGCCTCTCGGCCATCAACTTCGGCGTCGTCAAGGACATGATGTTCACCTGGTTCTTCACCTTCCCCGCCTGCGGACTCATCAGCTTTGTCATGGCCAAGCTGTTCATGATGTTCCTCTAGTCAAACCGAACGTCCATTCGGACCGCAACACTTCGCCCACCCGTCTTCGCCTCGAAAGGACCCACCCATGGCAAAGAAACCCGATTCGTTCTACTTTGACAACTACGTCGCCTGCGCCGACCTCGCCGTCCAGGCCGCAGAGCTACTCACCAAGATTTTTGAGAACTTTGACCCCGCGCAGATCCACGACATGCTCGACAAGATGCATGCGATTGAGCATGCGGCAGACAAGAAGCACCATGAGCTCGAAGACGCCTTGCTCACCGCCTTTATCACCCCGCTCGAGCGCGAGGATCTGGATCTGATGAGCTGCTCACTCGACACCGTGCTCGACCGCATCGAGGGTGTCGTGCAGCGCGTCTACTTCACCAACATTCAGAGCATCCATCCCGACGCCATCGTCATCGCCCACAAGGTAACCGATGCCTGTCGCGCCATGAAAAACCTGATGATCGAGCTGCCCAACTACCGCAAGTCCAAGACCCTGCGCGAGCTCGTCATCCAGATCAACACCATCGAGTCCGAGGCCGACGAGCTCTATATCAACGCCATGCGCAACCTGCACGTTAACGGCAAGGACCCGCTCGAGGTCATCGCTTGGCGTGACGTGTACGCCTTCCTGGAGTACTGCGCCGACTGCTGCGAGAATGTGGCCGATGTTGTGGATTCGATCGTCATGAAGAACAGTTAATTGGGGGTACGTGTCCCGGCGGCGAAGGGCCGGCCACGGTTTGCTTTCTCACTCCGGCTGCTTTGCAGAGTCGTTCGAAAGTAAACCGTGGCCGGCCCTTCGCCTTACGTACCACCATTGGGAACTTTGGCTGATAGTTGTAGCGCGATGGGGGGTTTGGCTGAAGGGACCTATGGTACCCGTTCGGACACTTTGGCCCTTGATGAGCGTTTGGCTGATTGCTGCTTTGGGTATTGTTTGGGTTACTTTGGGTTTGTTTGATTTTTAATTGTTGGAGGGCTTGTATGTCTTATTTGGATCTGGCTCGGTCTCGGTATTCTTGTCGCGAGTTTGAGAATCGTTCTGTTGAGCAAGCTGTTGTGGATGCCATTGTTGAGGCTGGGCGCATTGCTCCTTCTGCTTGTAATAATCATCCTTCTCGTGTGATGGTGTTGGATACGCCCGAGCTTCTGGAGAAGGCTGCTGCTTGTCAGCCTCGGTTTGCTCGTGATGGGTCTATCTTTGGCGCTCCGCTCATCTTCCTTATTTGCAGCGTTACCGATGATGCTTGGGTACGCCCGTATGACCAGATGAATTCCAGTGAAATCGATACGTCCATCGTGTGCGACCAGATGATGATGGAGGCCACCGAGCAGGGCCTGGGAACGTGCTGGGTATGCCATTTTAAGCCTGAGGTGGCACAGGAGCAGTTCAATCTGCCCAAGGGCGTCTATCCCTATCACATGCTCGTCTGTGGCTATCCCGCCGACCACATCGCCGATCCCGAGCATCGCGAGGCCCGCACTATTCCCCTCTCCAACTTCCTCCTCAAGTAGATTTTTGGGACATGCCTTAAAATCTACCTTTTACCGTTCACCCGTTCGCCGAGTTCTGCGCCACTATGTGCAGGGCTCGGTTTTTTTATGTTACGCACCCCGGCACAGTCATAAAAAAGGACCCGCAAGCTGCGGGTCCTTTCTAGGCACTAAATTGTAGGCCGAATGTTAGTCCAGGTCGTCGGCGGCAAAGTTGTCGATCGGGGCGAAAGGATCGGCCACGGGGACAACCGGGTCAGCGACGGGCAGCGGCTCGGCGGGAACAGTCACCGCAGGAGAAGCGGCAGAACCGACCGGCGTGGAGGCCATGAGGTCGGCCGGGAAGGAGTTCTGGGCATCGTCCATAAAATGCTGGATGAGCTTGAGGTACTCGGCCTTGAACTCCTCGCGGGAAGCCTTCAGACGGTCGATTTCCTCGAGCTCGGCCTGCTTCTCGGTCAGAGCCTGGCGGATAACCTCGCGGGCTTTGGCGTCAGCCTCGTTGCGGATACGCTCAGCGTTCTCGTTGGCATCGTTGACGATGGTCTCAGCGGTCTGCTGGGCAGCGATCAGGGCAGCGGAAATCTGGCGCTCCTGAGCGGAGAAGTCAGGGGCGGGAGCAGCCACGGGGGCGGCGGGAACGGCCTGGGCGGTGGCATCCTGAGCCTGGGCAAGCTGAGCCTGTGCATCGGCAAGCTGCTGCTCGGTAGCAGTCAGACGACCCTTAAGGTCGACGATCTTAGCGAGCATAGCGTCAACCTCGGAGGACAGCGTCTCCAAGAAGACGTCGACCTCGGCAGGATCGTAGCCACGCTTGGCCTCAGAGAAAGTCTGAGCCTGGATGTCTGCAGGGGTAATAGCCATAACAAGTCTCCTTTTTCATCGCCTCGGCGCTACACGCCCGACGTAAGTTACAAAGTCAGTTCTATACGAGTATACCTATAAGAAGCTGCAGAATCAGCCTCTGCACCAACTGCAACGCAATAATCGCAACGACCGGCGAAAAATCGATACCGCCCATCGGCGGGATGAAACGACGGAACAGGTTGAGCCACGGACCGCACACGCTATCAAGCACCGCGGCAATATCCTGAAGCAAACCACCCTGCTTCATGGGAATCCACGTCATAAAGCAGTAGACGACAATGAGCGTGGAATAGAAGTTGAACAGCGTGTTGACCAGCTGGACGATAGTGTAGATGTTGATGGGAATCTCCTCGTCTTGTCTTTACTTAAGGTAGCCGTCGGCACGAAGCTTCTTGAGATCGGAATCTTTGACCTCGCAGCCGGCGGGCAGCACCATGAACACGCGGTCGCCCACCTCCTTGACCGTGGCACCCAGACCGCAGGCAAAGCCGTAAGAGAAGTCCAAGACGCGCTTAGCAACTTCGGTGCGTACGCCCACAAAAATCAGTGCGACAGGCTGCTTGGTGCGAACGCGGCGCACCACGGTCTCCACGTCGTCATAGCTCTCGGGGCGCAGGACATAGGCCGGCAGCTGCGGCGTGGCGTTGATGATATTGCTCGCATAGGCCGAGGCATCACTCGGTGCAGGCGCGGGCGCAGCGGCGGCACGGGCGCGGGTGTTCTCGGCGTAGCTCGACGGCGTGTCATAGGCACCAGGACGATAACCGCTCGCAACACTGTCCTGCGAGCGCGAAGGCGGGTTATACGTCGTGGCATGGCGGGAGTCATCGCCGACCAGCTGACCGGAGCGCGTATACACGGCAACCGACTCAGCTTCACCGCGGCGCGTCTGACCAAGCAGGCCGTTGCTCGGCTCGTCTTGGGTGTAGAAGCCCTCGCCCGAAGCACCGCCGTAGCCGTTGCCCTGATAACTATCGTCATAGCCGTCATCGTAGCCGTAGTCGTCGTCCTGGCCATAACCCTGGTCGTAACCCTGCTGGCCGCCCAGGTGCATCTTATTTTTAATCTCGTCAAGGAAGCCCATGGTTGTGTCCTCTCGCGGTTTAGTGCAGGCGCCCCGATAATCAGTGCGCACTTCAGAGCCTTATTTTACTGCAAACTCCGGGCTAAATACTACCCTGCCCAGGCGAACGAGCGTAGAGCCCTCCTCAAGGGCAGGCTCAAAGTCCTCGCTCATGCCGCAGGAAAGCTCAGGCAGGTTCAAATCGGGATGCGCAGCCTCCAGCTCATCCCTCAGCTCACGAAGCCCCGCAAAGGTGCGGCGTGCCACATCCTTATTCCCCCGGGGCGCCATAGTCATAAGCCCCTGTACGCAAATTCCCTCAAGTTCCGCAAGCTCACCCGCGGCGGCGCGAATCTCATCGGGCGAAAAGCCTCCCTTCGACTCCTCACCACTCACATTGACCTCGATGAGCACACGCTGGGGGCCGGCGAGCTCGCCTGCCTCAATCTTGCGGACAGCACGGCTCGAGATCGCCTGTGCCAGATGCAGCGAACCCACCGAGTGAATCAGCTCGGCTGAGCCCAGCACCGCATTGATCTTATTGGTCTGCAGGTTGCCGATCATATCGAAGCGCACCTCGGGCAGCTCCGGATGCTCCGCCAGACCCGTGAGCTTGCGAACCAGCTCCTGCGGGCGGTTCTCGGCAAAATGGCGATACCCCGCCTGGATGGCAGCAACGGTCTCATCGACACCAACGGTCTTGGACACGGCAATGAGGCTCGCGGCGTCGTGGGGACGGCCTGCGCGATCGAGCGCCGCATAAAAACGTTCCAGAATCTGCTCGCGGCGAGCGCGCATCAAGTCCAAATAGTTATCCATTGCCAATCGCCTCCGCTGACGGCCAAACAAGTAGTCCCATGCTAACGCAAGAGCGCGGCCCCGCATGTGCAAGGCCGCGCTCACTTAGGTATTTACAATCTTTCGACGAACGGGATTACTTACTCCTCGTCGTCCTCGTCATCGTCCTCGTCCTCAAGATGATCGAGCAGGTAGCGAAGTCCCTCGCTGACCTCGTTAACGGGCACCTTGGCAACGTAGCGCGCATCGACGGCGGGCCTCATGATAACACCCTCGCCCGAAGGCACGCGCATGCTCTCGAGCTCGTCCTCATCAGTGCGGGCGATATCGCCGGCGTTCATACGCTGACCAGTCAACAGGAAGGTCAGACGGCAAGCGGCATCGATGGAAATGGAAGCGATGCGATCGAGGTAGCGCGAAACCATGATGGCGCGGCGCAGGTCGTCATAGTTGCTGTCGTCGTCCATAAAGTCGCCCGTATCCATACGGTTAAAGGTGCGGAAGAACTTCTCGTAGGCGGCGTGCACTGGCTCGTCCTCGACGGCCAGGTTGCAGATGATGGACATGTCATTGGTGACGAGCGCAGAAAGCGAAGAGCCCAGCACCTGGTAAACAGCTTCGGCCTCGGCCTCAACCGTACCGACGAGCTCCTGGGGCAGCGAGATGTCGGCCTTGATCATATGACGCGTGGCACGGCAGATCTGACGGACCTTATCGGTCATGCGCTGCAGGTTAAAGTCGACGTAGATGATCGTCTGAAGCAGGCGGAAGTCGGAGGCGACCGGTGACTGCGTGGCGATCAGGTTGTAGCAGACGGCCTCCAGGTTGGCGCAGCGCGCGTCAATCGAAAGCGTACGTTTCTTGGTCTTGGTGGCGAGCTTGCGGTCGTCGGTCACATAGGCCTTCACGGCATCGTGGAGAGCCAGATCGACGGCCTCATAGATGCTCAGCATCTCGTGACGGGCCTCGACGAGCTGACGGGAAAACAGTTTGCGCATGGTTCACTCCAATCAGTTGGGTGCGGTCATGCAGCCCGCACAGTGAATACGCACCGGACCAGGTCCGATCGGCTTGGGACTAGTCGCACCGATCAGCCAAAGCGGCCGGTGATATAGTCTTCCGTCCGCGAGTCCACCGGGCTGGTGAAGATCGCGTCGGTTTGACCATACTCGATGAGCGTGGCGGGCTCGCCGGCAACTTCCTGCAAGAAGAATGCGGTGTAGTCGCTGATACGAGCCGCCTGCTGCATTGAATGCGTGACGATGATGATCGTCATCTCGGGCGCCAGCTCGGCCATCAGATCCTCGACCTTAGAGACGGACGTGGGGTCGATGGCGGAGCAGGGCTCGTCCATCAGAAGGACATCGGGTTGCACCGCAAGCACGCGCGCGATGCACAGACGCTGCTGCTGACCGCCCGAGAGCGCCAAACCATCCTTGTTGAGCTGATTGGATACCTCTTTCCAGAGGTTGGCGCGCTTGAGCGATTCTTCCACGATGTCATCAAGGTCGCTTTTGCTAGTCACGCCCTGCAGACGAGGGCCAAAGGCGACATTCTCGTAGATGGATTTGGGAAACGGGTTGGGCTGCTGAAAAATCATGCCCACGCGGCGACGGAGGTCGACCGGGTCGACGCCCTCGGCATAGATATCGTTGCCGTCGAGCGTCATGGTGCCCTCGACGCGCGTACCCTCGATAAGATCATTCATGCGGTTGATGCAGCGCAAAAACGTCGACTTACCGCAGCCCGAAGGGCCAATGAAGGAGGTGATGGCGTTTTTAGCGATGTTGAGGTCGAGCCCCGTCAGCGCATGAAAGTCACCGTACCAAAAGTTGAAATCCTTGGCCGTAATGGCCGCTTGCTCCAGCGTGGGAGCGGACTGATAAACGGACATGGGACTCCTTAACTAGCGACGCTTGCGCGACAGGAAGCGCGCAAACAGGTTGAAGGCCAGAATGATCACCATCAGCAAGAGCGCGGTGCCGTAGGCTGCGTTCATGTTGATGCCGTCGTTGGCAAGCAGGTACAGGTGAACGGTCATGGGGCGGCCGGAATCGAGCGGCGAGATAGGTAGATTGATGGCCTGGCCCATGGTGTAGAGCACCACGGCGGTCTCGCCAATGGCACGGCCGATGGCAAGGACAATGCCCGTGGCAATACGACCAAAGGCAGAAGGAAGCACAATCTTGGAGACAACCTGCCACTTGGTGGCGCCCAGGCCGTACGCGCCCCAACGGATATAGCGCGGGACGGCGCGAATGGCCTCTTCGGTGGTGCGCATGACGATGGGAAGCATCAAGAGCGCGAGCGCCAGAGCGGCCGAGACCATCGAAAGGCCCAGGCCCATGGCCTCGACAAACAAGGCGTAGCCAAACAGGCCCATAACGATGGAGGGCACCGAGGCCAAAGCGTCAGCAGCGTAGCGAATGAGCTCGACGATCTTGCCCTGCTTGGCGTACTCGGCCAGATAGACGGCTGCCAGCACAGCGATCGGCGTGCAGATAAGCATGGCGAGCGCCGTCACATAGACGGTCGAGACGATCGTGGGCCAAATACCGCCCTCGGCGTTGACGCCCTGGGGCCAACCGAAGATAAAGTCGAGCGAGATGTGTGGCAGGCCGTTGATGACCACGTAGGCGATGATAGCGACCAGCACCAGCGTGGTGATGTATGCCGCGGCACGGAACACGCCAAGCATGATCTTGTTGGACAGGTCCTTGTTGATGCGGCCCTTCTTGCCGTGGGAAAGGGCACGCTTGATGCGCTCGCGCGACGAGGTCGTATCGACCGTCGTGTCAACGGAATCGGACATAGCCTACCCCCTCTTCTTCTTGGAAACCAGGCGGACGATGCCCACCAGCGTGGCGGAAATGATAAACAGGACCACGCCCATGCCGAACAGCGCCGAGCGATGCAGACCCGAGGAATAGCTCATGTCGAGCGCAATCTGGCTCGTGAGCGTCGAGATGGGGCTCGCAATGCTGTCGGGAATAACCGGGGCGTTACCCACGACCATGAGCACGGCCATGGTCTCGCCGATGGCACGGCCCATACCCAGCACGATGGCATCCACGATACCCAGCTTGGCGGCAGGTAACACGACCTTATAGATAGTCTGCCACTTGGTGGCGCCCATGGCATACGATGCCTCGCGAATGCCCATGGGAATGGAATTGAGAGCATCGATGGTAAGCGTCGTGATGGTGGGCACGATCATAATGGCGAGCACGAACCACGCCGTCAGCGCGCCAAAACCAAGACCGCCGGTCAGTTGTGCGATAAACGGGCGGATGATGATCATGCCAAAGAAGCCATAGATGATAGAAGGGATGCCGGCCAACAGGTCAACGGCAGGGCTGATGAGCTTGCGCACGCGCTTGCTGGCGATCTCGACCAGATACACGGCCGTGCCCACGCCTAGGGGCACACCCATGGCGAGCGCGCCGACGGTCACCAGACCCGAGCCGGCAAGCAGCGACACGATGCCGTAGTGACCCTCAGAGGGCGCCCACGTAAAGCTAAAGAAGTCCGCCAGACCGATGTCGGTAAAGACGGGCAGCGCCGAGTACGTGGTAAAGACAAAAATCAGGATGACGGTAACAACCGCCAAGAACGCGCAGGCAAAAAAGATCCACTGCAGCGCCTTCTCCTTGATATAGGTGCTGCGCGATACGAGCGCCAGCTCGCGCTTCTTGGGCGCCTGAGCATTCTGCTCAGTCTGGGAGTTTTCCTGTGCTTCCATGCTACTCACTCCCCTTCTCGTCGTTGGTGACGGGAATAAAGCCCGCCTCGCGAATCTGCTTGTCCATCTTTTCGGACGTCACGTAGTCGATGTAATCCTGCGCCTGCTGCGAAGGCGCACCCTTCACAAAGAAGTAAAGGTCGCGCGAGATGGGATAGCCGCCACTCGCGACCGTCTTCTCGGACGCCTCGACATGGTTGACCGAGACGGCCTTGACCGAGGTCTTGGCATTGAGGCTATCGACGAAGCCCAGCGAAATGTAGCCAATGGCACCGCGCGAACGAGATACCACGTCGCGCACCTGGCCCGTGCCCGAAAGAACGGCGGAGCGGCGATCGAACGGGGTGCCGTCCATCA
Organism: uncultured Collinsella sp.; assembly: GCA_958444075.1. Classification (GTDB taxonomy): domain Bacteria; phylum Actinomycetota; class Coriobacteriia; order Coriobacteriales; family Coriobacteriaceae; genus Collinsella. Next base: position 23,750 of record CAUCNB010000014.1, on the reverse strand, counting down.
CGATGGTACGGAAGGCTTCACGCGTGCCAGACGCCTCATCTCGGTTGATAACCTGAATCCTCAGGTCCTCGCCACCGACTTCTTTCCAGTTGGTGATCTTGCCGGCATAGATATCGCGGAGCTGCTCGGTCGAGAGGTTATCGACGGGGTTGTCTTCGTTCACGATGACCGCGATACCGTCGTGGGCAATGACGATGGGAGTCAGGCCCAGATCCTGTTCGTCGGCATTGAGTCCACGGGAGGAGCTGGCGATATCGGCCGTGCCAGCGCTGACGGCTTCGATGCCAGCGGAAGAGCCCAAACCGGAAACGAGCACGTCGATGCCGGTCTCTTCCTTAAAGCCCTCTGCCGCAATTTCGGCGATAGGAAGGCAGGTCGTGGAGCCGGCCACGGTAATGGAAGAGGTAGAAGATCCCGAAGAACAGGCACACAGCGTAAGCGTAAGCACAGCGCCGCTCAGGACCGATACGATCTTTCTCATAGCATCACGCCGATCGCAGCATGGCGCCCACAGGTGCCGTCCTCGTTACGGTAGGAATAAAAGCGGTCGTTCTGACGCACAGTCGAAAGCTGGGTATCCACGATATTATCCGCGTCGACACCGACATCTACCAGCGCCTCGCAAATGGCAGCGGAAAGATCGAGCATGCGAGAGGTGCTCGCATCGACGCACGAGAACTCGGCGGCAAAGCGATCCATGAGTTCCTGGGATACCTCATATTCGTCACCCAAGATATGGGGGCCGATATAGGCGGAAACGTCGCTCGCATCGCAGCCGGCAGCATCGCAAAGCGCCTGGCACGCCTTGGCAGAAATACGTGCAATCGTGCCCTTCCAACCGGAGTGCACCACGGCAAATCCGCCAGGGGCCACCAGCACCACGGGAACGCAGTCGGCAAAGCAGAGCAGCACGGGCACGTTATGCGCCGTACAGACGATAGCATCGCAGCCCTCGGCAATCTGCTCACGGACGTCCTCAAGGTCATCGGCGCCGTTCGAGGTAACCGCAACGATATGGTCACCATGGACCTGATTGGGAACGAGCAGGTTGTGCTCGCACTCGGCGGCACCCATAGCCTCGAGTGCGCGGCGACGATTTTCTTGAACAGCAAAGGGATCATCGCCAACATGCGAGCCCAAGTTGAGTGAGGAGTACGCATCTTCGGAAACACCACCGGCGCGCTCGGTGAAGGCAAAGCGAACATCGGATGTCGCGCCCTCCACCAACGTAACTCCATCATGGTCGACACGCGAAACTTTGTCCGCACGTGCTGCCATACTAAAGCCTCCTAATAACACAAGTACCGCGGCGTTGCCGCGCAGTCCGCGTTTATACGGCTGTCATACTTCCTTAAAAGGATACCCGCAGCGGTAGGGACCAAACGTAAAGGGAACGTAAGGAGATTGGAGGCTTTCGTTTACAAACGAGAAACAAAACGGGGTGCATCCAAATGGACACACCCCGTGCAGGTCATTGAGAAAAACGAACTAGAAGCTACCGCGCTTCAGGAAGTCGGGAAGCTCGAACTGGTCGTTGCCAAAGTTGGGCAGCTCGGCACCACCGACGTTGCGGGTCGGAGCGGCCTGAGCCGGGCTGGCGGCAGGAGCGGTGCGCTGCGGCTCAGCGGAGGCAGCTGCCTTGCCCTGAGACTGCTGAGCAGCAAAGAGCTCGTCCTGACGATTGACGTTGGAGTCGGAGAAGCCCGTAGCGATGACGGTGATACGCACCTGATCGCCCAGGGACTCGTCGACAACGGTACCGAAGATGATGTTGGCCTCGGGGTCGACGGCGTTGGCGACAACGTCGGCGGCGTCGCTGATCTCCTGGATGCCCAGGTCCTTGGAACCGGCGATGGAGAGCAGCACGCGCGTGGCGCCATCGATGGAGCTCTCGAGCAGCGGGCTGGAGATGGCCTGCTGGGCAGCATCGACGGCACGGGTATCCCCAGAAGAGGTACCGATACCCATCATGGCGGTACCGGCCTGCTTCATGATGGTCTTAACATCGGCGAAGTCCAGGTTGATGATACCGGGGACGGTGATGAGGTCGGTGATGCCCTGGGTGCCCTGGGAAAGGACGCCATCGGCAATCGCGAAGGCCTCGAGCATGGTGGTCTTCTTCTCGGCGATGTCGAGCAGCTTATCGTTAGGGATGACGATCATGGTGTCGACGCAATCGGAGAGGGTCTTGATGCCCTCTTCGGCGCTCTTCTTGCGCTTGCGGCCCTCGAAGGTGAAGGGCTTGGTCACGACGGCGACGGTCAGCGCACCGACCTCGTTCATCGCGATATCGGCAACGATGGGAGCGGCGCCGGTACCGGTGCCACCGCCCTCGCCGCAGGTGATGAACACCATGTCGGCGCCAGCGAGCGCCTCGGCAATGTCGTCGCGGGACTCATCGGCAGCCTTACGGCCAACCTCGGGGTTGGCGCCGGCACCCAGGCCGCGGGTAAGGTCGGTGCCGATGTGCACCTTGATATCGGCATCAGAGATCGCGAGTGCCTGAGCATCGGTGTTGATGGCAACAAACTCGACGCCGCGGATGCCCTCTTCGATCATTCGATTGACCGCGTTGGTACCGCCGCCGCCGACGCCGACCACCTTAATGACGGCAAGGTAGTTGTTGATCTCTGTCTCGTGCATGTCGGTCCTCCGAACAAAGGTTATAGCCATAGCATGGGTCGACCCCTGCGCACATTAACCTTCAGGTTGAAAGTAAATGCAAAGGTAAACCGTATTATGTTTGCACATTATGAACGTATCAGTCAAATAATTGACCGTGAAAACCAAACAAACCAGATAAACGGCGTGGTATGGCCCCTCAACAAAGCATCAACCAGCGCTACGAGGTCGGAGCATTCCTAAATGTGTAGTTGCCCGGAGAGCGCACATTGATATACGTTACGCCCTCTACCTGCGAAAGCAACTTGGTGACTACGCGTTCCTTCTTGGCGATATCGTCCGAATCGCCCAGCGACACCTCAATGCCGTTATTGAGGTTTGCCGAGATGGCTTCGACCGAAGGCGTGGAAATATCCTTGACTTGTCCCAAGAACTCGCTCGAAAAACCACGCACATAATCCAGGCCGGCCTTAACGGCTTTGGAGTTCACCGCCTGGCCGGAAACCGGAGCGACATCCGCCGAGACATCAGTCAATAACACCGCGCCATAATGCTTGGCGAGCGCCAGCGCGGCATCGATTCCGGTCAAGGTATTTGAGCCCTGCCCTGTCGTGATGACGTTGCCCTGGTCGTCCACTTCGACCGACGTCGACAGCGGGGCGATCCAGGTGTCATCGTCTCCGATAGCCCAGGCAAGGTCGTCGGAGCTGATATACGCAATGGCGATAACTTTACGCTCCGTCGGCGTGATGATAAGCGTATGGGGAAACTGGCGCTGGACATCCACGCCCGAAACCCACGGGTTCTGCTTGAGATCCTCGGTAATCTGGTCGGGATCGACGTTAAAAAGCGACGTTCCCTCGGGCAAGTCGATCAGCTGGATAGCATCGTGCTTCGTCACATGCTCGCTGCCTTGAATCTGAATATCAGTGGCAGTAAACAGTCCAGAGTTGATCACCACGATGGCAACGACGACGAGCACGGCCAAGACGGCCAGAACGCCGCCCACGATTTTGCCTTTGCCTGTAACGACAGAAGCGGCATCTGATGTTTTATTTGCCATCGCTCCAAGTGAAGATAACGGGTTGAAACCTTTTTTACTCGAAGGCTTCTTGGCGGTAGCCGGCACCGATGTCAGCGAGCGCGGTTTCGATGCGCCCAGCGTGAGACCTGGACGCGCCGCTTTAGTTCCCGTCGAGGGCTTGGGAGCTGCCATGGGACGGGCAGGCTTGGCGCCCATAACAGGCTTTGACGTCACCGAGGGACGCGAGGACTTTTTTGCGGCCGGACGATTACCGAGCTGCGAGCCGACGACCGGACGACTGGTCTGTCGAGCATGCCTGACAGACTTAGAGTGCGCGACGGTATTGCGTTGAGGTTTGGCAGGCGCGCCGGAACGCCCTCCGGCGCGGCGGAAGGTGGGTTTCGATGCTCTAGAAGCCGAGGAATTTAACTTCCGGTCTGAGCTCGATGCCATACGCCTCCCTCACCTTTCCGTGCACATGTCTGATAACCGCGGCAACGTCATCGGCCGTGGCAGTTCCGTTATTAACGATAAAATTAGCGTGAACGGGCGAAACTTCCGCGCCGCCAATCGAAAAACCCTTTAATCCACAATCCTCGATAAGCTTGCCCACACTCGCATCGGGCGGGTTGCGAAAGACAGACCCGCAGGATGCGCGACCCATGGGCTGCGTACGCTTGCGCCTTGTAAGGTACCGCTCCATGCGCTCGCGAATGTCGGCCTTGGGCGCCGGTTTAAGCTTGAGCACGCACTCGAGGATGATCTCATTGCGGGGAAGGCTACATTCGCGGTAGCCCCAAGAGATCTCGGACCCCGCATAATGCTTGATACCGGATGCCGGGTCAAACGTTACGACATCCTCAACCAGCGAGCCAATCCACTCGGTCCGCGTGCCGGCATTCATAGATATCGCACCGCCGACCGAACCAGGAATGCCAACGGCAAACTCAAGGCCCGAGAGGCTACGCGACAGGGCATCGTTGACCAGGCGCGCAAACATCACGCCCGCACCGACCGTCAGCGTACAACCGTCATCGGCAACAACCGTGCGCTGGAACTCACGTCCGAGCGAAATGACGGCACCGCGATAACCGCCATCGGCAACCAGCAGATTGGAGCCCTTGCCGATGATGACCCACGGCACCTGCTCGCGATCGAGCACCGCCACGGCGCGGCGGAGGGCATGATAGCTATGGCACGTCACAAAGAGGTCGGCCTTGCCGCCGATACGATAGCTCGTATGACGCGCAAGGCGCTCGTCCTCGATCACATCCGTGTCGATCATGCCCGAGAGCGCCATGACGGCGTTAAACAGACCCATTAGACTTAAGCGTCTTTCTTGGCAGTCAGATACTCAATGAACTCGGGACCGACGGTCGTAACGTCGCCGGCACCCATGGTGAGCAGCAGGTCGCCCTCGCCCACCATCTGCTCGAGCTCCTGATTGAGCTCAAGACGGCTGGAGCAGTACACGACCTCCTTGCCAGGATGCTTGGCGCGCACGGCATCGGCGAGCATCTTAGAGGTGACACCCGGAATGGGCATCTCGCCAGCCGAGAACACATCAATCAGCAGCAGTTTATCGGCATTGGCAAATGCATCGGCAAAGTCCTCGCACAGGGCCTGCAGGCGCGAATAGCGGTGCGGCTGGAACACGACGTCGACGTGCTTGTAACCCAGCGACGAAGCGGCAGCAAGCGTCGCCTTGATCTCGGTGGGGTGATGGCCGTAATCATCGACCACGGTGATGCCATTGATATCGCCCACGTGGGTAAAGCGACGGCGGACGCCCTCAAAGCTCGAGAGCGCCTTGGCGGCGGCGTCGATGTCAAGGCCCAGGACATGGGCGACGGTGAGCACCGCCGTGGCGTTGAGCATGTTGTGGCGACCGGGATTGCTCTTGATCTCCACAGCGCGCTCAGTGCCGTCCTCAAAGCGAACGATAAAGTCACTCTGGATGCCCTTGACATCCGGGTGCATGCAGACGATGTCGTTGCTCTCGGCAAAGCCGTAGGAAAGCACGTGACGGCCCGTCGACTTGGCGAGCTCGACCAGATGCGGGTCCTCACCGCAGACGATGACGGTGCCGTCCTCGCCCACCAGGCTCATGAATTTGGCGAAAGTTGCCTCGATCTCCTCGATACCCGAGTAGTGATCGAGGTGGTCGGCCTCGACGTTGGTCACAATGACTACGTTGGGGTTCAGGAACAGGAAGGAGCTGTCGGACTCGTCGGCCTCGGCGACAAAGTAGTCGCCCGAGCCGTTCTTGCCGTTCGTGTCATAGCCCTCGACGATGCCACCGATCAGGAAGCTCGGATCCAGACCCATGCGGTCGAGCATGGTGGCACACATCGAAGACGTGGTGGTCTTGCCATGCGTGCCGGCAACAGCGACGGTGGTGTAGCCGTGACCCAAAGCAGAGAGCATCTTGGCACGGGGCCACACGGGAATACCAAGCTCGCGAGCGCGCACGAGTTCAGGGTTGGACTCCGGAATAGCGGTGGAGACAACAACCACGTCGGGCTTGACCTCGTCGATCGTGGCGGCCTCATGGCCCACATGCACCTTCACACCAGCGCGGGTAAGCTGGCGGATATAACGTGACGTCTTAAGGTCGGAGCCGGTAACGGCATAACCGCGCTCGTGCAGAACGAGGGCGATGCCGCTCATGCCGGCGCCGCCGATACCGATAAAGTGGGCGCTCTTAAACTCGGGCGCGGAGGTTGCAGTCTGGGAATCAGCCATGTGCTCGTGTACTCCTTGCGTAAACACTGCCTGTAACCCGTTAACTGTACCGCACCTACCGCATCAGCGCGAGGGCGACCGAAGATATCCCGTCTAACTAACGCAAACCCTCTACTGCATCCGCCAGAAGAGCGGCGGCTCTATCCTGAGCCAGACCACGCGCCGCCTGACGCATGGCGTCGCGCGCCGCCGCGTCATCGACCAGGTGCAGCAGCTCATCGGCAAAGGCAGAACCGTCGATATCGGCATCGGCGCAGAGCACGCCGGCCCCGGCGTCGACCAGATAACGGGCATTGGTGGTTTGGTGGTCGGCCGTGGCGTGCGGGTACGGCACGAGTACCGAGGGCACGGCAAGCGCGGCGATCTCAGCCACGCTCGAGGCACCGGAACGCGAGAGCACCAGATCGGCCGCAGCCAGCATATCGCCCATGTTGTCGATATAGGGCTGGACACGATAGCGCTGCGCCTCCTCGGGCGTCAGCGCCAAAGCGCGCTCGGTCTCCTCAAAGCCGTCGGCACCCGTCGAATGCAAAATGTAGAGATTCTCGCGGGTCAGCAGCTCACCCTTGAGCGAGGCAACGCGCTCGTTGAGATGCTGTGCACCAAGTGAACCGCCAAAGACGAGCAGAAGCGTCGCATCCTCGGGCACGCCGAGCGTCTTGCGACCGCGGGTGCGATCGCCCTCGATCACCGAACGACGCACAGGATTGCCCGTCATGAGCACATGGTCGGGGTCGCCCTCACGCTCAAAGACCGTGCGGGCCGCAGGTACCGAAATGCACACGCGGGCGGCATGCGAGTTCATCATCTTATTGGCCAGACCCGGAACAGAGTTCTGCTCGTGCAGCAGATACGGAACGCCGGCGTCCTTGCACCAACCCAGCAGCGGGACCTCAACGTAAGCACCAAAGCCGATAGCGGCATCGGGCTTACCGACCTTCGAGAAGTGACTGGCAAGCGCACGCTTCGCCTTGTTGACGCGCCACAGCGAGGTCAGCGCCGTCCAGGGACGGGAGCGATCGAAGCCCGTAACTGTGATGGGCACAAAATCAAACCCAGCCTCGGGAACCAGACGACCCTCGAGCTTGCGCGATTGGCCCACGAACACAACGTGATGACCGCGGTCACGCAGTTCCTCGGCCAAGGCGAGCGCGGGGTTGATATGTCCTGCCGTGCCGCCAGCTGCAATAGCAACGGTCATCTTATCGGTCATGGTAATCCCTTCGTACACGCGGCCCCTGGTCATCGGTGCGCAAACGCGCCGACGGGTCCGAATTCAAATCGATTCGATTATATCCGCCGCCCGCATTGCGAGGAGTGGGGCGCTGCGGACGACCTTGCGGCGCTGTTCGCTGACGCGGACGGGCCGCCGGCTCGGTCGCAGAGCCATCCAGAACGGTAAAGCCGTTACGCGAAGATCGCTCGCCGCGCACATGGGGCACGCCGGCGGTACTCTCATCCATAACGGCAAAGCTCTCGCGGCGACGGTCGTACTCATCGCGACGGGCGCTCTCATACGAAACGCGCAGGATCAGACCGGCAAGCATAAGCGACACAATAATCGACGAGCCGCCGTAGCTAATAAACGGCAGCGGCTTACCCGTCATGGGAAACACATTGAGAATGCCCAGCGCGTTGATCAAAAACTGCACCGCAAGGATGACCGCGGAACCCGATGCCATAAGTGCTCCGCGACGATCGGTCGCCTGCTCAGCAATGCGAAACGCCGAGTAAATCAGCATCGCAAACACCAAGAAGAACAGCACGGTTCCGATAAAGCCAACTTCCTCGCCGATAATAGCCAAGATGTAGTCGTTGTGCGCCTCGGGCAAATACGAGTACTTCATGGTGGAGTTGCCGATACCACGGCCGAACAGTCCGCCCGAGGCAAACGCCATGATGGCAAGCGTGGCCTGATAGCCGTCACCATATTCGTCTGCCCAAGGATTCCAAGCAACCTGGACACGCGTCATACGATACGGCTCGGCGATAAGAGCAATCGCAATGACGGCGATGCCGGCAACAACCGTCCAAACGATATATTTGGGGTCCAATCCCGCAAACAACGCCATGCATATGAGGGTCAACAAAATGATCAGAACGGTACCGAAATCGGGCTGAACAAAGATCAGGAAGAGCGAAATTCCCAGGTAGCCGCCCATCTTGCGAAGAAACTCGTTGATGTTGCCGCCGGGCGAAAAGATACGGTCGAGCATGATTGCCGAATACGCGATGGCGAACGGCTTTAAAAACTCAGACGGCTGAAACTGAATACCGGCGATGTTGAGCCAACGCGTGGCGCCACGACTGCCGCTACCCATAAAGAACACCAGAACCAGTAGCCCCATCATGCCCATGAGGAAGATCCTGAGCACGTCTTCCCCAAACCAACTGTCCGGTAAGATGCGCACGATGGCAACCATAGCCAGCACGCCAACTCCGGCAAACGCGGCCTGTCGAAATAGGAAAAACGTCGCCGAACCGTTCTCGTGCAGCGCCTCGACCGAAGATGCCGAGTACACCATCAGCAAGCCGAAGCAAACCAAGCTAAACAGGCAGGCCATAAATATCAAACGGGGGCGCATGATGCGGGCGGGGACGCCGGCAATATAGCGCTCACCGAACGTCTGCCCGCCGCATCCGGAACGCGTCGTGCTACGCAGCGAGGAAGCACGGTCCGAGTCGGGCCTCCTCATATCACTTCGGGGGCTCTCCTCTCTCACCGGCAACCCCTATTCCGTTTGCGATTTCGCTGCTGCGGCAAGCTGGGCCACGTAGTCCTTAAACACGCGACCGCGCTCCTCGTAGCCCGAGAACTCGTCGAACGAAGAACAAGCGGGCGAAAGCAGGATCACGTCGCCGCGGCTCGAGAGCGAGCGGGCAACGTCAACGGCATCGCGCAGGTCATCGGCCTGGGCGATATCCACGTCACCATCGACATCGGCCTCGTCCATAGCAGCGGTAAAGCGCTCGCGCGCATCGCCAAAGCAAACGACTGAACGCACGTTGTCCATAACGACGCGGGCAAAGTCCGCAAGCGGTGTGCCCTTATCGTGGCCGCCGAGCAGCAAAATCACATCGTCGTCGGAAAACGCCGTCAGGGCCTTTTCGACCGCATCGGTGTTCGTTGCCTTGGAATCGTTGACGTAGCGCACGCCATCGATCTCGCCGCAGGGTTCCACGCGGTGTTCGAGCGGCTGGAACGATGCCAAACCGCGGCAAATGCCCTCGGGATCGGCACCGACGGCCAGAGCAGCCGTGGCGGCACATAGGGCATTGATGACATTGTGATGGCCCGAGATCTTGAGCTCGGATGTGGCGACAAGCTGAGTCTCGACGCCTTTCAGGCGCACGATCATCTTGCCGTCGCGCACGAAGGCGGCGTCTGCACCCTCGGGCTCGTCAAAAGCGACCTTGCAGATGCGGCGGCCCGGTGTGTAGATGTACTCATCGAACTCATGGATGCCGGCATCCTCAACGTCGATAACCACGAGGTCGTCGTCGACCATATTCTCGAACAACTTGATCTTGGCAAGCGCATAGTTCTTGTGGCTCTTGTGCCAGCCCAGGTGGTCGGGCGTGATGTTGAGCAGCACCGCCACGCGAGGATGAAGCTCGGCGGTCGTAGCAATCTGATAACTCGACAGCTCAGCCACAAACCACTCATTGTGTGCGCGGCCGTCGATCTCGTTCACCGGCGGCTCACCGATATTGCCGACGGCCACGCTGGCTTCACCGGCGGCCTTGAGCAGATAATCGGTCAGCGACGTGGTAGTTGTCTTGCCGTTGGTGCCCGTGATGGCGATCCAATTTTGGGGAGACAGGCGATAGGCAAACTCGGGCTCGCCCATAATCTGAGCGGCATGCTCACGCCCGGCCTTAAAGAAAGCCGAGAACTCCGAGATTCCCGGGCATGTCACGCACACGTCATAGGCACCCTCGACCTGCTCGGTGCCGTAGACAAACGACGCGCCCTGCGCCTCGAGCGCACGTGTGGCGTCATTGGGCTCGGAGGTACCGCCGCCATATACGGTCGTGGCGCTCACGCGCTCGGGGTGAGCCAGCGCCCAACGGGCGACATCGAGACCGGATTTACCCTGCCCCAAAACGAGCAGGCTAAAGACATCAGCAAGAGGCATGAAAGACCACTATCCCAACTGGAAGAACAGGGCGAGGCCAACGGCGCCAAAGGCCGCGGCGATAATCCAAAAACGGATAACGACCTTGGTCTCGGCCCAGCCCTTCTTTTCGAAATGATGATGAATGGGCGCCATAAGGAAGACGCGCTTGTGCGTAAAGTGGAAATAGACGACCTGGATCATGACCGACAGAGTCTCGACGATAAACAGACCGCCGATGATGAGGGAAACGACTTCGGTGTTGGTCATGATGGAGGTGCAGGCAAACGCGGCACCCAGGGCAAGCGAGCCGGTATCGCCCATAAAGATGCTCGCCGGGTAGCAATTGAACCACAAAAAGCCCAGGCAGGCACCGGCGCACGCCGTGCAGAAGATGGACAGGTTCACGTCACCGTGCAAAAACGCCATGGCGGCCATGGCGAGCATGGCGATCATGGAAGTGCCGCCGGCAAGACCGTCCAGACCATCGGTCAGGTTCACGGCATTGGAAAGACCGGCGATCATCAGCCAGCAAAATACAATGTAGAGCCACGGGAACGAAAGGCCGCAGATGGTGGTCGAAAGAACACCGAGGTCAATCGTCAGGCCGCCGGGAAAACGAATCTCGGGGGCGACGCCGCACCAATTGACAGCGAGCACGGTAAAAGTGACGCAGATGATGGTCAGACCGATCATCTTGGCGTGAGGCGTCAGACCGAGCGAGCGACCATGCGTGACGGAGGTCAGGTCGTCGATGAGACCCAGAACGCCGGTGGCCAGCGTGGCAAGCAGCACGAGCACGAGCTCGGTGGTGAGCTTGCCCATCAGCAGGCAGGTCAGCGAGATCGCGACAAGGATGATGACGCCGCCCATGGTGGGCGTACCCTGTTTAATCAAATGACGCTTGGGGCCGTCGGCTCGGACCTGTTGGCCGATACCCTCGACCTTCAGCAGCTTGATCCACCACGGCATAAGCAGCAACCCAATGGCAGCAGCGATGCCAAGTCCCAAAAAGGCCTGATACGTAGGATACGAGGGATTGCCGAACATGGGCTAGCACACACCTTCCACAAAGCGGTCGAGCTCAACAAAACGGGAACCCTTGACCAATACAACATCATGATTTTCAAGCGCGCCGCCCATGCGGTCGAGCACCTGCTGATAATCGGAGAACACCTGGATGCGGTCCTCATCCATACCCATCATACGTGCGGCATCGGCCATGAGCTGAGCCAGCTCGCCGCCGACGCACGCGAGCATGTCGAGCTTTTTGGCGGCGGCATAGGCGCCCACGAGTTCATGCATGCGGGGAGCCTCGTCGCCCATCTCGCCCATCTCGCCCAAGATCGCCATGCGCGAACCGTCACAGATAAGCGAGCACAGCAAATCGAGGCCGGCAGCCATAGACTCGGCACTGGCGTTGTAGGAGTCGTCGATGATGCGTGCTCCGCTCTTGGCGCGCTTGATCTCCTGACGGTGGCCGGTGATCGTAAGGCCCCTAAAGGCAGCATCGATCTGCTCGGGCGTCACGCCCAGACGATAGGCGACCGCGGCGGCCTTGACGGCATTGGGCACGGACTGCACACCGGGAATGGCCAGCATGGTATCGACCGTGTCGCCCTGACCAAAGTCGAGCGTAAAGACCGGATGGCCCTCGTCGTCGACGCGAATGTCGCGTGCGCGGACCTCGTCGTCGTCCGAGACACCGGCCAGCATCACGTCAATACCCGCAGGCTGGGCGAACGTATCGCGAATGAACGGCGTAAAGTCGTCCTCGCCGCCCAAAACCAGCAACGGCGAGAAGTCGCCGGCGGCGCACATGCCCTGGACAATCTCGGACTTGGCGCGGGCGATGTTCTCGCGGCTGCCCAGGATACCGATGTGGGAGGTTCCGATCTTGCTCACAATGGCAAGATTGGGGTTGGCAGACTGGGACAGGCGCTCAATCTCATGAAAATGGTTCATACCCATCTCGAGCACCAGAACCTCGGTATCGGCCGGAGCGGAAAGCACCGTGAGCGGCATGCCGATCAAGTTGTTGAAATTGCCCTTCGTGGCCCAGACGCGATAACGCTTGGCGAGCACGGCGGCGAGCACGTCTTTGGTCGTCGTCTTGCCAATCGACCCGGTAATGCCGACGACCAGGCAGCCAAGCTCCAAGCGATATACATGCGCCAGGCGCAGCAAGAACTCCTCGGGGTCGTCGGTCAGCAAGATGGCGCATCCCTTGTCCTGCGCCAGCGAAACCAGCTCGGCATCGGGCTCGCGCGTCATCACGACGGCACCGGCACCCGACTCGATGGCACGGGAGGCAAAATCATTGCCGTCGACCTTTTCGCCGGGGAAGGCGACAAAGATCGTCCCCTCCTCGACCTGACGCGAGTCGATAACGCACCCGCGGCATACTCGATCGACTTCTTCCGTCACGGTTCGGGCCCCCGTTGAGGCCGCGAGGTTGTTGACGGCGATCTCTATCATTGCAGCTCCCCTGTAAACCTAATAATGCTATCGGCGTATTGTATCCCAGTGCCATGCGCGCGTGGTGCAGGGCATGTGAACACCCTTCAGATCAAACGGCAGACCACGCTCAAGATTGTAACCCCCTACTTCGTGCGCGGGATACCCAGCACGTCGAGCGCGTTGGCCATAATGGACTGGAATGGCACCGCGGCGGCATCCGAGCCGCTCGGTGTTCCATCGAGTGTGATATAGCACAGCACCTTGGGCGATTGTGCCGGCGCAAAGCCCATAAAGGACGACATATAGTTCTCCTTGAGGTAACCCCCGTTCTCGTCAGCACGCTCGGCCGTACCGGTCTTGCCCGCCACGTCATAGCCATCGACCGCACCGCCAACGCCCGTGCCTTCGGACACGACCGTCTGCATGCACGATGTCACCTGGGCGGCAGCGTCGTCCGATATCGCACGCTCGCCTTCGCCCCAGTCCTTCTCATCGCCCTTGCTGGACTTATAGAAGTGCGGAGTCATCATCACGCCGCCGTTCGCGATGCCGCCCACGGCACGTGCGACCTCAATCGGCGAGACGGACAGCGCCTGGCCAAAGCTCATCGAGCCCAGCGTGGCGCCGTCGTACTGGTCGCGCTCCTTGACGATACCCAGACTCTCACCCGGAAAATCGACACCGGAGCTATGACCAATGCCCCACTTGTCCACATAGGTGGCAAAATCATCGGCACCGATCTTGCGTCCCACCAGGACAAAGCCCACATTGGACGAACGGCGCATCATCTCACGCACGTCCATGGTCATGGTGTAGTCGCGCTTATCGGCGTCGGTAACGGTGTCGTCGCCGACCTTAATGCTCGCCGGCACCTCAAACGACGTGCTCGAACGCACGGCGCCCAAGTCGAAGCCGGCACCGGCCACAAGTGTCTTAAAGACCGAGCCGGGCTCGTAGGCATCGGTAACCAGGCGCAAGTTCATGTCCTCGGTCTTGGCGTTTTCCAGATCGGTCTGGTCATATGTCGGATACGAGCATGCCGCCAGAATCTCGCCCGTCGTGGGATCGGTGACCAGGGCCGAGCCATTCTTGGCCTTGGTCTTTTCGACCGCCTCGGCCAGGGCGTCCTCGGCGGCACGCTGGATATTGACATCGAGTGTCGTCACGATGTCCACGCCGTCCACCGCGGCAACCTTTTTATAGGCGCCGCCCGCGATATAGCTACCGTCCCTCGCCCGCTCGCGCACCAGCGAGCCGTTCGTTCCGGTCAAAAGCTTGTTGTACTGCTTCTCAAGGCCCGTCAGACCGTCGTTGTCCACGTTTACCACGCCAAGCACCTGCGATGCCAGGTTGCCATAAGGATATACGCGCTTCATGGCCTGCTCAAAGAGCACGCCGGGCAGATTCTTCTTCTCCAGCGCCGCAGCATCGTCCTCGTCCACCTGGCGTTTGATATACACCCAGGTGCCATCGGACATAACGAGATCACGACAGGTTTTCTTATCGATGCCCGTAGCTTTGACCAGTGCCGAGACCGTCTTGTCAACGTCCTCGATAAGCTGAGGATTCACGGCGATGTTGCGGCATTCGACCGACGACGTCAGCACGTTGCCGTTACGGTCGTAGATGGTACCGCGCTTGGCATACAGCGTCTGCGCAAGCAAGCGACGTGCATCGGCACGGTCGCGTAACTTATCGGCTTCCACGATTTGATAGTCGGCAAGGCGAAGGACGCCCAAGCCCAAGCCAAACCCGATGAAGCCCATGACGGCTTTGCGACGGGGCAGCGGCGTGCCCGTGAGCCATTCGGTCGACGAGCCCTTGCGCGATCTGGTGTTATGCATTTGAGGGCCACTCGAGCCACGGAGACGCGACGCAGGGTCGTTGCCATAGGACGGCCTCGCGTTGTAAGATGGCCGACCCGTTCCTTGATAACCAGAACGTCCCCGCGATGAGGGACGTCCAGAACCGCGACCCCGGTCGGAGCCGCGGCGATAGTCATTTGTCATACTCAGCTACCGTCTTGTTACTGAGCGGTCGCGGTCGAGCTAGCGCCCGCGGCTGCATCCTGCGAAAAATCAAGTGTAACGCTCTCGCTGGGCTCCACCATGCCATAAGCGCCTGCAAGGTCGCGAATGCGCGTGTCGGCACCATAGACCGAATGCATGACCTCCAGGTCGGAGCTCTCATCGGTCGCCTTCTCGAGCGTGTTGGTAAGCGCGGCATTGCTGTTGAGCACCTGGGCCGTAACGCCGGCGAGCGCCACACGGGCGACACCGATCGTCATGAAGATGGCCGCAATGATGCAAAACGTTTTAAGAACGCTCATGAAAACCGGGCTTACCGCCTGGTTTGCCTGACGGCCCGCGCCCGTGTAGACATCAAAGCGCGGCGTGCGCTGCTCGCGGGGAGCAGCGGGAGCCTGCGGTGTCTCACGATAGGCGGGCATGGCGCTCATATCATAGGCGAGTGCTGCGTTTGAAGTGTTGTAGCCCATGATATGCCGCCTCCCATCCCGAGTACGTTGGTAGTGTGTTTAAGCTTCGTTTATGGTGCGAGCGGGAGGTCCAATATCGCGCGGTCGCGTCTACAGACGCTGCGCCACGCGGATCTTGGCTGATCTCGCCCGAGGGTTGCGCGCAACCTCATCGGGTTGGGCAACCAGGGGTTTGCGGGTGATGACCTTGAGTATCGGCACGTTGCCGCACACGCACACCGGAATCTCCGGCGGACACGTGCACCCCTGGCTCATCTCCTTAAAGTGGTTCTTTACGATACGGTCCTCGAGCGAGTGATACGAGATGACGCAGATGCGTCCGCCCGGGTTGAGCCACCTTGTGGCGGCGTCTAGCCCTCGCTCGAGCACATCGAGTTCGTGATTGACCTCGATGCGAATGGCCTGGAAACTTTTCTTGGCTGGGTGTCCGCCATGCCGACGAGCGGCAGCGGGGATACCAGCCTTGATGATCTCGACAAACTGACCGGTGGTTTCGATCGGCTCATGCTCGCGGCGGCGCACGATCTCACGCGCGATCTGCGAGGCGAACTTCTCTTCGCCGTAGACGCGTAGAATCCGGGCGAGGTCGTGTTCGTTATAGGTGTTGATGACCTCAGCTGCGTTTAAGGTGTTGTTACCCGGATCCATCCGCATGTCCAATGGGGCGTCCTCGTTGTACGAAAAGCCCCTGCCAGGGATATCGAGTTGCGGCGACGAAACGCCCAAGTCGAACAGGAAGCCATCGACCCCGGGCACCTCGGCCGAGCAAAGCAGCTCGTCCAAGTCGCCGAAGTTGCCCTTCAGCAGCTGGTGCGGTACGCCGGGAACCTCGCGGTCCAGACGGGCGCCAGCGGCCTCGAGGGCCATGTCGTCCTGATCGACGCCGAGCAAAAGGCCGGTCTCCCCCACCTGCGCGGCCATCTTTACCGAATGGCCGGCACCGCCAAGGGTGCAGTCGCAGACGACGGAGCCGCTCTTTAGCTGCAGCGACTCAAGCACTTCGCCGAGCATGACAGGTTCATGCCGATATTCTTGTGTCAAGATCCCACGCTCCATCCGTTACTCGTGCCTTGCCCTTACGAGAAGAAGAGGTCCAGCAGGGCCTCGTCATCATCGTCCTCATCGGCCGTAGCGCGGTCCCAAACCTCAAGGTGGTCGTAGTTGCCCACAACCGTGACCTCGCGGTCGAGGTTCGCCTGCTTGCGGAGAGACTCAGAAAGACCGATACGACCCGCGCTGTCCACATCCATCGACGTGGTGCGCTTGTTGATCGCCCTCATGAGCTTCTGGTCGTTGATGTCACGCGGGTTAAAACCCTCGTGGCCCTCACGACCCGCGAAGAGTCCTTCGACCCACTTATCGAAGGCCTCGGCAGAGAACACGTACAGAGCATCGACATCCAGGGCTTTAAACACGCGAACGTGCTCTCCAAGCTCCTCACGAAGGGGTGCAGGCAGGGACAGACGACCTTTTGCATCGAGATTGCGCTCGTATGCACCCGTCATTCCCATGTGCGCCCTCCCCTCGGTTACTCAGATGGCACGTACGCGGGGAACCACCCCGCCTGTCGACGTCATCAATAATATGGGGAACCGCCCCATTTTTCAACACCTTTCCCCACCCCTTCCCCCACCCCTCCCCACCATTCCACCCCCAATATGTTGTAAAACACCCCCGAGCATATGTTCGAAAACACAATATGTTGTGTTTGCAGCAAAGGCGGGATGCCACCTGTGGCACCCCGCCTTTCAACCTCAACCTTCAAGTTGACCTTGAGGCGATTTTTGCGTCCCTTTACATGCCGTTCACATCGCCCCCAAACTCCCCCACCCAAGGCACATGCGGCCCACCACCGCGACGACAAGTGGCAAAAAATGGGACGGGCCCCAGATTGCCCATGCGCGCGCAAAAGCACGCCGCGGCAATCTGGGGCCCGTCCCCAAATACCTATAGATATGCAGGCCAGCGATGTGTTAACGATGTGCCAGCGGGTGCGCCGCCAGATAGACCTCGGTCAGTTGCGTACGATCGACATGCGTGTAGACCTGCGTGGTCGATATATCGGCATGTCCCAAGATCTCCTGTAGCACACGGAGGTCTGCACCGCCCGCAAGCATATGGGTGGCAAAGGAGTGACGCAGCGTATGGGGATGGAGTCCCACCAGCCCCACCTGGCGCCCGTAGCGCTCACAGATGGCATGGATGCCCTGGCGCGACAGACGGCGGCCGTTCTTATTTAAAAAGACCGCCGAGGTCTCGGTTCCGTGGGCATGGGCCGCCAAGCGAGAACGCCCCTTAGTTATATAGCGCGTCAGAGCTCGCGCCGCGCTTCCCACCAACGGGGACAGGCGTTCCTTTGAGCCCTTACCGCGAACGAGCACAAAGCCATCGTCGATATGGATATCGCCCACATCGAGCCCCACCAACTCGCTCACACGCAAGCCGCATCCGTAGAGCACTTCCAAGATGGCATGGTCGCGCAAGCCCATCTCGCCCTCGGGGAAGTCTTGATCGAGCAGCGCCGAGACATCCTCCACCGATAGATACTCCGGCAAACGCTCAGCCTTTTTAGGCAGGCGCAACGCCGCCGTTGGATTTTGGGCCACAATCCCATCGCGCACCAAAAAGGCATGCAGGCCCTTCACGGCCGCAAGCGCACGCTCCACCGAGGCATCGGAATAGCCCCCATCGCGACGGTCGGCGACAAAGCCCTCCACGACCTGACGAGTCACCTCATCAAAAGACATGATGCCCGCCCGCTCCAGATACGCGCAGTACGTCGTCAGGTCACGACGATAGGCCGCAATCGTGTTGCGCGCCAAACCCCGCTCGACCGCGAGGTAATCGAGATACTCCCCCGCCGCCACGGCGAGCGACGAGGGAGTAGCTTCGGTATGTTCTTTGTTCGCCGGCACCCTTAGTCCGTAGCGAGGTTCATGGGCGTCACCTGCAGGCGATCGACACCCTCGTGCTGACCGATCGAGGCACGCACGAACTCTCGGAACAGCGGCTGCGGGTTGGTCGGACGGCTCTTGAACTCGGGGTGGGCCTGGGTTGCCACATACCAAGGATGCACGTCGCGCGGCAGCTCGACCATCTCGACCAGGCGCTCGTCGGGCGACAGACCCGAGATAACCAAACCGGCGTCCTCAAGCTGGTCGCGGAAGGCGTTGTTAAACTCAAAGCGGTGACGGTGACGCTCGTAGACGAGATCCTCGCCATATGCCTCGCGAGCGAGGGTATCGGCGGCGAGCTTGCACGGATAGGCGCCCAGACGCATGGTGCCGCCCTTCTCGGTGACATCCTCCTGCGAGCTCATCAGATCGATGACGCTAAACGGACCGTCCGGGTCGAACTCGGAGGAGCTGGCGCCGGCAAGGCCGACGACGTTGCGGGCGAACTCGCACACGGCCACCTGCATACCCAGGCAAATGCCCAGATACGGAATCTTGTGCTCGCGGGCAAACTCGGCCGCGAGGATCTTGCCCTCCAGGGCGCGCTTGCCAAAGCCGCCGGGGACCAGGATGCCCGAGGCGTCGCCCAGAACTTCGGAGACATTCTGCTCGTCGAGGCTCTCGCCGTCGACCAGCTGGACGTCCACATGGCGATCGTAGAAGACGCCCGCATGGTGCAGGGCCTCGATAACCGACAGGTACGCATCGGGCAGCTGCGTGTACTTGCCAACGACGGCGATCTTCACCTTGTCGGCGTGATGGTTGGCGTGATTCTGTTTGCGCAGGAACTCGTTCCACTCGCTCATGTCGCGCTCACGCGGGTCCAGACCCAGACGCTCGCAAATGCGCAGGTCAAAGTCCTGCTCGGCAAGCAGCTGCGGAACATCGTAAATACTCGCGCAGTCCTCGTTGGTAAAGACGCAATCGGTGTCGACGTCGCAGAAGCTTGCGATCTTTCCGCGGATAGCGTCATCGATATGGTGGTCGGAGCGCAACACGATAATATCGGGCTGGATGCCAAAGCTGCGGAGCTCCTTGACGGAATGCTGCGTGGGCTTGGTCTTGACCTCGTGGGCGGCGGCGATATAGGGAACGAGCGACACGTGGATGTAGCAGACGTTCTCGGGGCCGGCCTCCTTGCGGTACTGACGAATGGCCTCGACAAACGGTTGGGACTCGATGTCGCCGATCGTGCCGCCCAGCTCGGTGATGACTACATCGGAGCCGGTCTGCTCCTCGATGCGGCGGAACTTATCCTTAATGGCATTGGTGACGTGAGGAATCACCTGCACGGTACCGCCCAAAAAGTCGCCGCGACGCTCGCGGGCGATTAGGCTTTTGTAGATGGCACCGGTCGTAAAGTTGGAATCGCGGGTCAGGTTCTCATCAATAAAGCGCTCGTAATGACCCAGGTCCAGGTCGGACTCGTAACCATCCTCGGTTACAAAGACCTCACCATGCTGGAACGGGCTCATGGTACCGGGGTCGACGTTCAGATACGGGTCGGCCTTCTGCATCGTTACTTTGTAGCCACGCGACTTGAGCAGACGGCCCAGCGAGGCCGCGGTGATACCCTTGCCCAGGGACGAAACCACGCCACCGGTTACGAACACATGCTTGGTCATATTGAGTTACCTGCGCTTCCCGTAGAAGTTGTTTATCCACATCTTACGGGTCTTCATTGTAATACTCGCGCCGCGGACCGTCCGCAATTTTTCTCGCGTGCGGTTGCATTTCTCAATCTTGAAACAAAACGCCGCCCGGTTTCCCGGGTGGCGTCGCTATGGCAAGGGTTACATGCTGCTATCGATCAGCAGCCTCATCCTCAAGCATTTCCTGAACGAGCATGCCGGTACGGACGCCCTCAAGATACCACTCGCCACGTTCGGTGAGGCAAATGCCATTTGCAAGCTGACCGCCGTCGTCGCTATAACGCGAGACGACATCAATCATGCCTTCGGAATCCAAGCGATCGATTGCGGCGCGGGCACGATACGGCGAAACCCCCACGCGCTCGGCAAGCGTTTTGCGCGAGAAACCATACGGCCCGCCATTGTCTTCGGTTTGCTGGTCGATCTCCATCAACACCAGCACCTCGACACGCTTCATATCGTTGACACTCGCACGACCCTTGCCCGCCATAGCAGCCTCCTCAAACCGAGCACGAGCATCTAACGCGCCGTGCGCGACCGACACACCTCACGATGGCAGGTAATATCCATCATGCGGCATCCCGCTAAGGATGAAACAGTTACGGTTATTGTATACCGCTCAAATTGTTTCTAGGCAGGTAAACGGCTATTTTTCGCCGAAATAGGCGCTTTATTGATCAAAAAGCCGTACCGGGCGCTAACCCGATACGGCCAAAATGCAATGCAATTATCGCGGTGCTTCAAACTTAGCGATGGAAGAAACCGCGGCGCTCAAACTTGGGCTCGCAGCACACGTTGATACCCAGTTTGCGCAGTACCGTCTCGTCCGTCGGCGAGATAATCACGCTAAAGAAGGCATCGCAACCGCGCAGCTGCTCCAGGCCCGAAAGGACGCGAGCGGCCGTCTCACTCGTGGCCGAGGTGATCGACAGCGCCATAAGCGTCTCGTCGGTGTGGAGGCGCGGGTTTTTGCTGCCCAGGAAATGCGTCTTGAGCTTGCTGATGGGCTCGATCGCCTCATCGCTAATGACCTCGAGCTCAAGGTCGACGCCCGAAACATGCTTGAGGGCGTTCATAATGAGCGAACTTGCGGCGCCCAGGCGCGTGGAGGTCTTACCGGTCACCACGGAGCCATCGGGCATGACCATGGCACCCACGGGACCACCCGTCAGCTGCTCCCTGGTGAGGGCCGCCGAGCGCGCCGGTGAGTAGTTCTTATCGATGCCGGCTTTCTTCATAATAATCTTGAGACGGTCGACTTGCTCATCGCCCACGCCGGTACGGCGCACATTTTCGACCGCGGTAAAGTAGCGGCGGACGATCTCCATCTTGGAAGCGTCGCGGCAGGCATCGTCATCGGTGATGGCAAAGCCGACCATATTGACGCCCATGTCCGTAGGGCTCTGGTAGGGGCTCTTGCCCAGGATCTTTTCCATCAGGGCACGGACTACCGGGAAGGCCTCGACGTCGCGGTTGTAGTTGACCGTGGTCTTGTTGTAGGCCTCAAGGTGGAACGAATCGATGATATTGGCATCGTCGAGGTCAGCCGTGGCGGCCTCGTAGGCAATATTGACCGGATGCGTAAGGGGCAGATTCCAAACCGGGAAGGTCTCGAATTTGGCATAGCCGGCGGCGGTACCGTGCTTATGCTCGTGATACAGCTGCGAGAGGCAAGTGGCGAGCTTGCCCGAGCCGGGGCCGGGTGCCGTCACGACAACGAGTGGACGGGTGGTCTCGACAAACTCGTTCTTGCCGTAGCCATCGTCGGACACGATCAGATCGACATCGTGCGGATACCCCTCGATGGGATAGTGCAGCTTGGCGGGAATACCGAGCGCGTTCAGGCGGTTGCGGAACACATCGGCAGCAGGCTGGCCGGCGTACTGGGTGATGACCACGGCCGCGACGGCAAAGCCGTTGCCGCGGAACAGGTCAACCAGGCGCAGCACATCCTCGTCATAGGTAATGCCAAGGTCACCACGAGCCTTGTTTTTCTCGATGTGGTTCGCGTTGATCGCGATGATAACCTCAACATCGTCGGCGATGCTCTTGAGCATGCGGAACTTGCTGTCCGGTTCAAAACCCGGCAGCACGCGGCTCGCATGATAGTCATCGAACAGCTTACCGCCAAACTCCAAATAGAGCTTGCCACCAAACTGCGAGATGCGCTCCTTAATGTGAGCAGCCTGCAGCTCGATATACTTCGCGTTGTCGAAACCCTGGCGCATGTATGGCTCCCGTCCCGTTTCGTAAATTAAGTTCCTACGCGATTATAACGGAGCCCGCCCTCCCCGATAACCAGACCATCAACAGGCACCAACCAAACACGCCATCGATAAGTTGCGGTGAAATAGCTCCTGTTTAACCCCTCAAGACGGCCAAACGGGAACTATTCCACCGCAACTTCCCCTTTTGGCGCAAATTAACCTGACCCCTTTGCACCAACAGCAGAAACGTCGCGGGCAGAGAACGGACAGCGAACAGGCGCCAGAGCGAGCAAGCCGCCCCCTGCGCCAACAATGGCAGCGCCGCAGGTTGAGCATAAGTCAGCGAAAGCCCACCAGGGCGAGCAAGGTGACGTGAAAGAGGAGGGCATAGGCCTTTTGGCCATGCCCGACGATTGAACGTCAGATTGCCGCTCTGGCGGGCTTGCAGCGTCGAGTGGTTCCGGCGTTTGGTAAAACGCCGGAACACAAGAGCGCCTCCCCCCGCGCACGGAACGGGAGGAGGCTAAAGGTAGGAGTCTACCGGTGGGGTTACCCCACCGGACAGACGATGACCAGGTGATCCTTTACAGGATCGTCATGGTTTCCGTGGGGTACCCAAGGGGTACTTAGAGCATCACGCAAGCGATGGTCAGGATGACGGCGCAGACGACGGAGAGAGCGACGATGAGCTTAAGAGCAAACTTGAGCCAGGTCGTCCACTCGATCTTGGCCAGGGCAAGACCGCCCATGATGGCGCCAGAGGTCGGGGTGAACAGGTTCACGACACCGATAGCGGCGGAGAAGATCATGACCATGACCTCGGGCGAGAAGCCGAGCTTAACAGCCAGCGGTCCCATGATGGGCATGGAGACAGTAGCCATACCGGAGGTCGAGGGGATCAGGAAGGACAGGCCAAAGTAGACCAGGAAGCTCATGGGAGCGAAGATCACGCCGGACAGGCCAGCCAGAGCATTGGCGGCAGCGTCGAGGACGTAGACGTCGAGGCCGGTGCTAGCCATGAGGACGGAGATACCACGGGCAAGAGCGATGACGAGGACAACGGACATCATGTCGGCAGCGCCGGTGATGAAGGTGTTGACGATCTGCTTCTCGGAGAGGCCACCGATGATACCGATCAGGATAGCCATGAGGAAGAACCAAGTGGAAGCCTCGTCGAAGTACCACTGGCCAATGGGCAGGCCGGTGATCAGGGCAGACCAGCCCTGAACGATGGCGTTACCGTCGGCGTCATAGACAGCGCCAGCATCGAAGAAGTTGGCGACGCCCTCGTTGAGGTCGGCCAGCGGGATGAAGCCGACGATCATGACGACGAAGGTGAAGGCAAAGGCGATCAGAACACCCTTCTGACGACCGGTGAGCTTGACCTCCTTGTGAACCTCGGACCCAGCCTTGCCGTGAGCCTCATCGGCGTCCATGAGCTCCTGCATCGAAAGGATGGTGGACCCCTTGT
>CAUCNB010000013.1:0-38313 GCA_958444075.1 uncultured Collinsella sp. | reverse complement strand
ACGGTCACCAAAGCCGCCACGGCCGCCACGATCGCCACCGCGACCGCCACGGTCCCCGCCGCGGCCACCGCGATCGCCACCGCCACCGCGGCCACCACGGTCGCCGCCACGGCCACCGCGATCGTCACGGCCACCGCGAGGACCGCGGTCCTCGTCCAGGCCCATGGCGACGAGCGGAGCGATAACCTTATCGAGGGCAGCCATCAGCTCGGTGGCCTCCTCGTAAGAAAGCTCGGGCAGGAGCTTCTCCTTCTTGTTGGCAAGCTCGACCAGGCCCTCGGCGGCATCCTCGGCAGCGAAGACGACGATCTTGCGCATATCGCCCTCGGCGTCGTCGATGCGGCCGACCAGATCGGCAGCCTCGGCCTCGGCCATCAGGCCATCGAGCTCACGAAGGCGCATGCCCAGCAGGTCGGACATTTCCTTCTGCTCCATCTTGGGCTTGAGGTCAAGAAGCTTGATGGCGCGCTCGATGTTCGCCATGCGCTCGGCCTTGGCCTCCTCCTCCTTGGAAATAGCAAAGCGACGGCTACGCAGCAGGCGAGCGGCCTTCTGTATCTTGTCCATCAGCTCTTCGTCATCGTAATCAGCGGCGGCCTCGACAACCTCGGCCTCCTCCTCGGCGGAAACCTCATCAGCAGCCTCAACCTCAGCAGCTTCGGTCTCCACGGTCTCGACTGCCTCAACCTCGGCAGCCATGGTCTCGTTCTCGGTCTCGTTCATGATCTCTTCGTTCTCGGACATGAGACTCCTTCTTGGCCCTCTCGGGCATCATCGCCCCATTCGCGGGGCCCGTCGCGCACTCTTTGCGCTTTAAACATTCATGCCTCTCGGCAAAACGTCCATTAGTTTATGGTGTCGCCATCCAATCTAGCTGCAGAATCTATGTGCACACATTAATGCGACATGTCGCGGTATCATGACCTGAACCAAACGTGTCCACCTTAAGGAGCCCGCCATGATCAAACCCATCATGAAATCCGAGTTCTTTTTGCGCCTGCCTTCCGAAGACGCGGGACCCGATGATGCCGCGACCGGGCAGGACCTCCTGGATACGCTCCATGAGCATGAGCACGAGTGCGTGGGCCTCGCCGCCAATATGATCGGCGTGCGCAAACGCATCATCTGCGTAAAGGACGGCAGCAAGTCGCTGCTTATGTACAACCCGCAGATTCTTGAGCAGGTCAATGCCTACCAGACGAGCGAAGGATGCCTCTCGTTGATCGGTGAGCGCCCCTGTACCCGCTACCGCCGCATTAAGGTGGAGTATTTGGACGAGAACTTCGTCCACCGCATCAAGAACTTCTCGGGCTACACCGCCGAGATCATCCAACACGAAATCGACCACTGTTGCGGAATCGTTATATAGTTCCGCCGATTCAAGAAAGCTCCCTGCAGCAAAACAACTGCAGGGAGCTTTTCATAGTGCGGAGCTTCTATCCCACTAGCTCTGACGGTAATGGTCAAAGAAGTCGGCGAGGTCTTCGAGGGACTCCTTGAGCACTTCCATGCGCGGCAGGTACACGATGCGGAAGTGGTCGGGCTCGGCCCAGTTAAAGCCGCCGCCGCGGGTGATCAGGATCTTCTTCTCGTGTAGCAGGTCAAGGGCAAACTGCTCGTCATCGGTGATGTTGAATTTCTTGACATCCATCTTGGGGAAGATATAGAACGCCGCACGCGGCTTGACCACCGAGATGCCGTCAATCTTGTTGAGCGCCTCATACACAAAGTTGCGCTGCTCGTAGACACGGCCGCCGGGACGGATGTAGTCGTTGACGGACTGGTGTCCACCGAGTGCCGTCTGGACGATTGACTGAGCCGGCACGTTGGAGCACAGGCGCATGTTCGAGAGCATGTTGATGCCCATAATAAAGTCGCTCATGCAGCGCTGGTTGCCCGAAAGCACCATCCAGCCAATACGATAGCCCGCAATCATGTGCGACTTGGAAAGGCCGCTAAAGGTGACGCAGGGCAGGTCGGGAGCGAGCGAGGCAATTGAGACGTGCTCGTAGCCGTCCATGCACAGGCGGTCGTAGATCTCATCAGCAAAGATCATCAGCTGATGCCTGCGTGCAACCTCGACGATACCCTCGAGCACCTCGCGCGGATAGACAGAGCCCGTGGGGTTGTTGGGGTTGATGATGACGAGGGCCTTGGTCGCGCTCGTGATCTTGGACTCCATATCCTCCAGGTCGGGATACCAATCCGCTTGCTCATCACACAGATAGTGAACGGGATGACCGCCGGCAAGGGTTGCGCACGCCGTCCAGAGCGGATAGTCGGGGCTGGGGATCAGAATCTCGTCGCCATTGTCGAGCAGTGCGTTCATCGAAAGCTGAATGAGTTCGGACACGCCGTTGCCCGTGTAGATGTGCTCCATCTGAACATTGGGCAGGCCCTTGATCTGCGAGTACTGCATGATCGCCTTGCGCGCGGAGAACAGGCCACGCGAGTTGGAATAGCCTTCGCAGTCGGGCAGCTGCTGGCGCATGTCCTTGATGACCTCATCGGGCGTGCGGAAACCGAAGGGCGCCGGGTTGCCGATATTGAGCTTGAGGATGCGCTCGCCCTCGTCCTCCATACGGGCAGCCTCGTCGACGACGGGACCGCGCACGTCATACAGGACGTTATCGAGCTTGGTGGATTTAGAAAAAGTACGCATGGTGGTGCTCCTTGCAATTTGAGCTGAGGGATGGGGTTCGGGCTTGGAATCGTTGCGGGGTGATGATGCCTCGTCTTGATCGGCGTCGCCGGCAAGCAGCCAGGTAACATCGACCTCCAAAATACGGGCGAGCAGCTCAGCCACATCGCGCCGCGGAATCGTCTTGCCGCTCACATATTGGCTCATCTGACTCTTGCCGAGTTTTTTGCCGAGCATCTCCGATGCGCGGATCACGTCCGACTGGCGAACGTCGCGATCGGACATAGTCTGTCGCAGGCGATCGCTAAACGTCTCTTGGGCCACAGGAACCTCCTTGCTGGCAAAGTTCAATTTATAGGACACGAATTGAACCAAGGTTCAATTTAGCAAGCAGTATAGCGCCGTACCTCATTCGAAAGTTCAATTTCATAAGAAAACGTACCGAACTC
Organism: uncultured Collinsella sp.; assembly: GCA_958444075.1. Lineage (GTDB taxonomy): Bacteria > Actinomycetota > Coriobacteriia > Coriobacteriales > Coriobacteriaceae > Collinsella. Next base: position 35,223 of record CAUCNB010000013.1, on the reverse strand, counting down.
CGAGATTTGCCCAAAGCGGACAATAACGTGCACGCGTTTAGAGGTATTCAAGGAATCGAGCAGCAGCAAGCGAAACGTCGGCCGTTCGATATATGGCGTTAATCTGCCGATGGGGACGTCCCTCGAGCGGACGAATGGCGACATTGAACTGGCAGCGCCGCAAGATGAGCGCCGGAAGGATGCTCACGCCCAAGCCGTCCTCGATCATGGCCATAATCGCATAGTCATCCCAGGTCGACAGTTTTGAGCGCACCGTCAGCCCCGCCCGACGGAACAGCGGCGTAATCTCGTCATCGGTGCCGCGTTCCAGCAGAATAAACTGCTCGTTGGCCAAATCGGCAAGTGAAACGGCCCCCTCACTAGCAAGCAGAGAGTCTGTCGGCACCACCGCCATCAACTCGTCGCGCACCAAAGATCGCGATGTCATGCCATTTTCTCGGGGCTCATGCGGGATAAAGCCCAGATCGCAGCGGCCCTGCGCCACCCATTGTTCAATCTCTGAATAGTCGCCCATCAGCAACTCGTAATCGACGTCTGGATAATCGGCGCGAAAACGCGCAATCACCGGCGGCAGTACGTGGGTCGCCACGCTCGAAAACGTACCGATGCAGATTTTGCCACGCATGAGCCCACGCATCTCATCCACACGCCGCTGCAAGCGAATGAATTCCTCGCAGAGCGCCTCGACAGCCGGCATGACCTGCCGCCCGTCGGCAGAAAGCGTCACGCCCTCGCGGCTGCGGTCGAGCACCTTAAAGCCCCAGTCGGCCTCGAGGTCGGCCACCATGCGGCTCACGCCCGATTGCGAATAGCTCAGGCGCTCGGCGGCGCGCGTAAAGCTTCCGGCGCGCACTGTCTCGAGCAGCACCTGCATCTTTTGAATATTCGTTTCCACGACACGCCTCCGCCTTTGCATGATGTTTTGTCATGTTATCCATGCATTATATTCGCTTTTCTTCTAAGGCAACCTCACCCATAGTGAACATGCAGGGATATGAAAGGGGCGGCTGCGCATGAACAACGGACTGATTACGTATTTAGCAGCATTGTTGTTGTTTGGCTCCAACGGCATCATTGCCGCGGCCATCGCGCTGCCGAGCTCCGATATCGTGCTGCTGCGCACCTTTCTGGGAGCCTTCTCGCTTGTCACCATCCTCGCCATCACCCAACGCCATAAACTGCAGGCGCCATCCCGCCCTCGCGAAGCTGTGGCCTTGATCCTCTCGGGAGCTGCGTTGGGCGCCAGCTGGATTTTTCTGTTCCGCGCCTATCAGACGATCGGCGTCGGCGTATCCTCGCTGCTGTACTACTGCGGCCCCATCATCGTCATGGCCCTCTCGCCGTTTATCTTTGGCGAAAAACTAACCGGGGGCAAAATCGCCGGCTTTATCGCCGTCGCCTGCGGCGCTTTTCTCGTTGCAGCGCAGGATCTCGGCGGCAACATGCCCATTGCGGGCATCGTCTGTGGCATTGCCTCGGCCTTCTGCTACGCGTTGATGGTCATCGCCAGCAAAGGCGCGCCACACATCGAAGGCCTCGAGAACTCTGCACTCCAGGTGAGCGCCGCCTTTGTGACCGCGCTGGTCCTCACGCTCGTCACCCAAGGCGCCCCCTCGTTCTTTTCCCCCGGTATCGCCGCAAGCATCGATTGGCGTGCCGTCGCTATGCTCGGCGTCGTCAACACCGGCGTCGGCTGCCTGCTTTACTTTAGCGCCGTCGCCAGGCTGCCCGTGCAGACCGTCGCGGTTGTCGGCTACCTCGAGCCGCTTTCGGCCGTTGTGTTCTCCGCCATCCTTTTGAGCGAAGGCATAACGCCGGTCCGCCTGATGGGCGCCGCGCTCATCATCGGCGGCGCGGTCTTTTGCGAACTCGCCGGCAAACGCGCAAGCACCAAGGCTGGTATCGCCCAGGCAGCGCGCGCTTAAGGGACATTTTCTCGGGGCGCATGCGGGATAAAGCCCAGGTCGCAGTGGCCCTGCACCTCACGGGAGATGCAGGGCCATTTTGCATTGCAGTAAAGCTATGGGCTACGAACGACGCGGCTCGGGAACCACGAGCCTATCGGGGCTCGCGCCCTCGGCATCCATCAGGCTCACGTAGCGAATCGATGGGTCATCGTAGGTCGCGTAGTAATAATTGCCCGTACGCGCGCTAAAGCATCCGGTGTAGATGGTCTTCTCGAACTTGCCGTCGCCCATCTTGGACGCTCCCTCGATCATCGCCACGCCCTCGAGCGAGCGGAACATGCGGACGACGTTTTCGGCCTCGCTGCCCTTTTGCGGGTAATTGGCATTGAGGTAGGCCGCCTTTACAAAACGGCTCGGCGAATAGCAGTCGCCCGGAATACCGCGCATGCCGGCACCAGCGCCATAGGGCTTGAGCTCGGCGGCGCGCCATGTCGCCGTCTGCGGAAAATCGCTGGTGGCGGTGATATAGGTGCGCAGGTTTTCCATATGCCACGGGAAAGTCGGCTGGTTGGCAAGGGTATCGACCGGGTCGTCGTATACATGCAGGCCGTCGGCCATCATCTCGACCACGATACTGCGCTGGCTGTCGCCGATAATCCAATGGAGCAGCGACACGCCCAGGCCCTCGCCGGCAGATTTGGCGACAATCACCGTATCGCGCAGTGCAGCCTCGGCCTCGTCGACCGTCGAGAACGTCGCCGCCACCCACAGGGGAAACTCGTAGGCCGCGATATTGGTCTTGCCATCAACCGGCCCCTCGGCATACTCGGCATAGCCGGGAAAGTTGAGCCCCGCCACAGCCAGGCCCGCATCGTTGCCGCAATCGAAAAACATGGGATAGTTCTTGTAATCGATACACATACCGATTACCGCATGCGCCGCCGTCGCATCGTCGATAAACGAGTACGGGATGTGGAACCCGCGGGGCACCACGCGAACCTGCTCGCCGTATCCAAAGCTCCAGTCGAGGTTGCGGCCCAGATACATGTGGCCGGAATTATCGGTAAATCGAATGCTCGTGCACATAGCGCCTCCTAGCTCAATGTTCTTACTAAGGTCATTGTCACCAAACAAAGGAGCGCTAAACAAAAAAGTCCGGACATGACAACAATGTCATACCCGGACTAAAAACGACGAGGTGCGGTGCTTTGGTCCCCTTAGACCAACTTTCCAAGACAGTGATCAATCATGTGCTGGATCATTTGCGCCTCAAAGCCTGCGTAATCGCGGCGGCACTCCTTCATCTTGCCGTCGACGATCTGGTCAAAGGCAACCTTGCACTTGATATAGCGCGTGGACTTGGTGACCTCCTCGTGCGTCAGGCAGCTCTCCTCCATCTTGCTGGCGCCCAGGCCAAACACCAGACGGGGGTTGTAGAGCACGTGGGGCTCGCCGGCGTCGTCCAGGTAGACGCAGACCTTCTTGGTAACGCCAATCTGGTTAGCGGCAAGGCAGCCGGCATCGTCGAGCGACTTGATGGTATCGATCAGGTCCTGAGCAACCGACTCGTCCTCGACGGTCGCAACCTCGCAACGCTGGGACAGGATAGCCTCGTCGTGGCAAAGCTCTTTAATCATACGTTCCTCCATAGGGGTCGTTGTAACCGCTTAAGTATACGGTACCTACACAATTTCATGCGAAAGATACCGCCCGTCCGTTACAAACCGCCGAACATCAACATGTGAGGAACACCAACTTCACAAAGGCGATATAGTGGATGGGTTCGTGTCAATCGGCCTAAACTCGGGGCCGAACAAGGAAAGGGTATGCATGGACGAACTTTTTCACGTCAGTGAGCGCAAGTCCACAATCGGGACCGAACTTCGCGCTGGACTGACAACGTTCCTGGCGATGGCTTACATCATCGCCGTCAACCCCGCAGTGCTCTCGGGCGCCGGCATCGATGCGGGAGCGCTCGCCTGCGCCACTTGCCTGGGCGCCGGCATCATGACCATCTGCATGGGCATCTTCGCCAACCGTCCGCTCGCATGCGCGTCGGGCCTGGGCATCAACGCCATGATTGCGGGCATCACCACCACCATGTGCGGCGGTGACTGGCACGTGGCCATGAGCGTCATCTTCCTCGAGGGTGTCGTCATCTTGCTGCTCGTCCTTTGCGGCCTACGCGAGGCCATTATGGACGCCATCCCCGTGGTTCTGCGCCACGCTATCTCGGTGGGCCTGGGTCTGTTCATCGCCATGATCGGCCTGTGCGACGCCGGCATTATCACCGCTGGCGCCGGTACACTCGTCGGTCTGGGCGACATCACCTCCCCCGCCTTTATCGTCGGCATCATCTCCATCGTCGTGACGGTTGCCCTGGCCTCCCGCAACGTGCCGGGCTCGCTGCTCATCGGCATCATCGTCGCCGTTATCGCCGGTATCCCGCTGGGCGTCACCCATGCCCCCGAGGGCCTCATCGCCCCGCTCAACTTCTCGACCTTTGGCGCCCCGTTTGCCAACACGGCCGATGGCAACATTGCCATCGTGAAGGTTCTGACCGACCCGATGCTGCTCGTCGTTGCCTTCTCGCTGCTCATGAGCGACTTCTTTGACACCATGGGCACCGCCATGGCCGTCGCCAAGCAGGGCGAGTTCCTGACCGAGGACGGCAATGTCGAGGACATCCGCCCCATCTTGGTCGTCGACTCCGTGGCCGCCGCTGCCGGTGGCTTTATGGGCGTCTCCTCCATCACCACCTTCGTCGAGTCCACTTCCGGCGCTGCCGACGGTGGCCGCACGGGTCTCACCTCCGTCACGACCGGCGTGCTGTTTATCCTCGCCGCGTTCTTCTCCCCCGTCGTCTCCATCGTTTCCAGCGCCGCCACCTGCGGTGCCCTGGTCTATGTCGGCTACCTCATGATGAGCGAGGCCACCGAAATCGACTGGTCCGATGTCTCGCAGGGCTTCCCGGCGTTTATGATCGCCGCGGGTGTGCCCTTTACCTACTCCATCTCTGCCGGCATTGGCCTGGGCTTTATCGCCTATGTGGTCGTCGCGCTCTTTAAGGGCGAGGCCTCCAAGATCAAGCCGCTCATGTGGATCGCAGCTCTTGCCTTCCTCGTCTACTTCTTCGTAGCGTAACGGCAAAGCTGCCAAAGCAGAACACCAAAGCGCGGAGTCGCATCGAGCGGCTCCGCGCTTTTCTTTTAAGCCCAGGCAACGCACGGACGCGCGATATATTGCTTCCCAAGTTTTGGACATTTTGCCCTCCAAACGGCACTACCGCCGGCCACATTCTGTAGATATGCTGGGCGTAATCGCATAGGCCCTATGAGGATGGGAGTAACCATGGCCGCCTTGTTCACGACCCCCAAGCGCAATGACAAAACCTCTGGAGCCCATTTTGTCGAGCCCGACGTGCGCCGTCGCACGCTGCTCGCACACGGCAGCTGGCGCCGCGTGACGCGCCGCATCGTTGTAGGCGCCGTATGCGCGCTTACGGTGAGCTCTCTGCTCATGCCGAGCATCTCGCTCGCGGCGGAGTGGGTCAACGTCGGCGGCACCCAGTACAATTACGGCACTGAGGCGGGCGACGCCGCCGGCACCTGGTCATGGGACGGTGCCGACGACATGAAGCTCAACAACTATAACGGCGGTGCAATCGAGGCCGCAGGCAAGCTCAACGTCAATTACTCGGGAAACAACACCGTCACCAACGGCGACGGCCACGGCATCTCGGTTGAGGATGGCAATGCTGAGAGCGCCGAGCTTAACATCCAGGGCGGTGCATCCGACACGCTCAGCGTGACGTCGTCTAGGGACACCATCACCTCCGACGGAGACATCAACATCGACGGAGCCGGCACCGTCAACGCCACGAGCACCAAGTCTGACGCCATTGACGCCGAGGGAGACATCACCATCAAGGGTTCGGGCACCGTCAACGCCACAGGCAAATCGGATGCCATCAGGGCGAGTGGCAATATCACGATCGACAACAGCGGAAACGTCACCGCCAAGGCCACCAGGGATGAGGGTATCCAAACTGGCGAGACCCTCACCATCAAGGGCGGCGGCAAGGTAGAGGCCAGCTCTATCGAAGACGTGGCGATTTGGTCTGGTGGCAACATCGATATCTCGGGCGGTAGCCAGGTCAAGGCAAACTCTAAGGAAGACTATGCCGTTAAGGCCATAGGCAGCCTCACGGTCTCGAACGCATCCCTTAACGCACATGGTGTTGGATACGGCATCTATACCTACAAGGGCATCACGATCGATGGCGCAACCGTGACGGTCCGTGCAAGTGCAGGGAGCGGTGAAGCCAGCGCCCTCTTCACCGACGAGGACGACATCGTCATCAAGAACGGCTCGACTGTGGATGCGTTCGCAGAAGACCAATTCTCGACCGCAATCTCCACCAGAAACTACAACCCCAACGAAGCGGGTGGTCACATCTACATTAGCGACTCCGTTGTCAAGGCTATAGCCCGCTATGTCGAGTCCGGTAGCGACAGCCCTGACCACTACAGCAACGACCAAAGCAGCGTGGTCATCCCTGAGCCTAGGGGTCTGAACATCGGTATCTTCGCCCAGACCAGCGAGGGCATCACGCCCGCGACTATTTCGATCGTCCGCAGCAAGGTCACTGCCGAAGGAGACACGGCGGCGATCTTCGCCCTTGCCATGAGCGCGGACGGCAAGGCAATCGGCACCATCGAAATCGAAGGCTCCACCATCCTGACGCCTGAAGGCGGCAAGGTCATTGACTATCGCAACAAAGAAGAGCTCAGCAACGGCGACATCTACGAAGCGGGTCAAACCATCGGCACGGGCGACGCCACGATCCACTCTCCCTATGACGCCGCTGTCGCCAAGAGCACGGTCATCGCGCCTCCCGAGGAGATCAAACCCGAGGAGAAGCCAGGCGAGACCAAGCCCGAGGGTTCCAAGTCCGAGGGCACGAAGTCGACCAAGACCGTTGCAGTTGCAGCCACGGGAGCCAAGACCGCCGGCAAACTCGCGGCAACCGGCGACGCCTCGAGCGCAGCCATCGTGGCAGCCGCCCTTGCGGGAACAGCCGCCATCGCCGCGGGCACCGTGGTGAGCCGCAAGCGTGCATAGACGCCTCGATCTTTAACGCACGGGGCGGCACCCCCGAATACGCCTAGTCCGCACGCCGTTTAGCAACGCCACCGCCAAGCTCCCCTCCGGCGGTGGCGTTTCCTGTTTGCACTCGTATGGCGCACACGCGAGCGGAGTCGCAACAAGCGGCTCCGCGCTTTGTGATTAATGCCCGACAACGCGTAGGTGCGCAGCTTATTCCTCTTCCGGATTTTGGACATTTTGCCCTCCAAACGGCACTACCGCCGGCAACATCCAGCAGATACGCTGAATCTAGCCGTATAGGCCCTATGAGAACGGGAGCAACCATGGCAGCCTTGTTCACGACCCCCAAGCGCAATGACACTACCGCCGGAACCCATGTTGCCGAACCCGACGTTCGCCGTCGCATAGGACTCGCGCACGGCAGCTGGCGCCGCGTGACGCGCCGCATCGTCACGGGCGCCGTGTGCGCGCTCACGGTGAGCTCGCTGCTCATGCCGAGCGTCTCGCTCGCAGCGGAATGGGTCAAGGTCGGCGGCAACAAGTACAACACCGCGGCGAGCGACGAGGCCGGTACCTGGTCGTGGGACGGCGCCGACGACTTGAAGCTCAACAACTATAACGGCGGCGAGATCCAGGCCGCAGGCAAGCTCAACGTGAATTACTCGGGGACCAACATCGTCACTGCCGAATGGATCGAAGGCATCAACGTTTCTCATGGCACTAACGAGAACGCCGAGCTCAATATCCAAGGCGACGCGGGCAGCACGCTCAGCGTGACATCTACTGAGGACGCTATCCTCTCCACGGGTAATATCAACATCGACGGAGCCGGATCCGTCAACGCCACGAGCACTGGGTTTGACGCCATAAATGCCGGGGGTGATCTCGCTATCAAAGGTTCGGGCAACGTCAACGCCACGGGTGCATCGGATGGCATCAGGGCAAACGGTAATATCACGATTGACGACAGCGGAGCCGTCACCGCCAGGACTACCGAGGACAAGGGTATTGGAACCGACAAGAACCTCACCATCAAGGGTGGCGGGACGGTCGAGGCAAGCTCAGCTGATGGTGAGGCCCTTTGGAGCGGCGGCAATATCAACATCTCGGACGGCAGCCAGGTCAAGGCAAGCTCCGAGAAAGACGCTGCCGTCGAGGCCAAGGGCAGCCTCGCAGCCACAAACGCCTCCCTCAACGTAAACGGTGTTGAATATGGCGTCTATGCCCACAAGGGCATCACCCTCGATCATGCAAACGTGACAGTCCGCGCAAGTAAAGGCAGATACGGTAGCGCCATTGCCCTCTTCACCTACCCAGACGATATCGTCGTCAAGAACGGCTCCACCGTGGACGCGTTTGCGGAAGGCGAGGTTTCGGCTGCATTCTCCACCAGAAGCGATCGACCCAACGAGGAGGGTGGCCACATCTACATCAGCGACTCCGTTGTCAAGGCCATAGCCCGCTATGTCGAGAACGGCGACGGCCCCATCCCCTACAGCGAAAACCAAGATGGCGAGACGAGCCCCGAGCCCCAAGGCGAGAACATCGGCATCATCGCCCAGACCAGCGAGGGCGTCACACCCGCAGTCATCTCGATCATCCGCAGCAAGGTAACGGCCGAAGGAGATACAGCGGCAATCTTTGCCCGTGCCATGAGCGCTGACGGCAAGGCAATCGGCACCATCAAGATTGAGAACGCCGCCATCCAGACGCCCGAAGGCGGCAAGGTCATTGACTATCGCAAGCTCCGTGACGGCATCTACGAGGCAGGCCAAGCCATCGGCACGGGCGACGCTGTGATCGACTCCCCCTATAACGAAGCTGTCGCCAAGAGCATGGTCATCGCACCTCCCGAGGTAGCCAAGCCGGAAGACCCCAAGCCCGACGAGACCAAGCCCGCAGAAAGCAAGCCCGCGGAGTCCAAGCAGAACCCCAAGCCTGAGGGCTCAAAGCCGACCAAGGCCGTTGCGGCTTCAACCACGAAAGCCAAGACTACCGGCGTGCTCGCGGCAACCGGCGACACCTCGGGTGCGGCCATCGTGGCAACCGTCCTTGCGGGAACAGCCGCTATCGCCGCAGGCACCATGGCGAGCCGCAAGCGCTCTTAGACGCCTCTGCGCACATGGCAGCTCCCGCGAAGGCTCCGAGTCCCAGCACCGTTTAACAACGCCACCGCCGAGCTCCCCTCCGGCGGTGGCGTTTTCCATATGCGTCCGCAGGGTATGCACGAGATTGTCTTTGGTCTAGCCCAACCTGCATGAGCCGGCGTGCGACAATGGGGGCCGTCGATATCACAACGCCGAGAGAAGCCCGTCATGGAAGCGCATCAAAAGCAGATAACCGTTTATTCGAATCATACGGAAAGCGCGCCTGTCATCTACCTTCCTGTGGTCGTGGGCGACGGCAGCGAGGTTTATAAGTGTTGCCGAGAGCTCAACTGTCCGCCATTCGCCCTTGTCACCATTGGCGGGCTCGATTGGAATCGCGAGCTGAGCCCCTGGGCATGCGACGGGACCGTACGCGATGCCGAACCTTTCGGCGGCCAAGCTGCCGATTTTCTTGATGAGCTGCTGAATCAGATAATCCCCCAGGTCGAGTCGTCGCTTCCTCAGCCGCCCACCTGGCGCGGCATTGCCGGTTACTCGCTCGCGGGCCTCTTCGCACTCTGGTCCCTCTGGCAAACCGACGCATTTGACCGCGCCGCGAGCGCATCGGGGTCGCTATGGTTTCCCGACTTTGTCGATCGCGCCAGCACGGCGCCATTTGCCAGCAGCCCGCAGGCTGTCTATCTGTCGCTCGGTAAAAAGGAGGCCAAGACTCCCAACCGCATGATGCGGCACGTACTCGACGATACGCGCGCAATGGAAAAGCTGCTCGGCGAACGTGGTATTCCCACGACGCTGGAGCTCAACCCCGGCAATCACTTTTCCCAGACCGACTTGCGCATGGCCCGCGGCATCCACTGGATACTGACGCATTAAATATGGTGCCCACGCGCATATACGCATGGGCACCATATCTTGTTTTAGCTGAACACAGCTGCTACTCAGCAGCCTCCTCAAGCTCGGAGACATCAAACTCAAAGTCGTTGCCCGGTAGGATGGCATTGAGCACAATGCCCACCAGCGAACCCACGGCAAGGCCCGAGAGCGAAATGGTCACGCCGCCCAGCTCCAACACGATAGCTCCGGCAGTGCTGTACGCAATGCCGAGCGAAAGCACCAGCACCAGGGCGGCCACCAGCACGTTGCGGTTGTTCTGGAAATCGACCTGGTTCTCGATGAGGTTGCGGACGCCCACGGCGCTGATCATGCCATAGAGCACGAGAGACACGCCGCCGATCACACACGCCGGCATGGCCGCAATGACAGCCGCGAACTTGGGGCAGAACGAGAGCACAATGGCACAACATGCGGCAATGCGAATCACGCGCGGGTCAAACACACGCGTTAGGGCAAGCACACCGGTGTTCTCGCCATAGGTGGTGTTAGCTGGAGCGCCAAAGAGCGATGCGAGAATGGTCGCCAGGCCGTCGCCAAGCAGCGTGCGATGCAGGCCAGGATCGGCGATGTAGTTACGCTCGCAAGTGGAGCCGATAGCCGAGATATCACCGATATGCTCGATCATGGTCGCAAAGGCCAGCGGCATAATGGTGATGATGGCCGTCGTGGCAAGACCGCTATCGAACTGCGGGCCAAAGAGCGCAAACACGGTGTTATCCCACACGACGGGCAAGCCAACCCAGGGAGCGGCTGCGACGCCCGAGAAATCAACCTCGCCGAGCGCAGTCGCAACGGCATAGCTCACCACAACGCCCAGCAGAATCGGCACGATCTTGACCATGCCACGGCCCCAGATGTTGCAGATGACGATCACCGCCACAGCGACAACGGCAACAAGCCAATTGGTCTGGCAGTTGGCGATGGCAGAGCTTGCCAAGATCAGGCCGATGGAAATGACGATGGGGCCAGTCACCACCGGCGGAAAGAAGCGCATAACGCGCTTGGCACCAAACGCGCGAAACAGGGCCGCCAGCACCGGATAGAGCAGGCCGGCACAGGCTACACCTAGGCAGGCGTAGGGCAAAAGCTCGGCCTCGCCGTTGGGCGCAATCGCGGCATAACCGGCAATAAAGGCAAACGATGAGCCCAAAAATGCCGGCACCTTACCACGCGACAGGAAGTGGAACAGCAGCGTGCCCAAGCCGGCAAACAAAAGCGTTGGCGACACCGAGAGGCCGGTGAGCACGGGCACCAGCACCGTGGCGCCAAACATGGCAAACAGATGCTGCAGGCCGAGCAAAAACATGCGCGGACGGCCGAGCGACGATGCGTCGTAGATGGCATCGGTGACGGCGGGCGTCGAAGACTGGGACATGGATGTCCTTTCGAATGGAAGGGCGATCGGGCATATCGGATAACCTGCCCGAACGATACGATCCGAACCATTGTACGCGATGCACCATGTCTCGCACGCGCCGTCACCTGCGAACGTTACTGCTACTTCCAAACGCGCTCGGCAATGCGTTTGACCAGCGCGATCTTTGCCCATTGCTCGTCCTCGGTCAACTTGTTGCCAATCTCGCAACTAGCAAAACCGCACTGGGGCGACAGATACAGGTTCTCGAGCGGAACATACTTTGCAGCCTCGTGAATACGCTCGACGATGGCATCCTCGTCCTCAAGCTCAGCGGCCTTGGTGGTCACTAGGCCCAACACGACCTTCTTGCCGGGGGCAACGTACTTGAGCGGCTCAAAGCCACCGGCACGCGGAGTATCGAACTCAAGGTAAAACGCATCGACGTTCTCGTGTGCGAACAGGTACGGCGCGATGGGGTCATAGCCGCCCTCGAAGGCATAGGTGGAGTGGTAATTACCACGGCACACATGCGTGTTGATGACCAGGTCGTCGGGCTTGCCCTCGATGGCGGCGTTGTTGAGCGCCACGCCCAGCTCGGACACCTTTTGCAGGTCGACCGGGCTCATACCAGTCTTTGCCACAAAGTCGGTATCGCAATAGATGCCCCAGGTGCAGTCATCAAATTGAACGTTGCGGCAGCCTGCGGCATACAGGTCGGCAATCACGGTGCGGTAGGCCGCCGCGATGGCGTCGGCAAGTTCCTCATCGGTCTTATAGACAGCGCGCAGGCTCTCCTGCTGGCCATCGCAGCGGTCGAGCGTGACTTCGGAGAACGTCTGGATCGGCGCCGGAATGGTCTGTCGCGCGACCTGGCCCTCCCCCTCGAGCGCCTTGACAAATTTGAAGTGCTCGACGAACGGATGATTCTCGCCGCTAATGAGACCGGTTACCACGGCGGTGTCGGCGGTAGTCTCCTCATCGTGGAACATATAGCCTGTACGCGAGGTGCGACGCTCGACGCCGTTCAGCCCCCACATAAAATCGAGGTGCCAGTAGCTGCGGCGGAATTCTCCGTCGGTGATCACCTGCAGGCCGGCGGCCTTTTGCTTGGCCACCAAATCGCGAATGGCCTCGTCCTCGACGGCTTTAAGCCCCTCGGCATCGAGTGTGCCTGCAGCGTAGGCGGCACGGGCGTCCTTTATGGCCTGTGGGCGAAGAAAACTGCCAACGATATCGGTACGAAACGGTGCGTTCGGTTGAATCGAAGTGCTCATAGATATCTCCCTTTTGCATTGGTTGCTTTACTGGGACAGAGTATGAGCGTTTATATGGCCATCGTAAAATATACGTTTATAACAGTTTGATATAGATGCTTCCTATATCAGTCTGGACTGCCATAAAGGGGCTTGAACCGTGGGGAGCAGAGCAGCCTAGATATGCTGACGAATCGCGTCGATATAGGCCCGACCGTAGCGCGTGAGCGTCGTGTTCTTGCGCGTGATGATGCCAATCTCCATGTACTCGTCCACGTCGAGCGGAATCGAGATAATGCCGGGGCCGTTGAGCTCGTGGCTGATCACGCCCGAGCATACCGTGTAGCCGTTGAGGCCCATGGCCAAATTGAACAACGTCGCACGGTCGCGCACGCGGATATTCTTGCGACGCTCAAACGTCGAGGTCAGCTCCTCGGAATAGTAAAACGAGTTGTAGCTGCCCTGCTCGTAGGACAGGAACGGGTAGTCTTCCAGATCCTCGAGCGTCACGCTGGAGCGGTCCGCCAGCGGATGGTCGGCACAGACGAAGATATGCGGCGTGGCGCAGAAGAGCCCTTCGAACACGAGCTCGTTGGCCGCCAGCATGCGCTCGATGACCTCGCGGTTGTGCTCGGACAGATACAGGATGCCCAATTCGCTTTTCATATGCGCGACGTCCTCGATAATCTCGTGAGTCTGCTCCTCGCGCAGGGTAAAGTCGTAGCGCGCGGCATCGAACTCACGGATCACATCGACAAACGCGTTAACGGCAAAGGAATAATGCTGGCAGCTCACACTAAAGTGCGGCACCTGCTCGGACTCGCCCTTGTACTTGCCTTCGAGCAGATCCGCCTGGTCGAGCACCTGGCGCGCGTAGCCCAAGAAGGTCTCGCCCTCCTCGGACACAATGACACCCTTGTTGGTGCGCTCAAAGATGTGCACACCCATCTCGTTTTCGAGATCGCGGATCGACGCGGTAATCGAAGGCTGCGACACAAAGAGCCGGCGCGAGGCCTCGGTGATGCTGCCGCATTCGGCAACTTTGACGACATACCTGAGCTGTTGAAGCTTCATGATGGCCTCCCTAGACGTCCGCGATACCCGAACCCGCCGCATCTGCCTGACGCATAAACGACGGCATCTCCCCCGTCGCGGCGCAGGCGGCAATCTGATGCAGAGCCCCGGCAACCGCATCGTCTGCCGCAGCGCCGATATGCCAGCGTGCGGCAGCCGTGACGGCCTCGTTGGCATTGGCGACTGCAACGGAGTTGGGGACGGCACCGATCATGGGCAGGTCGTTATCGGAATCGCCAAATACGGCCACCTCGTCGGACGTCAGGTCCAAAGCGCGCGCCAGCTCCAGCGCAGCGCAACCCTTGTCCCAACCTGCTGGAAGAATGTCGAACAGGCGCACACGATTGTTGGGAAACACAAGCGAGAGTTCCGGCACCTCAGCGGCAACGCGCTCGCGTAGCTCCGCGAGCTCCTCACGCGAACGAGCACTCCAGATATTCGCCTTGAACACCGACGCGTCATCGACGACAGGACGGCACGGGGCCTCTTCGCCCTTGAGCCATGCGTTGCCGCCCGACTCCATGGCGCGGCGCACGCGCTCGGGGTCGCTCGTCACACAATAGGCATCGTTGCCCCAAAAGTCATCACCCAGGCCGTAGACCTTCAGATACGTATCGTCGGTCTCTTGCTCCAAGTAGTCAGCCAAGCGCATAAGGGCGGCGTTGTCGGTCGCATGCGAGGCTACCACCTCGCCGTCCACAAACATGACCTGGCCGTTGCAGAACGCGCCGGTCGAGAAGCACTCGGCGCGATTGCGGAACATCCAGCCCATCGCGGAGGGCTGGCGACCCGAAACCGGGCCAAAGTGCAGACCCGCCGCCTGCATGGCATGAATGCCCTCGATGGCGTAGTCGCTGGCGCCGTCATGCCCGGCTGGAATCAGCGTATCGTCCATATCGGTCAGCACAAGTTTAATCATAAGGCCCCCTCGGTCATTCTTAATCCCGTCTATTGTACCGACCTGCCAAAAAGAGACAGGTTTATATTGGCAGGTTTTATCTGGGAAAACGCAAAGCCCCAGTTGTTACCTGCCAAAATAAACCTGTCCCTTTTTGGCAGGTGCGCTAGTATAGGGAACAACAGATTCGATGCGGGAGTGCCGGCGGTGCAAACCACAAGGCTGAGAGGGCATGGGGCCCAATCCTTTGAACCTGTCAGTTAATGCTGGCGTAGGGAGCATGCCGCCTTTTTAGGGGCGCTGTCTATGCACAGCGCCCCTTTTCTATGCCAAGGAGGCATGTGCAGTGATCGATTCGAAACAGCTCAAGCAAAACGTGGTCAAGGCCGTGGAGGAGATTCGCGCCACCAATCCGATGGCGGGCTCCATCACCAACACGGTGACGATTGACTTTGTCGCCAACGCGCAGCTCGCCGTGGGTGGTTCGGCCGCCATGGTCTATCTGCCCGACGAGGGCGAGGCGCTCGTTGCCGGCGGCGGCGCCATCTATCTGAACATGGGCACACTCTTCCCCATCTACGAGCAGACGATTCCCCGCGCGGCCAAGGCGGCCCACGACGCCGGCAAGCCCTGGGTGCTCGATCCGGTTGGACTGGGCATCGGCAGCCTGCGCACCCAGCTGGTAAACGAACTCAAGCAGTACAAACCCGCCATCGTGCGCGGCAACGCCTCCGAGATCATCGCGCTCGCCGGCCTGTGGGGCCTTGAGGGCGAAGCGGCCGATCTGAGCCGCGTGCGCGGCGTCGATACCACCGACACGGTAGACGCCGCCCGCGATGCCGCCGTGGCGCTCGCCCGCTACACCGGCGGCGCCGTAGTGGTCTCGGGCGAAGTCGACCTGATTACCGACGGCACGACCGTGGCCAAGTCCCACGGCGGCAGCCCGCTCATGTCCAAGATCACCGGCTGCGGTTGCTCGCAGGGCGGCGTGTTGGCCGTGTACGCCTGCGCCACCGACCCGTTTACGGCGGCCATCTGCGGCACCGCCGTCTACAACGTTGCCGGTACGCGTGCCGCCGCCGTTGCCGAAGCCCCGGCAAGCTTTAAGGTCGCCTTTATCGACGAGCTCTACCGCGCAACCGCCCAGGACATTGCCGACAACCAACTCGAGCTCGAGGAGGCATAAGCCATGTCCGAGCCCGCAACCAATGCCGGCATGAACACCCTGGTCGCCGTGGCCATCGCCCCGTGCGGCACCGGTGACGAGCTATCCGCCGAGATCGCCGAGGTCGTGCGCGTCATTCGCGAGAGCGGCCTTCCCAACCGCACCACCTCGATGTTCACCGAGATCGAGGGCGACTGGGACGAGGTCATGCAGGTCGTGCGCGACGCGACCTTTGTGTTGGCGAGCAAGGGCATCCGCACCGAAGTCGTGCTCAAAGCCGATATTCGACCCGGATTTACCGACACCATGACCGGCAAACTCGAGCGCATGGAAGCGCAGATCAAAAAGCAGGAGGAAGCACGATGAGCATCCGCGACAACCTTGATATCTCGGCCTATCTGGTACTCGGCCCCGAAAACACCCTCGGACGCCCCGTGGGCGATGTGGTGGCCCAGGCGCTCGACGCCGGCTTTACCTGCATTCAGGTGCGTTCCAAGGTGGCAAGCGCCCGCGAGATCATCGCACTGACGGGCGATGCCGCGCAGGCCATCGCTCAGGCCGGCAAAACCGGGCAGGTCGCGCTGCTGATCGACGACCGCCTTGACTGCGTACTTGCCGCACGCGAGCAGGGTATTGCCGTCGACGGCGTGCATGTTGGCCAGAGCGACATCCCCGTCGAGGTCTGCCGCAAGCTGCTGGGTCCCGATGCCATCGTGGGCCTTTCCGCCCGCTGCGAGGAGATGCTCGAGTACGTCAAGACCGCCGACATGAGCCTGGTCGATTACCTGGGCGTAGGCCCGCTCCACGAGACCGAAACCAAGCGCGACTGCGGACGTGCGGCCGACGGCTCCATCATCACCAAGAGCTTTGAGGACCTGGCCGCCCTCCATGCGGCAAGCCCCGTCCCCATTGTGGTGGGCGGCGGCGTCAAGACGGCCGATCTGCCGCAACTCAAGTCCACCGGCGTCGACGGCTTCTTTGTGGTGAGCGCCGTCTGCAGCGCCGACGACCCCTACGCCGCAGCCGAGGAGCTCGTCGATACCTGGCAGCAAGCATAGACCTATGCCGAGCAGTTGCTCCGCAGCCTCATATCTTCAAGAGCGGAAAGCGCATCCCAGTTTGGACGTCCATTCTGGGATGCGCTTTCCATATAGAGGGCCAGCGGAAAACGCATCCCATTCCAAGCGCAAATTTTGGGATGCGGTTTCCGCGACCGCCCCCTCGCGGAAACCGCATCCCAGTCTGAGCGCATATTCCGGGATGCGCTTTCCGTAGCAGCCCTTACCCCGCCAGATACGCTTCCAGCGCGGGCAACGTCGCCTCCGCATCGCGACGGCCGATCTGATAGATGCGTTCGAGTTCCTCGGGCTCGCGGCACAGCGACGGCACCTTCACCGATTCGCTCGGCCGCACCACAAAGATCTCGCCAGCGGCCTCGCGACGCGCCAGGTCGTCGAGCGTGGCGTTATATACCTCGTGCCGGTGCTCAAGCGCCGCAACAAACTCCGGATAGTGACGATACACGCGACGCAGCATAGGCATCACGCTATTGGGCTGCTTTACAAAGCCCGCCGGCTGCGTCAGCACCACCACGTTGCGGTCATAGCCCTGCGCAAACAGCCATGCGCTGGGAATGGAATCGGCAACGCCGCCATCCAGGTACTTGTGCCCCTCAATGGCAACGGGTCGTGTTGCCACGGGAATCGCCGACGACGCCCGGATCCACTCGATATCATGCTCATCACCGTAAGGCAGGTCATGGTAGACGGCCTGCCCCGTCTTAAGATCGGTACATACGCACGTAAACCGCATGGGGCAGGCGCGATATGCCTCCAGATCGATGGGATCGCGCTCGATGGGTACCTCATGATAGGCAAACTCGGCATTGAACATATCGCCGGTTCGCAACCAGCTCGTCACGCTCGCATAGCGCTTGTCGGCGCAATAGGCCTTGTTGTAGCGAATGGCGCGGCCGATCTGGCGCGATTTAAAGTTGTAGCCAAACGCCGCGCCCGCCGAGACACCCACCATATGGTCGCAGGTTAAGCCGTGCTCCATCCATACGTCGAGCACGCCCGCCGTATACATACCGCGGTAGCCGCCTCCCTCGAGCGCAAGCCCCACCGTGGGCGTCGTATCTGGCTGTGCCATGCGACCATCTCCGTTCCTGCGTTTTAAAACGAAACAAGTATACCCGTCAACATATATCGCCTCAGTCGCATTTTCATCGAACATCGTCGCGTTACCGTTTGGCGAATAATGGCGAATAATGGCCGCCCGCAACATGGGCACCCCTGCATAATTCCATACACTTGTTTATACTACTCAGTAGTTATCAGCAACGAACGTCAGCCGACAAATAAACCCAACGACGCAGCAAGGCGGGGGCTTGGAAACACGCGAGGCGTTGAGCAACAACGCGTGTGCACAACGAGCTCGCCCGACGCAATCCGCCCCGACCCCAGAAAGCCGCCTACAGCATGGATACCCCCAGCAATTACACTGAAACGCTCGAAAAGACCGTCCGCGACCTTCTCAAGCGTCAGGAGGATCTGGTCAGGACCGCCTTTACCGACCAGCTTACCGGGCTTGGCAACCGCGGCGGCTTTGCCCGTTCCCTCGAGGAGCTCTGGGAGCAGGACACCCCCGTTACCATGGCGTACATCGATATCGACAATCTCAAGCACTGCAACGACGTCTTTGGCCATGACGAGGGCAACCGCTATATTTTGCAGGTAAGCCTCTATCTCAAGCTGTATATGGAGGTGGACGAAGCGGCGTTTCGTCTGGGAGGCGACGAGTTTGCCATCCTGTCTACGATTGCAACCGAGGACGACCTCGCCGAACGTCTGGAACGCTGCCGAACGGTCCTGCTCAAAAACAACGATGCCGAGATGCCTCACTCGTTTAGCTACGGAGTGGCACACGCCGACCCCGCCCTGGGCGAAGCCCCCAATCGCTTGACGAACGATGCCGACCATCGCATGTACGACTACAAGCTACGTCATGCCGTGCACCTTGATCGACGCAATATCGCACAAGCCCACACCGACGACTTCGAAATAAGCGATCGAATTTTCGACGCCCTTTCGATGCTCAACGAAGGCCGTTATTTCTTTATCGAGAACTTGGACAAACATCGAACCCTTTGGTCACAAGGCGCCTTGCGCGATCTTGGTCTTCCTTCGGAGCATATAGACAACTGTCACGATTATTGGAAAACGCGTGTCCATCCCGATGACCTTGAGGCCTATACCAACGACATCGACCAAATCTATGACGGCTCCAAACATCGTCACGTCATGCAGTACCGCGTGCGCAATGCCGCCGGCGATTACATCCTCGGCCGTGTTCGCGGGTTTCGTATCGACGGCGACGGAAATGTCCCCTCGCTCTATGTCGGCGAGCTCGTCAACCACTCGCTTGCCGAGACCGTCGACGCCGCCACGGGTCTCGGAACGCAGCGCACGCTGATCAACGCTATCGATGCCTGCCGTCGCGACCGTTGCGAGACGGGGCTTATAGCAGTGCGTGTTCGCGGCACGGCAAAGCTCAACGAGCTCTACGGGGCCGAGGCCGTCGACAACATGCTCGCCGAATACGCAGGCCGCATGCTGTCGATTACTCGCGGCAGGAGTCGCGTCTTCCGTTCACGCAACGCCCAGTTCGTCGTGCTTAGCAACAATTTGGATCACGAAGCATTCGAGCAACTGATCCAACATCTCAAAGAGGCCGTTTTCGCTCCCGTTCGAATCGCGGGCGACACTATTACCCCCGTCTGTCTTGTCGTTCCGGCCTTTTACGAGCACCTGACCAATCAAACGGCCGCCGTTTTAGGCGAACTCGACCGTCGCATTCGCACGGCCGGCGGGCTTGTTCCCAACGACAGCCTCCCCATACCCGAGGTGGAGCGCAAAAGCGCCATCGCCGAACGCATCGATCCGCTCACGGGTCTCTATCGACCCAGCGAGTTTATGCGCCGCGCCAACGAATTTCTCGAGACAAGGCGCAACGGCGCCTGGTGTATCGCCACCGTCGATATGGGGCACATGCGACTGTTCAACGAATGGCACGGACAGGCCGAGGGCGACCGCGTACTCGCCGATGTGGGCACGGTTCTCAAGGACATCGAGAATGCCGCCATGGGCGTCGCAGGGTACTGGGGCCAAGACGATTTTTGCGTACTCATCCCCTTTGAACACGACACCGTCCATCAGATCTATAGCCGCATTCGCCAGGCCGTGGCCAAGCATGATGACGGCGTGGGTTTCTGGCCGTCCATGGGCGTCTACCCCATCGACTCCAACGAGGAAATCACCATCGATGCGCAGGCCAAGGCCATGTTTACCAATCGGCGTGCAAAAAACGACTTTAAGGAGCGCATTGCCATTTTCCGCCCCGAGGAGTACGAGCGCGAAATCTCGTTCCACCGCACGCTGACCGAATTCCAGTATGCGCTCTCAAACGGCCGCATTACCTACTACCTGCAGCCCCAGGTCGACATGGAAACCGGCGAGATCACTGGCGCCGAAGCGCTCACGCGCTGGATTGACAAGGACGGCTCCCTCATTTCACCCGTCACCTTTATCCCCGCTCTCGAGGAAAGCGGTTTTGTGGTGACGCTCGACAAATACGTTTGGCAGGGCGTTGCCTTGTGGCTGCGCGGGCGCATCGATCGAGGGCTTCGCGTGGTTCCGATCTCGCTCAACGTGTCGCGCGTGGATATCCTTGCCTGCGACGTTGCCGAGCATATGGGGGCACTCGCCGACCAATACAATCTGCCGCCCGAGCTCATGCGCATCGAGATCACCGAGACGGCTTATACGGGAGAGTCCGAAGCTGTGGATAAGCTGACGGCCGACCTGCACAACCGCGGCTTCTCGACCTACATGGACGATTTTGGCACCGGCCAGTCCACGCTCGCGATGCTCAAGAACGTCAACGTCGACGTCATCAAGCTCGACCGCACGTTTGTGCCCGTCGACGGCGATCAAGGCCGTAGTGTGCAAATCATTTCATCAATGCTCGAGATGGCACAGTCGCTCCATCTGCCCGTTGTGATCGAAGGCATCGAGACAAATGAGCAGGCAGACATGCTACGCCAAATGGGCGCCCGCTACGCTCAGGGCTTCCTCTACTACCGTCCCATGCAGGCGGAGGATTTTGAGGCATTGCTCGATGGTGGCGACAGCAACCAATACGCTCGTGCGCAAACGCCACCGTCGAGGGAGCGCTTGTTCCCATGAGCTAACTAATACCCCAATCTAAACCGAATTGGGAGTAAGATACAAACCATTGTTCCATCCAAGGAGGCAATCCATCATGAACGAGTCGTATCGCCTGGGCGAGCAATCAATCATCGCTCATCTTCAGCGACTTGCGAACGGGACCTCAACCGCCGAGCTCGATGTTGCCGCGCTGCCCCCGGAGCTGTGCGCCATCGGCGAGCAGCTACAGAAGACATTTGCCATCCTGCAGCAAGAACGCGAGCTGCTTGAGCGCGGCGCCTATATCGACTCGCTCACCAATCTTGGCAACCGTGGCGGACTCGACCGCCATGTCGATCAGCTCTGGCGCAAAGGCACCCCCTTCACCTGTGCCTATATCGATATCGACCGCCTTAAGCATTGCAACGATAAGTTTGGCCACACCGAGGGCAATCGCTACATCCTGAGCATCTGCCGCGCACTCACCGAGACAATGGAGCACGATGAGTTGCTGTTCCGTATCGGTGGAGACGAATTTGTACTTATATCCCCCACGACAGACGAAGCCGAACTCGAGCAGCGCCTGGAGCGGACGCGTGCCAATCTTATCGAGGCAACATCAGGCGACAAGGCGCCCATGATCGCCAGCTTTAGCTTTGGCTGCTCGCGCGTCGACCCGCTTGCAGGCGATACGCGTCGCCAGATGACAAAGGACGCCGACCGCAAAATGTATCGCTACAAGCTCATGTACCGTGTGCAACAACCGGAAGAAGGCGATGCGCCGCAACGCCCGGTCACCGAACAACCCCCCCCCTGCAACGACCGAGTGTTCCAAGCGATCTCCATGAGCTCCGAGACACGCTATCCGTTCATCATTAACCTCGACACCGGCGAATCGCAATGGTCGGTTAATGCCGTGCGCGATTTTGACCTACCCTCCCAGCATCCCTACAACTCGCTCGATATATGGCTTGCCCGTGTTCACCCCGAGGACCGCGACAACGTACGTGCCGAGCTCGATATGGTGGTAAACGGCACGTGGCACTTCCACTGCATGCAGTATCGCGTCATGAATACCGCCGGAAAATACGCGCTTTGCGACTGCACAGGTTACCGCCTGGACGGCACCGATACCGAGCCCAACATGTATGTGGGCATTGTCACCAACCGAAGCTTGGCAGATACGACCGATTCCGTGACCGGTCTGGGCGATATCCACGCCCTGGTCAACGCCATTGGCGAGATGCGTCGCGTGGCACGAAACGCGGGCTTGATCGCCATTAAAATCGACGAAATCGCCAAGGTCAATGCCCGCTTTGGCTTTGATGCAGGCGACCGCGTTTTGGCAGAAAGCGCCGCCTGCCTCATGGATTGCTCGCGCGGCAAGGGTCGTCTGTTCCGCTCGACCGGACCGATGTTCGTGGCGCTCTTTGACGAGCTTGATCCCGAAGAGACCGACGCGGTTGCAGACGAAATCGAACGGTTCTTGGGATCGCCCGTGCTCCTCGGCTCATTTGAATATCAGCCGCCCCTTCGCGTGGCGACGCTTCATCTGGACGCCGTCGACCGACAGCCCGTTTCCATTTTGAACGAACTTAATGCGCTGATTAAAGAGGCGCCACAGGTACCGGGCACCAAGCTGGACTAGCGTTATGGGGCGCATGATGGTTAATTTCCGATCTCGGGCGAACACATTGGGCAAATAGGCCGTACCCGCAGTTAGCCGAACGCCCCCCCGCAGTCCCTAGCGGGCCCGGGGGCACCGTTTCGATACTCTTGGTTTACTTTGCCTGATGCAAATAAGTGCTCAACAAGATAGAACCTATCCCCCGCCACGGATATGCCCTCGAGTAAATCTGTTAAGCCAAGCCTATCAAATTCTATTGACAATTGGCTGCATTGGTCCATTTTGTCGTCCAGCCACTTCCGCTGGCTATCGCCTCATAAACACAAACCTAACGAGCCGCACGAACGACAAAGAGGCCAAGCTGAACAGAAGTAGAACCAAAACTTCAAAAACGCTGGTATTCCAATCGCGTACCCAGCCCTCTACCGCCCACAAGAAAAACAGCAGCCCCATCCATAACGTCACAGAAGAAATCAGCTTTGCGTAGGGGCGTATATCAATCTCGCTCTCCCTTTTTGTGACATCATATCCAGCAATTGAGCAGAGCCATCTTCCTCTTCGGTATTGGATTGAAAGGACAATCAAGGCAATCGAAGTCATCAAGCAAACAGCATCCTCTGTTTCCATAGAGTTTCCTTTGCTTTCCATCCTAGTTACGCATTCACAATCGAATCAAACCAAGTATGAATTACTCGATAGCAACCGCCTTAGTATAAACCATAGCCGCCGCAGCAGCCCGCCTTCTAAGACCTCAGAGTTCGCCATCGAAGGCGACCTGCCCAGACTCCTCACAATCGGCTTGCATGAGGCCCCGAGCTCCAACATACTCTGGACCGTGTCCCTCTCGTACCTGGTGAGCGAGCCCGCCGTTGGCCCTCGGGGCCGGCTTCCCGGCCCCGAGAAACACTCGGATGAAGCTACCGATCGAGACGGGGCGCATGATGGGCGGTCGCTGGAATCGCGCCCCACGCCATCTGCCCGCTCGTGCGATAATCCTCCGCAGAAGTCACCGACAGCAGAGGGAGTTTGTGATGAAGGTTCTTTTGGTCAATGGCAGCCCCAAGGCAAACGGCAACACCGACCGCGCACTCGCCGAGATTGCCGAGCAGCTCAACGCAGAGGGCATTGAGACGCAGGTGTTTCAGCTGGGCGCCAAGCCTATTCGCGATTGCATCGGGTGCGGCCAGTGCGGCAAGCTCGATTGCCGCTGCACCTTTGACGACGATATGGTCAACGAGCTGATTGCCGCTGCCGAGCAGGCAGACGGCTTTGTCTTTGGTTCGCCCGTCTACTACGCGCATCCCAGCGGACGCATCCTCTCTGCCCTCGACCGTGCATTCTATGCTGGCAGCAAGGCCTTTGCGCACAAGCCGGGCGCCGCTGTCGCCGTTGCCCGTCGCGGTGGCACGTCGACCACCTTCGATGTGCTCAACAAATACTTCACCATCAACCAGATGCCCGTGGTGGCATCCACCTACTGGAACAACGTCTTTGGCGCCATGCCGGGCGAGGCCGCCCAGGACGCCGAAGGCCTTGCCACCATGCGAAACATCGGCAAAAACATGGCCTGGCTCCTACGTTGCATCGAGGCGGGAAAGGCCGCCGGCATCGAAGCCCCCCAGGCCGATCGCGCTAGGACCAACTTCATCAGGTAGAACGGCGGAACATAGATATGAATATTCAAATTTTCGGGACTAAGAAGTCCTTCGATACCAAGAAGGCCCAGCGCTATTTTAAGGAGCGACGCATTAAGGTGCAGTTTATCGACCTTAAGGAAAGGGAGATGAGCAAGGGCGAGCTCACGAGCGTGATGCAGGCGGTCGGCGGCATCGACAAGCTGCTCAACCCCAAAGCCAAGGACGAGGAGACGCTCGCACTCATCCAGCACCTCACCCCCAGCCAGCGCTTTGATAAGCTGCTCGAGAACCAGCAGGTTCTGGCCGAGCCCATCGTGCGCAACGGCAAGAAGGCCACCGTCGGTTATTGCCCCGATGTGTGGGGAGCCTGGGAGTAGCCTGTGTTATTTGCCGGCGCGTGGGTATAAGAGCAGGCGTTTGGCATAAGATTTAACTGTAAGCCATGTCTAACAAAGGAGGGCACATGCCCAACAGACCCGTGAAGATCATCATGCTTACCGGATACCTCGGTGCCGGCAAGACCACGCTGCTCAACCACATCCTCGCTAACGACGGCGGCATCCGCGCCGCCGTGATCGTCAACGATATCGGCGAGATCAACGTCGACGCCAGCCTTATCGCCGACGGCGGCCTTTCCGAGACCGACGACCTCATCCCGCTCACCAACGGCTGCATCTGCTGCACGCTTTCGGACGATCTGGCCAACCAGCTGCAGGGCATCGCCGATTCGGGCAAGTTCGACTACATCATCATCGAGGCCTCGGGTATTTGCGAGCCCATCCCCATCGCCTACACCATCTCGAGCTTCTGCGACGAGGCCAAGGTGGGCGGCGAGCCCAAGCTCGCGCTCGACAACATCGTGGCCGTGGTCGACTGCGCCCGCATGTACGACGAGTTCAACGGCGGTCGCGACCTGCTAGCCGAGGATATCGACGAGGACGACATCGAGAGCCTGCTCATCCAGCAGATCGAGTTTTGCTCCACGCTGATTCTTAATAAGACTGACACCGTCACCCCCGAGCAGATCGCAGAGCTTAAGGCCATCGTGCGCAGCCTGCAGAAGGACGCCGTGATTGTCGAGGCTCAAAACGGCGAGGTCCCCATGGAGGAGCTGCTCGACACCGGCCGCTTCGACTTTATGCGCGCCTACAACTCCGCCGCCTGGATCGAGGCCATGGAGCATCCCGAGGAGCACGACGACCCCGAGGTGCTCGAGTACGACATCGAGACCTTTGTGTACTCGCGCCGCAAGCCGTTTGACCTGCAGAAGTTCACCGATTTTGTTGAGCAAGAGTGGCCCGACGAGGTCATCCGCGTCAAGGGTCCGCTGTGGCAGACCGGCGATCCGGACATGTGCTACATGTTCGAGCAGGCCGGCCACCAGATGCGCCTGATGGAGAACGGTCTGTTTGTCGATTCGGCGCCCGAGGGCGAGAAGCAGAAGATCATCGACGAGAACCCCGAGATCATGCAGATTTGGGACGACGAGACGGGCGACCGCATGACGAGCCTGTGCATCATCGGCCGTCACATGGACAAGGACGCGCTCATCGCCTCCCTCGATGCCTGTCTGACCGACTGGCACCGCGCCTAGGCTATCGAAGCGAGCATTTTCTGCCACGTAACCGCCAAACCACCACGAAGGTGCCTGTCCCCTTCGTGGTGGTTTTTCGTTCTGAGCCAAGGAGATTCATGTTCAATATCGTGCTGGATGCGCCCGAGATTCCGGCCAATACGGGCAATATCGGCCGTACCTGCGTGGTCCACCGGTACCCGCCTGCACCTGGTGGAGCCGCTGGGCTTTTCGCTCGACGACAAGACGGTGCGTCGCGCCGGCCTGGGCTACTGGCAAAACTTGGACGTGACGACCTATGCCGGCTGGGAGGATTTCCTTACGTGCAACGGCCTCTCCCCCGCCGATGAACGCCTGCATCTGCTGACCAAAAAGGCGCGCCGCACCTATGCGCAAAGCACCTACCGCGACGGTGACTATCTGGTCTTTGGCAGCGAGAGCTCGGGGATTCCCGAGCCACTGCTTGCCGCGGCGTCCGAACGCTGCGAGCGCATCCCCATGCTACGCGATTGCGACTCACTCGATAACGCCGATGCCTGGGAGGCTCATGAGGAGTCGCTCGGGCATACCGAGGACAGCCACGAGGCCATCCTTCAACAGGACATCTGCGGCAACTTCGTCGACCCGGCCGACTACCGCATCAGCGCACTCAACCTCTCCAACAGCGCCGCCATCGTCCTCTACGAGGCCCTGCGCCAGGCAGGCTTTCCGGAAATGTGATAAAGGAACTGCCCCTTTGTCACATTCAAGCGCCACGTCGATGACACACATGCCTGATTGATGCTCTAAATAACGAACCATCACTTTTAATCAGAATTAACTAAAATAAAATGAAGTTAAACGGCGACGCGAAAGGATGGCATTGTGGAATACCTCGAAAACCCGTTTACCCCTAGCTTTGGCGAGGTTCCTGCCCATCTCGCTGGCAGACAACAGATTATTCGGGATTTGGACCGCGCCTTCTTGAGCCAGCGCAGGCGCCCGGAATTGACCTCGATCTTCTCAGGCGCGCGTGGAACCGGTAAAACCGCTCTCATGTCGTCGCTTGCGACAAGGGCGGAATCCCACGGCTGGATTGCCGTAAAGACGACCGCGCTCTCGGGAATGCTTGAGGAAATCGAGTTCGGGGCGAAACGTGCTGCAGGCCATCTTATCGACTCGTCCAGCCGCTTCGAAGTCACCGGTCTCGAAATTGCACCGCTCGGCAGCATCGAGGTCAATCGCGTTCACGATGCCTCAACCTGGCGTTATCGCATGAGTGACATCATCGACCAGCTCAACGAGGCGGGCACCGGGCTGCTCGTCACGGTTGACGAGGTGGACCCGACGCTCGACGAGATGATTCAGCTCGCAGCGACGTATCAGCACTTTGTGGCCGATGGGAAACGCGTCGCCCTGCTCATGGCGGGACTTCCCAACAACGTCTCGACGTTGCTGAACCACAAGACGGTCTCGTTCCTTCGCCGCGCCCAACAATATCATCTGGGTCGCATCGCAGACTATGACGTACGCGAGGCCTTGATTCGCACAATCCAGGAAAACGATCGCCTGGCAGATGCTGGGGGAATCGATAAGGCCGTTCGCTCGATTTCGGGCTTTCCCTTCCTTTTGCAGCTTGTGGGTTACCGCGCCTGGGATCTCACGAGCAACTCGAGGGAAATATCATCTCGCGACTTTGACCAGGGAATCAAAATCGCACGCGATGAAATGGACGACCGGATCCTCGCGGCGACCTATCGGGAACTCACTGCAGAGGACAAGCGATTTCTCATCGCCATGCTCGATGACGAGGAAGAGTCCACCACCGCTGACCTTGTCGAGCGCCTTAAGCGTTCGCCGCAACAGGTCTCCCGCTACCGACGCCGCATGATAGACGCCGGCATCATTGGAGAACGCGGGCGCGGAATCGTCGCTTTTGAATTACCGTTCTTCCGCGACTATCTCGCCGTTCAATGCGTGAAATAGGCATCGGATGTGACAAAGGGACTGTCCCTTTGTCACATTCGGTTAGAGGTAACGGCCGGTAATGCTCTTGGGGCAGGCCGCGATATCGGCTGGCGTGCCGAAGCAGACGATTTGCCCGCCTGCTTCGCCACCACCTGGGCCCATGTCGATTACGTAATCGGCGTTACGGATAAGGTCGAGGTCGTGCTCGATCACGACGACTGTGGCACCCTTGGCAACGAGGCCGTCGAACACACTCAGCAGCACCTGAACATCGAGCGGGTGCAGGCCAATTGTGGGTTCGTCGAACACGAATACGGCATCATCCTGCACGCGGCCCATCTCGCTCGCGAGCTTAAGACGCTGCGCCTCGCCGCCCGAAAGCGCCGGCGTGGGCTCGCCGAGCGTGAGATAACCCAAGCCCAGGTCGTGCAGGGTCTGTAAGCGCGCCTGAACTTTCTTGAGCCCCACCGTGGCGTCGATGGCCTCGTCCACACTCATGTCCATGAGCTGCGGCAACGTAAGCAGGCTCCCGTCCTTGCCCTCGCGATGGATATGCGAGGCCGCGTCTGCATAGCGTGAGCCGCGACATGACGGGCAGACGATCTCGACATCGGGCAAAAACTGCACGTCGAGCGATATCGAACCCGTGCCATCGCACGTAGGGCAGCGCAAGGCGCCGGTATTGTAGCTAAATGCGCCCGCCTTGTAGCCGGCTGCCTTGGCCTCGGGCGTACGGGCGAAGGCGCGACGCAGCTCGTCATGGATGTCGGCATAAGTCGCCACCGTCGAGCGCACGTTGGCGCCGATGGGCGTGGCGTCAATCAGGTTGGCGCGTGCGATGCCCTCGGCGTCGATCCAACGCACGTGCCTGGGCAGGCACTCGCTGGCTGCCTGCGCCTTGAGTGCCGGGATGAGCGTCTCGAGCACCAACGTCGTCTTACCCGAACCCGAAACGCCCGTCACCGCGACCAAGCGACCGCGCGGGATATCGACTTCGAGCGGTTTGACGGTATGGATGGCATCGGTCGCCATGCGGATATGGCCCCGGTCGAACATTTCGTCATCAGCCACCTGCGGCCGCAAGCGCTTGGGCTCCGAGCGCAAAAACGGGGCGATGCGGCTGTCCTGCGATTGCTCGACCTCATCCACCGTACCGGCGGCGATCACATTACCGCCGCCCGCTCCGGCAACGGGGCCCATCTCGACCAGATAATCGGCTTCCGCCAATACGCGCGTGTCGTGGTCGACAACGACCACGGTGTTGCCGTCATCCACCAGATCGCGCATTACGCCCACCAGGCCGTCGACATTGGCAGGATGCAAGCCGATCGAGGGCTCGTCCAGCACATAGAGCACGCCCGTCGATCGGTTGCGCACCACGCGGGCGAGCTGCACGCGCTGGCGCTCACCCGTGGAGAGCGTGGCACCTGCGCGATCGAGTGAAAGGTAATCGAGGCCCAGGTCGACCAGACGACGGGCCGCGCCCAAAAACGAATCGCAGATATCCGTCGCCATGGGCTGCATCTCGGCCGACAAGGATGCGGGCACCCCGCGCACCCACTCAATCGCATCGCCAAGCGTCATGGCCGCGGCCTGCGCCAGATTGATACCGCGCACCTGGGGCTGGCGCGCAACCTCGGAGAGACGCGTGCCGCCGCAGTCACGGCACGGGCCCTCGCGCAAAAAGCGAGCCACGCGCTTTAGTCCCTTATCGTCCTTAACCTTGGCGAGCGCATTCTCGACCGTATAGACGGCGTTGTAATAGGTGAAGTCGAGCGGCGTGGCGCCCTCGCCGTTTTTGGGAACGTAGAGAATATGCTTCTTAACCGCCGGACCATGGAACACGATGTCGCGCTCTTGAGGTGTAAGCTGGTTAAACGGCACATCGGTACGCACACCCATCTCGCCAGCTACCTGCTTCATCAAGTCCCACATGAGCGTGCCCCAGGGAAGCACCGCGCCTTCGTTGATGGTCTTGGACTCGTCGGGCACCAGGCTCGCTTCGTCCACCTCGCGCATGACACCGGTACCGCCACAGGTGGGGCATGCACCGCCGCTATTGAAAGCCAAATCCTCGGCACTCGGCGCGTAGAACTCGCGGCCGCATGTCGAACACGTGAGCGACAGGCCTGCGGCCACGTTAAGGCTCGGCTCCACACGCGTCCCGCAATGCGGGCACACGTGATGGGCGCAACGGCTAAAGAGCAGGCGCAGGCTGTTGTTGAGCTCGGTCATGGTGCCAAAGGTCGAGCGCACGCCCGGCACGCTGGGGCGCTGATGCAATGCGAGCGCCGCCGGCACGTGCAGCGCTTCATCCACTTGAGCATGCTCTGCCTGCGTCAGACGACGGCGGGTATAGGTGCTGAGCGCCTCCAGGTAACGGCGCGAGCCCTCGGCATACAAAACACCCAGCGCCAGCGAGCTCTTGCCCGAGCCCGAGACGCCGGCAATACCCACGAGCTTTCCCAGCGGAATATCGATATCGATGTCTTTGAGGTTATGGACGCGCGCACCGCGCACCTCGATAGCACTTGGTTGTTGCGACACCGTCATCGCTCCCCTTCCTGTTAATCGAATGTGACAAAGGAATGTGACAAAGGGACAGTCCCTTTGTCACATCACTCGTGCCATAAAACACGATCGCGAATGTACTTGCCCAGCATAGGCACGCTAAACCGGACGAGACCGTATCCGGCGGCCTCGATGACGCGCTCGCGAATTAAGCTTGCGCGATATTTACTCGCCCAGCTCTGGGTGCGGTCGCAGCGCTCAATGATATCCGCCATGCGCGTCAGCTTGCCCTCGTCAACCGCCATAGCCTCGATAAAGAGGCGCTGTGGGGTGCGCAGCCCGTAATACAGAGGCGCGTCAACCGCTTCGTAGAACTCAGAGACGGCATCCGCATGACCAACCTCGACATCGCACCCTTCAATGACCTGCGAGCCACGCCGGACAGCAGACCGCCACATGTAATATCCCACCAGCTGAACCATATAGGGATGTCCCATGCTCTTGTGCGCCGCAAGGTCCGCCGTCCCCGCATCAATGCAAAGACCAGCACATTCGACCGTCTGGATATATGAATCGCGCACCTGGGGCAAAGAAATCGCCCCCAACGTACGCTGCTGGGCGCGCCGCAAAAACGTCACGCTCGGCTCTTCGAGCAGATCGTCAACCATGCTGGGCAAGCCGGCAAAGACCAGCGCAAGACCACGCTGGTCGCCATCGGGCAAGCCCGTAGCATCCTGATCTCCCAGCACCTGCTGATAGAGAACGGCAAGAGCCGACAGCTCCTCGATAGACGCAGATTGAGCCTCGTCAATCGCAAACAGTATGCCCTTGCCTGGACCGAGCTTCTTGAGACGTTCGTTGACCAGCCCTCGCAACGTCTCGCCTTTTGCCCGCGCCGCCTCAACCGACATCCGTCCAAACGATGGGCCAAACTCCATTGACGTCACAACGGGCTTATTCGAGCGGAGTGCGTCGGCCAAGCGGTCGCATAAACCAAGCGAAGCGGAATCGGAGACAACCGCCCATCCGCGCTCACTGGCCAGACGTTGCAGCTCCCGCAGGAGAACTGTTTTGCCACAGCCGCGGTTTCCTGTAATGAGCATGAGTCTGCCCGGCGCTCCGGCACCGTTATCGAGCCCCTCCTCAAAATCTTCGATGACCGACTCGCGACCGATGAGTATCGGAGGCCGCTTACCAGCCGTTGGCTTAAAGGGATTTGGATTCATGTCGGCCTCCTCGGATTGGCAAAGGCTAGCAATAGTTATACCAACTTATACCGAGTTATACCAACTGAATGTGACAAAGGAGCTGTCCCTTTGTCACATGTGGCCGAAAAATTCCGCGTCGGCGGGGCGATAGGGGCGGAAGGTGGCGGGATCGATCTTTACGTGTGCCGCGGCGGGCACGTCGTACCATTTGACCGTATAGCCGGCGCCGTGGGCGCAAAAGACCGAATCGGGCGTGTTGGGCAGATCGGCCTCGGGCTCGTAGGCGGCCGCCTCGATGACGCGCTCGGCATCATGGCATGCCGCATAACCGGCGAACTCCAGGTACAGATGTCCGCGGCCGCTCGTGTAGGCAGCCACCTCCAGCGCATAATCCTGTATCTCGGATGCTGGCACGCGACCCACAAGCTTCGCCCGGTCGCCCGCCATCGCCGGCGGCTCGTACTCGGCGCCCATGCGCGTGACATCCGAAAGCGCCCTGCCCACGCAATCTCCCGGCACCTCGAGCTCAAAGTGGTAGCACGGCTCCAACAGCACCGCCGCGCCGGCCTCACGCGCCTGCATCAAACCCTGGCGAATCGCGCGGTACGTTGCCTGCCGAAAGTCACCGCCCTCGGTGTGTTTGGCATGAGCGCGGCCGCCCGTGAGCGTAATGCGCACATCGGTAATGGGCGAGCCGGTCAGCACACCCAGGTGATCGCGCTCCATGGCGTTGGTGAGCGCCAGGCGCTGCCAGTTAAGATCGAGCTCGTCGGTCGAGGCAACGGTACCAAATTGCACGCCCGAGCCCGCTGGCAGCGGCTCCAGGCGCAGGTGCACCTCGGCGTAATGGCGCAGTGGCTCAAAGTGGCCCACACCCTCGACCGGCTGCGAGATCGTCTCCTTATAGAGAATGCCGCCGGACTCAAACTCAATCGTAAGGCCAAAGCGATCGGCCAATACCCGCTGCAAGACCTCGAGCTGCACGGCGCCCATCAACTGCAAGTGAATCTGCTCAAGATGCGTATTCCAGCTTACGCCGAGCATGGGGTCTTCGTCCGCCAGCTCAGTCAGCGCTTTAAACACCGCATGGGCATCATGTTCGCCCGGGAGCACCGTATAGGTAAGGACCGGCGCAATGACGGGCGCATCGCACCCGGGCTCCGCACCCAAGGCATCCCCCGGGCGAACGTGCGCAAGACCCGTCACGGCACAAATACCGCCAGCGGCAACTTCCTGGGCAAGCTCGTACTTCTCTCCGTTATAGATGCGCACCTGATCGACCTTTTGCTCCCATGCCTCGGCACCGGAGCGCCCCTCGATCATCTGTTTTGCGCGCAGCGTGCCGCCGGTCACTTTTACCCAAGCCAAGCGCTCGCCGCGATCGCCGCGGCTGACGCGATAGACGCGCGCGGCGAACTCCGGGAGCCACGCCTGTTCACGCATCAGCGCGCATATGCCGTCCAGCAACTCGTCCACGCCTTGGTCCTTGAGCGCCGAGCCGGCAAAGCAGGGAAAGAGCTTGCGCTCGGCAACCATGCGCGACAGCGTTGCGACGGAAAGCTCACCCGCTTCAAGAAACTCCTCGAGCGCCGCCTCGTCCAACGCAGCAGCATCCTCCTGAACGGCACCGCCCGCCAGCAGTTCGTTGGCATTCAGGCAGCCCTCGGAAAGACGCTGCCCGAGTTGTGCCAGCAAAACATCGCGGCCGGGATTCTCCAAATCGATTTTGTTGATATAGATGAACGTCGGAATGTCATAGCGCGCAAGCAGGCGCCACAGGGTTTCGGTGTGCCCCTGCACGCCATCGTTGGCGCCCACAACCAAAATCGCGTAGTCGAGCGCGCGCAGTGTGCGCTCCGCCTCGGCCGAAAAATCGACGTGGCCGGGTGCATCCACGAGCATGACGTGGGTATCGTCGTGGTCGAGCACGGCCTGCGACGAGAAAATCGTGATGCCACGCTCGCGCTCGATCGTGTTAGTGTCCAGGTGAGAATCGCCATCGTCCACACGGCCGCGCTTGCGAATGCGACCTGCGTTGAACAGCATGGCCTCGGCCAGCGTAGTCTTGCCGGCATCGACATGCGCCAAGATTCCAACGACCGCCTGCTTCGACATGGCTCTCCTCTTATTGCGAGCCCATCGCACGCGGCAACGGGCATTCTCGTTCCACACTGGATGATACAATTTACGGGCCGGCGGGCGAAGCGGGCCCTATCCCCCGACCGAGCTCATCGCCCCGCGTTGCCGCGCGGCGATTTTCGCAGGTTCGCGCCTTGCGAAAGCCGGCACCTCCCCTTTTGTCTGCCCGGTCTCATCTGAGGCGGTAACAATGCGAGTCCTACAACGACGCGTTTTACCAAAAATGGCCCCACGCGGGGCCATTTTCATTTCGATGAAACGCTGGTATGCGACTCGGCCCTTATGCCTCGCGCAGCCAGTCGAACGCAACACGCGGCGTGCCGTCCGACACATACACGACGCCGGCGCGCTCGAACCCCGCCTTCATGCTCGCGCCCTGCATGGGCAGGTTGTCCGCGTGCGTGTCGATACGCAGGTGGTCAGCGCGCGCCTTGGCAAAGGCAAACATCGCGGCCGCGATACCGTGCACGGTGCCGTCGGACGCCACGCGGTGCAGTACGGCGTACGGAGTGTCGCTACGCCACTGACCGTCCTCGATGACGTCATAGCACTCGTCCGGGCCCGGCAAAAAGGCAAACGTCGCCACCACGCGACCGTCGACTTCGCACACATAGCTGCCACCGGCGGCGATATCGGCAGCCAGCTGCTCGGCCGAAGGCGTGCCCTCGGGCCACTGTGTGGCGTTGCCATGCGCGCGCATAAAGGCGCGGGCGGCGTCATAGATAGCCATGACGGCGGGAATGTCGGTATCGAGGGTTTTTCTGATCATCACGCGGCGACCTCACGTTTATTGGTATCACTTTGATTGGGCAATGATACCAGCGTTTGGAAAGGGCATGAAGCAGATGGGAAGCAAAAAGCGAGCCGCCTGGTCAAAGGCCAAAAGCGAGTTTTTGGGCGCTGCCACCGGCGGCGATATGAGCGACCTGTTTGCGCGCGAGGACGAGCGCCGCGATGCCCTGGACGCCGAGCGCGATGAGGCTTGGCGCTACAAGTCGTGCGAGCGCAAAAACCGCTACGACACACGCGCCGAGGCCGAGGCCGTTATGGCCGACTGCGAAAACCGTGGACGACGTGGCTTGGCCTGCTACAAATGTGAATACTGCGGCGGGTGGCACCTGACGTCGCACCCTTGGAAATAGGCGCCGCATCGGCGCGACGCTCACGCAGCGGCACGGCACCGACACATCGCCGGCCATCGCACGCAGGCTACGGGCGCGGCGGCACCAAAACATCGTAGCGGACGGCCTTGCCCGCAAGCTGATAGCTCGGCTTAACGCCGGCAAGCAGCGGCCCCTTCACCGGCCGCTTGATAACGACCTTGCGCGGCCGCACTGCAAGCGCAGTTTTAACCAGCGTCTCCTCATCGGCACACGGCTGTTCCAGATGGTGCAAGAGCTGGAACTTCTTTTTGACCGCCGCGCTCTTGGTGCGCTCAGGAAACATGGGGTCCAGATACACCACGTCGGGAGCCGCGAGCTCATCGCGCTCGACCAGCTCAGCCGTATGGCGAAGGCCGGCAATGCTGTCCTCGCCCGCATGTAAGTGCATGCGCGCCACGGCGGCCGCAAGCGCCGAATCATCTGCCGCGCGATCCAGGGCATCCTGG
>CAUCNB010000012.1:0-38699 GCA_958444075.1 uncultured Collinsella sp. | reverse complement strand
CACCGGTATCGGAGGTCACAGCGCTGCCGTCCCAGCGGACGTGCTTGCCGTTGGACTCCATGGTCAGCTGCTGCAGGTAGGCCGGGAAGCGGTGCAGATACTGGCAGTACGGCAGCACGGCGTGGCTCTTGGAACCGAAGTAGTTGACGTACCAGACGTTGAGCAGGCCCATCAGCGCGACGGCGTTGTTCTCGAGCGGGGTGTTGCAGAAGTACTCGTCGATGGCGTGGAAGCCCTCAAGGAACTGCTGGAAGCGCTCGGGGCCGAGCACGACGATCAGCGACAGGCCCACGGCGGAGTCGACAGAGTAGCGGCCGCCGACCCAGTTCCAGAAACCAAAAGCGTTGGCGGGGTCGATGCCGAAGGCCTCGACCTTCTCGAGTGCGGTGGAAACGGCGACAAAGTGCTTGGCCACGGCCTCGGCGTTCTGCTCATCGGAGCCGTCGATGGCACCCTGAGCCTTGAGCTGCTCGAGCATCCAGGTCTTGACCTCACGAGCGTTGGTGAGGGTCTCGAGCGTGGTGAAAGTCTTGGAGACGATAATCACGAGCGTGGTCTCGGGATCGAGGCCCTTGAGCTTCTCTGCCTGATCGTTGGGGTCGATGTTGGAGATGTAGCGGCAGTCAATACCGGCGTCGGCGTAGGGACGCAGGGCCTCGTAGGCCATGACCGGGCCCAGATCGGAGCCGCCGATGCCGATGGACACCAGGTGCTCGATCTTTTTGCCGGTAACACCCTTCCACTCACCGGAGCGCACGCGCTCGGCGAAGGCATACATGCGGTCGAGAACCTCGTGCACGTCGGCGACGACGTCCTGGCCGTCGACGATGAGCTGGCCCTTCTCGCTTGCCGGGCGGCGCAGCGCGGTGTGCAGGACGGCGCGGTCCTCGGTGGTGTTGATGTGCTCGCCGGAGAACATGGCGTCGCGGCGCTCCTCGAGCTTCACCTCGCGGGCAAGATCGCACAGCAGCTTGACGGTCTCATCAGTCACCAGGTTCTTGGACAGGTCGAAGTGCAGGTCACCGGCGTCAAAGCTCAGCTTGTTCACGCGCTCGGCATCGGCGGCGAACCAGGCCTTGAGGTCGATACCCTCGGCCTCGAGCTTCTCCTGATGGGCCTCGAGCGCCTTCCAAGCGGCAGTCGACGTAGCATCGATAGGTGCGGCAACAGTTGCCATAGAGTCCTCCTCAGCATACGGGCGCACGCCTCCATGCGCCCGGACATTCAGATGCCACTATTCTAGCGCAGGTCAAGACTATAATCAGCGAGCGTTGCCAATCGGCCCCCAAACGGCAACCGACCAAAAAGGGACAGGTTTAATTTGGCAGGTCAAACGCTTTACCAATCAAAAATAACCTATCCCTTTATGCCAAATATTAGGCCGCAGCGCAGACGCTACCGAGCAACTCACGCAGAGGAGACCCGATGCCCTCCAGCAGTTCGGGCGCGATGATGGCAAAAACGGGAACCTCGCCGGCCCCCACGACGGCAGGCACCTTGCCCTCCGAGACGATACATCCATAAGGGACAAAACCGTCTTCGCCGACATCGAGCGCCGCCATGCGACGGGCGAGCTCGCGCGCAAAGCCGGCAGTATCGGCATCGCCAATCGCCAAGACAAAGTCCACGCCTTCGTCGGTCGCCAGGGCCACGGCTTCGTCGATCAGCTCGTCTCCTCCGTCGCCTTCAACCGAGCCGCAGCGGAAAAGCACGCGCTCGAGCAGGGCGCGATCAACCGAGCCCAGCGCCGCCGAAACGAGCTCATCACGCGTGTGCTTGTCGCCTCCCAGCACGACCAGTGCCTTGGTGCCGCCATAGTGGGCAACCAATCGCCCGCACCAGCGAGCCACATCCCCATCCGCAACCAAGCGCGTCGGCATACCAAACCCATAGTTGACCATTATCCCCACAACCCTTCCGTGCTTTATGGTGGTATCAATCGTTAGCCTCATGCTACGAAGCGAGGTTTTCCGAGCTGTTTCGCACTCTTTAGAGCTGCGTTAAAACCCGATTCATGACCGACCAAAACAAACCAGTCCCTTTTTGACAGGTTTTGACGATGTCCGGACGAGCGGGTATTATCGAACAGGTATTCGATAAGAACATGTGTTTGATGAAAGGACACGGATGGCGCACGAGCAGCACACCTATATCTGCATCGACCTCAAGACGTTTTATGCCAGCGTCGAGTGCGTCGACCGTGGGCTCGATCCGCTCACCACCAACCTGGTCGTTGCCGACGAATCGCGCGGGCGCACGACCATCTGCCTCGCCATCACACAGGCCATGAAGGACCTCGGGATACACAATCGCTGCCGTCTGTTCGAAATTCCCGATGGCATCGACTACATCACGGCCGTACCGCGCATGCAGCATTACATGGAGGTGTCGGCGAAAATCTACGGTATCTATCTGGAATACGTCAGCCCCCAGGACGTGCACGTCTACTCCATCGATGAGTGCTTTATCGACGTGACGCCCTATCTGGACCTCTATCACACAGATGCGGAAGGGTTCGCCTGCACGCTGCGCGACGAGGTCCTCGCGCGCACCGGCATCACGGCGACGGTCGGCATCGGCCCCAACCTATTCCAGGCCAAGGTAGCGCTCGACATTACCGCCAAGCACGTACCCAGCCGCATCGGCATACTCGACGACGAGACCTTTCGCAAGGAGATCTGGCCCCATCGTCCCATCACCGATATCTGGGGCATCGGTCCCGGCGTGGCAGCCCGCCTCGAGAAATACGGCGTCTACGATCTGATGGGCGTCGCGGCGCTCGACGAAAACCTGCTTTACGACGAGCTCGGCGTCAATGCCGAATATCTCATCGACCATGCCTTCGGGCGCGAGCCGACAACCATCGCCGATATCCAAGCCTATCGCCCGCAAGCAACTTCGACCACCACAGGACAGGTGCTCTCGAAGGGCTATGCCTACGAGCAGGCCTACACCGTCTTGCGCGAAATGGTCGACAACGCCGTGTTGGATCTAGTCGATAAGCACGTGGTCTGCGACAGTATCTCGCTCTTTGTGGGCTACGCGAGCGAGCGCGCCGACATACGCCGGCTCAACGCCAGCGGCACGGCGCAGTATATAGACGGCTGCGGACACTTGCGCTCGAGCACCTCGGGCATCGAGCCCGCAGCGACCGACGGCCCCGAGCTCGCGCCCCGTGCTCCCAAGCCCGTCCAGCGCGATGACGAAAGGCGTCGCCTGGTGCGCGAAGCGCAGGCAATCGATGGCATCTTTGTGGGAGAGCATGGCGGCAAACCGCGTGGTGGCTATGCCGCACTCTTTGCGCACTCCAACGCCTCGCGAAAGCTGCCCGAGCGCACTAATTCGTTTAAGAAAATCATGGGGTATTTCGATGACCTTTGGGCACAAACGGTCGATCCCAAACGACCGGTCAAGCGCATCAACCTGGGATTTGGCAATCTTGTGCCCGAGGAATTTGCCACCATCGATCTGTTCAGCGATATCGAGGCCGATGAGCGCGAGCGCGACCTGGCGCGCGCCGTCCTGGCCGTGAAAGGCAAGTACGGCAAGAACGCGCTCGTCAAGGGATTAAGCTTTACCGCCGGCGCCACCGCGCGCGAACGCAACGGCCAAGTTGGAGGACATCGTGCCTAAACCCAAGCAGCAGCCCGTGCGCCCGCCGACCGCCTTCGAGCGCCTGGCGGACCCCGAGGGCAGACGCCGCGCCGCCGACCCCAACCTCACTGCCAACGGTGCCGTGCGCGCCAACCGCGCCGCACAGTTTATGCCCTTTGCCGCCCTCACGGGATACTACGAACTCGTGCGCAAGCAGGAAATCACCGTCGAGTCAAAACGTGAGCTCACGGAAGAAAAAGCCCTCGTACTTTCTAAAAAGCTCGAGGGTCTCAAACGTGGCGACTTGGTTCGTGTCACCTATTACGATACATACGGCTATCGCAGCCGCACCGGCATCCTCGACGAGGCGCTCCCCGCCTTCAAGCTCCTCAAGCTCCGAGACATCGCCATCGACTTCGACGACATCCAAGACATCGAACTGCGCGGACGAGCCTAGCCAAGGAAGCGCATCCAGGGCGGCGCTTACAGAGTCATGACGTAGTAGCCCGCGTCTTTCACGGCCGTCTCGAGGACACCACGATCAACCGGCTGCTTAGAGCGCACGCGTGCCGTGTGGTCCGCATACGTCACCGTTGCCCACACGCCATCCAGCGCATTGAGGGCATTGGCCACATTCTGAGCGCAGCCATCGCAGCTCATGCCGCCGATGAGCAGCTCATCGCTATAGGGGTAGTGGGACGGATCGGTATCCGCAACCACTACCTTCTTGGCCTTCTTACCGCTCGTGCCATCGCTGCAGCAGCTCTTTCCGTGTGTCGAAGCGACAATACGCCGCAGGCCAAAGAACATGCCGACGACAATCGCGGCAAGCACGATGATATTTGCAGGGTTTAGCAAGTCTTCCATGCGATCCCCTTTCTCCAAACTCTTATACCTATACCCCCATGGGGTGTTCCCATCTTACTCCAAACTCGTGTCGGTTCGGTCAATTAGTTTCCCGCTTCAAACTTTTTTGTTGACCTTGGCTTACTTTCGTGTATAAGTTTTCCTAGGCTAACAACTGAGGACCCGAAAGGAGCATCGTGACTCGAACCATTGACATCCCAACATACCAAACGGCTGTCGTGCGCAACTGCTCCCCTACGCTCGCAGGTATCAAGCCGGCCTCGCTCTTTACCTATCCCGGCGTTTACGCCAACCAAGGCGGAAAACCCGGCG
The DNA here is from genome assembly GCA_958444075.1 of uncultured Collinsella sp. GTDB lineage: Bacteria > Actinomycetota > Coriobacteriia > Coriobacteriales > Coriobacteriaceae > Collinsella. The sequence continues at coordinate 33,926 of CAUCNB010000012.1, read as the reverse complement.
CCGCCCATATCGAAGAGCGACGCTCTCGCCTGCTCGCGGTCATTGCCCAATGCAACCGCGAGCTCCAGCCACTCGGGATCCATATGAGCGTTTTGGTCTGGCGCCCCTGCGGAGCGCTCATCTATGTGTACCGCCCTGCGGACCTCATGCGATACCTCTCCGACCCCCGCGCCACGACGGCGCTTACCGCCGAAGGTTACGATGTCCACAACCTGCCCGCATCCCTGGTGCATCTCGCCGCGCGCATCACGCTGGCAAGCAGCAATGCCGCAGAAAGCGCCTATGACAGCAGCGTCTGCGCACTCGCGCGAAATAGGCACTGCGATACGGGGTGCATGTGCGAGTTCCCCCACGAAATTGGCTATTTTTTGGGCTATCCCTACGAAGATGTCCATCAGTTTATCGTCCAGCACGGCGAAAACTATAAGGTCTTTGGCGCATGGAAGGTATACACAAACGTTGAGCAGGCGCTCACGACCTTCGATTCCTATCGCGCATGCACGCAATACCTTACGTACATCTATCAACAGGGCTGCACCCTGGGACAACTTGTCCAGGCAACCCGATAGAGCATACAAAACGCGGCCGCACACCGCACAACCGAAAGGAAAACATATGAGCAAGATCGCAGTCGTCTACTGGAGTGGTACAGGCAACACCGAGGCCATGGCAAACTTCGTTGCCGAAGGTGCAACCGATGCCGGCACCGAGGCAGAGGTCATCTCCTGCGCCGACTTCTCCGCAGATAAGGCCGCCGACTACGACGCCTTTGCCTTCGGCTGCCCCGCCATGGGCTCCGAGGAACTCGAGTACGATGAGTTCCAGCCGATGTGGGACGAAGTCAAGGAAACCCTCGGTGACAAGAAGGTCGTCCTCTTTGGCTCCTATTCGTGGGCCGAGGGCGAGTGGATGGACAACTGGAAGGCCGACGCCGACGAGGCAGGTGTCAACGTCGTCGATTCCGTCATCTGCTACGACGCTCCCGACGATGAGGGCGAGGCGGCCTGCCGCGCCCTTGGAGCCGAGCTCGCCTAGCGGCAATGAGCTCCGCCCATAACGCGCTCTGCACCAAAACACATTCGCATCCCAACAAAAACGGGAGCCGGATCACATCCGGCTCCCGTTTTCTGTTATGTCAGTCATATAAAGCGGCTACGAGATATTTCCCAAGAACGCCTTGGTGCGCTCGCTCTTGGGGTGGTCGAAGACCTCGCTCGGCGTACCCTCTTCCACGATAACGCCGCCGTCCATAAAGACGACGCGGTCGGCGACGTCGCGGGCAAAGCCCATCTCATGCGTCACGACGATCATGGTCATACCGTCACGTGCAAGATCGCGCATAACGCCAAGAACGTCGCGAACCAGCTCGGGGTCGAGTGCCGACGTGGCCTCGTCAAAGAGCATGACGTGAGGGTTCATCGACAGGGCGCGGGCGATGGCAACGCGCTGCTGCTGGCCACCCGAGAGCTGGCTCGGCATAAAGTCGATGCGCTCGGCAAGACCGACCTTGGTCAGCTCCTCGATAGCGATTTTCTCGGCCTCTTCCTTGCTGCGCTTGAGTACCTTTTGCTGTGCGAGCATGACGTTCTTTTTGACTGACAGGTGCGGGAACAAATTGAACTGCTGGAACACCATACCCAGATGCGTACGTACCTTGTTAAGGTCGACGCCCTTGGCGCAAACGTCCACGCCCTCAACGACGATCGAGCCGCTCGTGGGATGCTCCAGACGATTGATGCAGCGAAGCATCGTCGACTTGCCCGAGCCCGAAGGACCCAGGACTACGACGACCTCGCCCTTGTGCACATCCAGATCGATATCGCGCAGGACCACGTTATCGCCGAAGGCCTTCTGGAGGTTCTTGATGCTGACGACGACCTCGTTCGAGTTATTGGTTTCGCTCATGATAGGACCTCCTTACAGACCGGCGATGTGGTCGGCGGGCGTCGCGACGACCTGTCCAGCGCTCTTGGCGGGACGCTTCTTCTTGGTTTCGGCCGTCCCCAGAAGCCTCGCCTCAAGACCGCTCACCAAGCGAGCAAGCGGCAGGGTGATGACCAGGTAGAACAGGGCGGCAACCACATACGGCGTAATGGAACCCGTCGTGGCCACGATGGTACGGGCGTTCATGACGATCTCGACCACGCCCACGGCCGCGAGCAGCGACGTATCCTTGTAAAGCAGGATGAACTCACTGGTCAGCGTAGGCAGGACATTGCGGAACGTCTGCGGAATCATCACGTAGAGCAGTGTCTGGAAGGCATTCATGCCCAGCGAGCGCGCGGCCTCGTTTTGGCCCTTGGGGATCGACTGAATACCGGCACGGAAGATCTCGCACAGGTAGGCGGACGAGTTCATGGCCATGACGATGACGCCCAGCACATAATCGTCAACCTTGACGCCGGCCAGCGGCAGGCCAAAGAACGCGATGTAGATCTGCAGGAACGCCGGCGTACCGCGGATGATATTCACATAGATGCCGGCAAGGCAACGCAGGATGCGCGACTTGGAGATGCGCATGAGTGACAAGGCAAAGCCAAAGGGAATGGCCAACGGAAATGCCACGAGCACGATCGAGAGCGACATGAGGAAGCCTTTGAATACGATCGGCAGGCTCTGAACCAAAATGACCGGGTTCAGGAACAGGCGAAGGAACATGTTGGAATTCCATGCCTCGACCCACGGCTGCTCCTTAAGGTCGGCCAGGAAGTTATCGAATGCCGTCACGCCCTTAATCTCGACGGAAGGAATCTTGGAGATCTTCTTGGTTGAACCGTCAGCCAACGTGTAGGTGCCGCTAAAAGCCTCGTCGCCGCCCTCGACGGGGAAGGTCACGCCGTAGACCTCGACACGGAAATAGCCGCCGGCCGGAGCCGTCTCGCCAAAATCGATCTTGAGCGTCTGGCCGTCGACCTTGCACGTAGGCTTCATGGGCGTACGGTCCATGAGGTCCTCGCCCGAGAGCATCGTCAATCGCGTGTCATCGGTACCAAACGTCGTGCCGTCGACAAACGTCAGCGATAGACCGCTCAGCTCCTCGTCGGCATCGGCCTGAACTTCCCAGGTAATGCGCGTCTCGGTGCCGCCGACCACAGCGCTGCCCGAACCGGTGTTGGGTCGGGCAGTAATCTTTGCGGTCTCAAGCGCCTGGGCGGTCGTGGGCGCATATGCCCCCGCGCACACCAGCGCGAGCGCCACGGCCATGACGCAGGCTAGCTTTTGGAGCAAGGCGGGCAGTGAAAAACGCTGCTCCGTGGCCCCTTTGTTCAGTCGAGACAAGGTGGCTCCTATCGTAGAAGTTGCCGACAAAACGAGACGGAAACGCTCTCCGTCAAGAGAGGCGCAAAGGCCCTCTCCGCAAAACGGAAAGGGCCCGCGCGCAATCAAGCATTAATTTACTTGATGTTGTACTTAGCCATGAGGGCGTCAACGGTACCGTCGTCGGTCAGGTCCTTGATGGCCTGGTTGATGTCGTCCTTGAGCTTGGTGTTGCCCTGGTTGATGGCGATGGCGTACTCCTCGCCGGTGCTGACCTGCTTGATGGTCTGGCAGGTGTTGAACTGCTCGGCGGTCAGCTGGCTGGCAACGGAGCGGTTGGTGACTACGGCATCGCCCTTATCGGACTGCAGGGCGCTGAAGCACTCGGTGGCGTCCTTGTAGGGAACGATCTTAGCCTTGGGGAAGTTTTCCTGAGCAAAGGCCTCGGCGGTCGATCCAGACTGGACGATGATGGTAGCGTCGGCGTTGTTGAGCTTCTCGCTGTAGTTGTCGGCCGTGATGTCGGTGTTATCGACCTTGGTCACGATAGCCTGATCGTCCATGTAGTAGGAATCGGAGAAAGTGACTTCCTTCTCACGCTCGGGCGTGTCGGTGATAGCCGCGATGGAAACGTCATACTTGGCGCCCGAAGCGACACCCGGAACCAGCGTGTCAAAGTCATTGTTGACGTACTCGACATCCAGGCCCAGCTTGTCGCCGATAGCCTTGATAAGCTCAAGGTCAAAGCCCTGATAATCGCCGTTGTCATCCTTGTACTCAAACGGAGCGTACTCGGCAGAGGTGCCGACGGTCAGCGTACCGTCCTTGACGAGCGCGTACTCCTTGGAGCCGTCGACCTTCTCGACCTTAGCGTCGTCAGAGCTGCTGGAACCGGCATCAGAACCAGAGGTGGCGTTGGACGAGCCGCAGCCCGTCAGTGCGAGGGCGAGTGCCATGGCGCCCGTGGCGGCAAATGCGCCAAGCTTCTTCAGCTTCATAATCAGTCTCCTTCCGGTGACCCCGTTTGATTCAGAGGTCTGCAAAAACTGTTGGATATTATGCGCCCGTTTGGAAGAATCCGCAATTAGAAAACTGATTGAAACAAACCCATAACGTGAATGGAACACTCCACTTTATGACAGTCATTACTGCTGCAATGACCTTAACAGTTTGATTTCAGCCGCATAACCTGCAAGTTCGTTCGGTGTCTCCAAAATGAATGGCAATGCGCGCAAGCGGCCATTCGATACAATATTCTGCATAACCTGCATACCGCCGCCAAACTCCTCGCTGCCAAGGTAGCCCTTGCCGATGCACTCATGACGATCTTTATGGGCACCACTGGGGTTCTTCGAATCGTTGATGTGTACGGCACGCAAGCGGTCGATACCCACCACGCGGTCGAACTCGTCGAGTACGCCGTCCAGATCATGGATGATGTCGTAGCCGGCATCGCTCACATGGCAGGTGTCCAGACACACGCCCAGCTTGTCCGATAGCTCTGGACGCCTGGCGGCAGCACCCTCGATAATGCGCGCCAGCTCTTCAAAGCTACGGCCCACCTCGGTACCCTTTCCCGCCATGGTCTCGAGCAGCACCGTCGTCTGCTGCCCCTCAAACATCACCTGACACAAGGTGTCGACGATCATCTGAATGCCGGCATCAGTCCCCTGCCCCACATGCGCGCCGGGGTGGAAGTTGTAGTAGTTGCCGGGCAGCGCTTCCAGACGCTGCAAGTCCTCGGCCATTGCCTCCAAGGCAAACTCGCGTGCCCGCTCTTTGGCAGAACAGGGGTTGTAGGAATAGGGGGCATGAGCCACAAGCGGGCCAAAGTCGTTTTTCTCCATAAGCTCGCGCAGGGCCGCCACGTCATCCATGTCAAGATCTTTCGCCTTGCCGCCGCGCGGGTTGCGCGTGAAGAATGCAAAGGTGTTGGCGCCAATGGATAGCGCCGTCTCCCCCATCGCCCGATAGCCCTTCGTCGTCGAAAGATGACACCCAATCGTCAGCATCTCCAGCTCCCCCTCATCAGTTGCGGTGAAATAGTTCCTGTCGATGCCCTATTCTGCCGCAAACAGGAACTATTCCACCGCAACTTATAAAAGGGGCATCAGGAACGCGTTTTGCAAAAGGCTTTAAGCGCGGCCGTTACGGGGCCAGGCTGGAAACGTCGGCGCACATCGTCGAGACGCTCAGGAATATCGATGTGCTGCGGGCAGTGACGTGCGCATTTGCCGCATTTGACGCAATTGCTCACCAACTTGGGCTCACTCGTCCGCACCGCGCTCGCCGTAAAATACTGCGACAGGCCCGTAAACCAGCTGTGCGCATAGCTTGCGTTGTAGGCGGCGAAACACCCAGGGATATTGATGCCTTTGGGACACGGCATGCAGTAGCCGCAGCCCGTACAGGGCACGCGATTCGATTTCTCAAACTCTCCCAGCACACGCGCGATGGTATCGAGCTGCTCTGTCGTCATCGAATTCGGCAGTGCGCGATCCGCCAATGCCGCGTTCTCGTCCACCTGCGCGGTATCGGTCATGCCCGAAAGCAGCATCGTGACTTGAGGATGGTTCCACACCCACGAAAGGCCCCAGGCGGCAGGAGTGCGCAAATGCGGGTCAGGGGCGCCATCGAGCACAGCGCGGGCCCGCGGCGGCAGCTTGCCCGCTAAACGCCCGCCCAGCAGCGGCTCCATCACAAACACCGCGAGCCCGCGCTCCGCAGCCGCCATGAGTCCCGCCGTCCCCGCTTGGTAGCGCTCTCCAGCGTAGTTGTACTGGATCTGGCAAAAATCCCAGTCATACGCGTCAAGCATCGTGAGGAAGTCCGCCGCACTGCCGTGATACGAAAAACCTATCTGGCGAATACGCCCCGCAGCCTTTTGGTGCGCAATCCAGTCCTCGATGCCCAACGCCACCACGCGCTCCCACTGGGCGGGCGAGGTGATGTTGTGCATAAGGTAGTAGTCGATATGGTCGGTCCGCAAACGGTGCAGCTGCTCGTCAAAAAAGCGGTCGAAATCCTCCGCACATTTGCACGAAGCGTGCGGCAACTTAGTCGCCAGCAACACCCGGTCACGCAGCCCCAAGCGCTCAAGTGAGGCGCCCACGCACACCTCGTTACCGGGATAAAGATACGCAGTATCCAGATAATTAATCCCCTGTTCCACCGCACGGGAAATGATGGCATCGGCCGTCTTCGCATCGGGGTGTCCCGGCGCACCGGGAAATCTCATGCAGCCCAGACCCAGAGCAGATATTCGGTTACCACTTTTGGGGTCAACGCGGTATTGCACGGCCCCTCCTTTCGCCATCAGCGCCCCGGCAAGACGAAACACAATGGTCACGCGGCCGAAACATCGTGGAATCGCAATCGAGAACGTATCGTAACGCAGCAGAAATCGAGCTGTCACGGCACCGCTTTAACATCAGCAAAAAGCCCGATGAAAGGAGCAACAAACAAATACGGCCATCCGGTGCACGCAGCATGGTCCGGCAGCATACAATCCATCAGGCGCCCCTTACGCGGGCGCCTTTTATATGGGGAGATGATTCGCATGCAGATCAACAAGATCGCCTTTATCGGCAAGGGCGGCGTCGGCCTGCTCTACGGCAGCATGATTGCCAAGGCCCTCGGCAATGACGCCGTCGAATACGTTATGGATGACGCCCGTTTTGAGCGTCACGCAAACGATGCGCTCACCGTCAACGGCAAGCCCTGTGCGCTCAAGTCCGTCCGCGCCAGCAAGGCAACGCCCGCCGATCTGGTCATCCTGACGGTCAAGACCACCGGTCTCGACCAAGCACTCAAGACTATGGAGCGCGTCGTGGGACCCAATACGCTCATCGCCTCGCTGTGCAACGGCATCACGAGCGAGCAAAAGATTGCCGAGCGCTTTGGCTGGGAGCATACCGTTCTTGGTATTTGCCAGGGCATGGACGCTGTGTTTCTCAACGGAGAGCTCACCTTTACCAACACGGGCGAAATCCGCTTTGGCGCGGCGGCCGGTACGGATCCCGCAGCCATCACCGCAATCGACGAGCTCTACACGCGCTGCGGCATCGCACACACCGTCGAGAGCGACATTGCGCACCGCATGTGGGCCAAACTCATGCTCAACGACGGCATCAACCAGACCTGCATGGCCTACGGCGGCACGTACGGAAGCGCCACGGAGCCGGGCTCCGAGCAGCGTCGCTGCCTTGTTTCCGCCATGCGCGAAACGCTTGCGGTCGCCAACGCCGAGGGCGTTGAGCTGACCGAGGCAGACCTGACGCAGATGGTGCACCTCATCGAAGGAATCGATCCCGCCGGCATGCCCTCGATGGCGCAAGACCGCGTCGCGCGGCGCAAAACCGAGGTCGAGGAGTTCGCCGGCACCATCTGCCGTCTGGCGGCCAAGCACGATATCCAGGCACCGCAGAACGAATGGCTCTATCAGCGCATTCGCGATATCGAGGCAAGCTGGTAGCGCCCGACTCACCACGTCAACAGACTCAACAGCAAAGCCGCCGCAAGGGCACTCCCCTTACGGCGGCTTTCATCTTCATCTATAACCAGTAGTCGATGTCCCGACGGTCAGAGCTGCGACTCCGAGGCCTGGCCCTCATCGTCGCGACAAAGGACTACACCCGCACTTCCCAGCAGCGCGGCCGCAATCAGCGCGCCAACCACGATTGGAGCAGCCCCGCATGACCCCTGCATGCCCGCAATGAGCGCGGCCGTAGGACCAAGGCAACCAAGCACCAATGCGACGGCGGCAACGGCGATATCTCGAGCGTTCACAAGACCACTTCCTCCAAGAGAAAGACCTTATTTCTCATGAACTAGTGTGCCCCGCGCCCATATGCGCGGCGTACTGCCACGGTAAGCGCTCTGTTAACTCAAGCACGCACAAAAAACGAACGCCCTTACGTTGCCCAAAGGCTCGGTAAAGACGCCCGCCCGTCATGTCCTATTGGCTTATGGCAGATTACCAGCCAGTGTAGTAGTCGGTGGTTCCGGCAGCGCAGCCGGAGTCATAGACCTTGCACTCGCCCTTGGAACCGGTAAACGTAGAGCCTTGGGCCTTATCGCCCGCGGCAACGACGTAGTAACCATCGGAATCGCGCCAAAAGCCCTCGGAATCCTGCGTCCACTCGCCCGTGCGGTGGTGATACAACACGTTGCTGCTGTAATAAGTCTCGCGGCGGCCGTTATAGTTATTGACGCCGCTCGAGCGCGTCAGACCCGAGCCGTTCGCGTAATACGCAGCAGACGTATAAGACGAGCCGGAGCCGGCGTTGTAATACGAAGCCTGAACGGCCTCAGCGGCCTCGGCTTCGGCTGCGGCAGCCTCGAGCGCCTCGCGCTTGGCATCCTCAAGCGTGGAGCGAAGCTCGTCGAGCTCGGTCGACTTGGCGTCGACTTCCCCCATCGTCAACAGGCTACCCGCACCGTCGATGCAACCCTGCAACACAGCGCGCTCGTCATCGGTAGCATAGTCGCCATACATATTCATAATGATCTGAGCGCGCATCTCCAGGGAATCGCGCTTTGCCCCCATCGAGGCGTTCCACTCCTGCATAGAGCCATAACCGTCGCCGCGGTAGTCGACGGGCTGCACCAGCGTCGCCTCGGACGGCGCAGATCCGACCGTATCGGATAGTGTTGCCGCGTGGGCATCAGTTGCGCCGGCGCCCGCCAAAAGTGCCACGGTCAGAGCGGCGGAAAGGGCGGCGGCTTTCGGTTTTCGTGAATCGATCCTCATGTAGCTGGAAACCTCCGTAGTGCGTTTTTGCTGCGTTTGAGCTGCGTGTGATTTAATCGCGCTGCATAGTACCCCGAGCAAATCGCGACCTGCGGTTTTACTCAAAAGGCGCACGTCAATTGCGTAAAACTCACATCCTCTCAACAGGAGTTTTCCACATCTCGATTGCATAAAGCGTGTCAAAAACCCTGTTTTTGCACCCTCTCTATGCAAAAACGACGCCTGTGCAACCATTGTTCGCACAGGCGCCTTGAGCAGGCATTTTATGCAGTTATACCTATCGAGTCGCAAGGGGTCCTTGCACAAGTCGCCTTACTCGTCCAGCGTGGCAAAGGCCTGCTTCAGATCCCAAATGATATCCTCGGCGTTCTCGGTACCGATGGAAAGACGGATCGTGGAGGGCGTGATGTTCTGCTCGGCGAGCTCCTCGGCAGAGAGCTGGGAGTGCGTGGTGGTAGCCGGGTGCACGACGAGCGACTTGACGTCGGCCACGTTGGCGAGCAGCGAGAACACCTGCAGATGATCGATGAACTTCCATGCAGCCTCCTGACCACCCTTAATCTCAAAGGTAAAGATCGAAGCACCGCCACGGGGGAAGTACTTCTGATAGAGCTCGTGATCGGGGTGCTCAGGCAGGCTCGGGTGATTCACCTTGGCGACGTGGCTGTCGCCAGCCAGGAACTCAACGACCTTCTTGGTGTTCTCGACATGACGGTCGACGCGCAGCGACAGAGTCTCGGTGCCCTGGAGCAGGACCCAGGCGTTGAACGGGCTGATGCAGGCGCCCTCGTCACGCAGCAGGATAGCGCGGACATAGGTTGCGAAGGCGGTGGGACCGGCAGCCTCGGCAAACGAAACACCATGGTAGGAGGGGTTGGGCTCAGCGATCTGGGCGTACTTGCCACTCGCCTTCCAATCGAAGTTACCGCCGTCGACGATCACACCGCCCAGCGAGGTACCGTGGCCGCCGATGAACTTGGTTGCGGAGTGGACGACGATGTTGGCGCCGTGCTCCAGCGGACGGAACAGATACGGGGTGCCGAAGGTGTTGTCGACGACAACCGGCAGACCGTGCTTCTTGGCAATCTCGGAGATGGCGTCGATGTTGGGGATGTCAGAGTTGGGGTTGCCGAGCGTCTCGAGATAGATGACCGTGGTGCTGTCCTTGATGGCACCCTCAACCTCTTCCAGGTTATGGGCATCGACAAACGTGGTCTCGACGCCAAACTGGGAGAGCGTATGCTCCAGCAGGTTGTAGGAGCCACCGTAGATGGTCTTCTGAGCCACCACGTGGTCACCAGCCTGAGCAAGAGCCTGCAGGGTATAGGTGATGGCAGCAGCGCCGGAGGCGACGGCAAGACCTGCCACGCCGCCCTCGAGCGCGGCGATACGGTCCTCGAAGACGCCCTGGGTGGAGTTGGTCAGACGGCCGTAGATGTTACCGGCGTCGGCAAGACCAAAGCGGTCGGCGGCGTGCTGGGAGTTGCGGAACACATAGCTCGTGGTCTGGTAGATAGGCACGGCACGGGAGTCGGATGCGGGATCGGCACTCTCCTGGCCAACGTGCAGCTGCAGGGTATCGAAACCAAAGGTGTGCTCGGGGTTGTTGATGAACTGGCTCATGATGATCTCCTTGATCGAACGAAAGTAAGTAAAAAGAGAGAAGTAAGTCGCTGTCTCCTGATCACGCCGACGGGCGCAAACAGGAGCCCGGCATTCGTCTTGGTAAGCAATTCATATGCGGGCCTCCTTTCGCGTCCCGATTCCGTAGTCGGCTTAATAACCTACCGCCTTTGTGTGTTTTGAATAGTACGGGCATTGTCTTCCTCGGTCAATCACTAAAAAGCGCTAACTTGTTATCTGTTTTATAGATAACTATCGAAAGGATGGCGTCGATGACCCTTCAGCAGCTTCGTTTTCTGATCGCCGTGGCAGAGTCCGGCTCAATCAACGCCGCAGCTCAGCGCCTCTATACCGCTCAGTCCAACATCTCAAACGCCGTCAAAAGCCTGGAACAGGAACTCCATCTGGAGATCTTTACGCGCTCCAGCCGCGGCGTCACGCTCACCAACGACGGCACCGAGCTTTTGGGCTATGCGCGCCAGGTCGTAGAGCAGGCCGACATGCTCGAGGCACGCTACGAGAACGGCGGCACCCCGCAAGCCCGCCTCGCCATTTCCGCCCAGCACTACGCCTTTTCGGTCGAGGCCTTTGTCAACGTGGTCGAGCGCTGCCGCGACAGCAAGTTCGAGTTCATCATGCGCGAGACCACCACATCGCAGATCATCGATGACGTCCGTGCGTTTCGCAGCGATATCGGCATTCTGTATCTGGATGACTTTAACGCCCGCGTTCTGCAGAAGGCCTTCGCCGATGCCCGCGCAAGCTTCCATCCCCTATTCGACGCGACGGTCCACGTATTCGTCAGCGAACGCCACCCGCTCGCACGCCGCCCTCAGCTGTCCCTTGCCGACCTCGCGCCCTATACGCGCTACAGCTTTGAGCAGGGAACCTCAAACTCCTTCTATTACGCCGAGGAACCTTTTAGCTATATCCCTTGCGACCGCAACATACGAATATCGGACCGCGGAACACTTACCAACTTACTTATCACGTCGAACGGTTACACCCTGTCGACCGGTGTCCTCTCCAATGAAATGCAATGGGGCATGGCATCGATCCCGTTAGCAGACGCCCCAACGATGCACGTTGGCTACATCATGCACGACGAGCGCAAGCCCTCTCTCCTCTTGCAGCAATACCTCGACGAGCTCAACCGCATCATCCATGCCAGCTAACAGTCGGAAGACGGGGCAGAAATCGTAGATTGCTGGCCCCCGGCGGGCATGGCGCTACAATGGTCACTCACATGAAATGCACTCAAAGAAAGGAAACCCGTGAAGGTCATCATCTATACCGACGGCTCGGCCCGATCAAATCCGGGACGCGGCGGCTACGGCGCCGTGCTCAAATACACCAACCCCGCCGGCAAGACCTTTACCTCCGAGCTCTCGCGCGGCTACGCCAAGACCACCAACAACCGCATGGAGCTCATGGCCGTTATCGTGGCGCTCGAGGCACTCAACCGCCCCTGCGAGGTCGAAGTCCATTCCGATTCGCAGTACGTCGTCAACGCCTTTAAGAAGCACTGGATCGACGGCTGGAAAAAGCGCGGGTGGAAAACCGCCGACAAGCAGCCCGTCAAGAACCGCGACCTGTGGGAGCGCCTACTCACCGCCAAAAGCAAGCATAAGGTTGAGTTCATCTGGGTTAAGGGTCACGCCGGCCACGAGCTCAATGAGCGCTGCGATGAGCTCGCCACCACGGCGGCCGACGGCAGCAACCTCGATATCGACACCGGCTTTAACGAGAGCGACCTGTAATAGCGTTTTCGCACAGCTTTATATCCCCACGCGCTACACTCATCCTGTAGACCAAACAACGCAAGGGGGACGTATGCTGCGCATCGCGACCATCGGCACATCCATGATCACCGACGACTTTATCCAAGTCGTCAACGCCAACGACCAAGCCGCGTTTGTGGGCACGCTTTCACGCGATGCCAATCGCGGTGCTGCCTTTACCGCCGAGCGCGATGGCGAGCGAAACTTTATCTCACTCGATGAGCTTGCGGCAGCCGCCGACGTCGACGCCGTCTATATCGGCAGCCCCAACGCACTTCACTACGAGCAGGCCCTTGCCTGCATCGCCGGTGGCAAGCACGTCATCGTCGAGAAGCCCTTCTGCGCCACCGAAGCGCAGGCGCTGGAAGTCTTCCGCGCTGCCGAGGCAGCAGGTGTCGTGGCCCTCGAGGCCATGCGTCCCCTCCACGATCCCGCCTTCCACGCCATCGAGGACGCCCTGGGCGAGATCGCCCCCATCCGCCGCGCCTCATTGCGCTTTGGCAAATATTCCTCGCGCTACAACGAGATTCTCGCGGGACGCGCCACCAATATCTTCGACTGCAATATGGCATCGGGTTCCCTCATGGACATTGGCGTCTATACCGTCGAGCCCATGGTCGAGATCTTTGGCATGCCCTCCGGCCTTACGAGCATGACCACTCTGCTCGATCCCACCACGCGACGGCTCACGCACGGCCCCATCGATGGCTGCGGTTCCATCCTCGCCAGCTACGGCGGCGGCCGTATCTCCGTCGAGCTCGCGCACTCCAAAATTACGAATGACCTGCTGCCCTCGCAGATCGAAGGCGAGCGTGGCACTATCCAGATCGACCATCTGTCCACGCCCCGCAACGTCCGCATCGACTATCGCGGCGACGTCGTACGCGGCTCGGCGACCGAGGCACCGCGCGAACAGGGAGACAACGGCCGCGTGCTCGACCTGCCCAAATCGAGCAACACTATGGAATACGAACTCACAGACTTTATCACCGCCATCGGCGGCATCGATAACGTTAAGGAAGAGATTTGGGAGACCCCGGCGGGACGCCACGAGCTTGGCCACTACCGCGATGTCACACTCGTCTCACTGCGCATCATGGATGCCGTGCGCCAGCAGGCCGGCATAACCTTCCCGGCCGACGCAGGCAAGCAGGCATAGCTATGGGCCTCTTCGATACGTTCTTCTCCAGCGTCACCGGCGGCAGTCGAGAGCCTCAAAAACCATCAAACGTCGAGCTCGAGCTGCGCCGCAGGCTTACTGTGCTCGCAAGCGACGAGGCCACTCAAGACACTCCCCTGCGCTATTTCCTGCGCTGGGCGGGGCAAGTCCAGGGCGTTGGCTTTCGCTTTACCAACACCAACCTCGCGCAGGCACGCGCGCTCACCGGCTGGGTGCGTAACATGGAAGACGGCTCAGTCGAGATGGAGATACAGGGGGCTCCGGCAAATATCCTATCTCATCTCGAGGCGCTTCATGCCTCCTACGAGCGTATGGGAACGCGTTTTCGCCTCGTAGACGCCCAGGCCCGAGCCCCACTTGCCAATGAAGACGGTTTCACGCCTCGTTATTAGTATTGTGTGCTAAATACGGTATCATTTACCTACGACCGTTGATAGAAAAGAGGCGAGGCGCATGGCGGTGCAAAGAAGGAATACCAGGCAGCGAAAGCTGGTTCTTGACGCCGTGCGCCAAAGCTATAACCATCCCACCGCCGACGAAATCTACAACGTCGTGCGCGCGCAGGATGACAAAATCAGCCGCGGCACGGTCTACCGCAACCTCAATCTCTTGGCCGACGCCGGCGAGATTCTCTCCATCAAGACGCCGGGCGGCAGCCGCTTCGATCGCACGATCGAGCCGCATGCGCATATCATCTGCACCTCGTGCAGCCGCGTCATCGACATACCACTCCCCTTCGATGCCCAGCTCGACGCCAAGGCATCCGAGCAAATCGGCTGGCACGTCACGTCGCACTACACCATCTTCGAGGGTCTCTGCCCCGACTGCCGGTAGATGTTTGGGACATGCCTACTCGGCAAGCAGGCGACGCAGTTCTTCTTCGACCGTGTACACATAGCGGACGCGGTCGTTGATGCCACGCATAGAGGGATTGCAGCTCTCCATTAGATAAGGATGGCCCACTACGTTGAGCATGTCGCGGTCGTTCTCGTTATCGCCAAACGCCATCATCTCATCGGGCGAAATACCCAGGGCACGACCGTAATCGGCAAGCGCGGAACCCTTACCCGAATCAAAGCCGATAAAGTCCGTCCATTCGGTTCCCGATGTCATGACATCGACTCGATCGCTAAAGTGGCGCTCAAAATACTCCAGCGCCGCCGGCTGATTCACCTCGGGCGTCTGGAAGGCAATCTTAATGACGTCCTCTTCGATGTCCTCGGGACGGTCGACCACCGCCACATCGCAGTGGACCTCATAGCGCAAATGATCGACGAACGCATCGTTGCCGCTCATGGTGTAGAGGTGCCCCTCACACGAAAGGGTCACGTCGGCATGGGGATATGCAATCACGGCATTCGCGATATCCATAGCAAGGCTACGCTCCATGGAACGCTTGACAACGGCGCGTCCCTCGCTCATCACCAGAGCTCCGTTTTCGCATACATAGGCGAGCTCATCGGCCACCGGGGCAAACAGATAGCGCAAGCTCGCATATTGACGGCCGCTCGCCGGCATAAACACGATACCGCGACGATGCAGCTCATCGATGAGCTCAAAGGCCTCGGAACGCGGCTCGCGCTCCCCCGGATGCAGCAACGTGCCGTCCAAATCGCATGCAATCAGCTTGATTCCTTCAAGACCCATATGCTTTCCCCCACAGCATCTCATCAACAGAAAGACGGACTTTGAATAGTTGCCTCTCAAAGTCCGTCTTACTTATACGCACGTTAACCGCGCGCCTTCTTTACGATCGTAAAGTCTGGAGCCATACTCACAACGGCATCCGCCGCATTCGACGCAAAGCGCCGGTCCGAATCGAGTTCACGGGTAACCACCGAGAGCCGAACGCCCTCGACGCCCCGGAGCATGCGGCCCAAAACAGGCTGCACCGGCGTATACATGCGCACGGTATGCTCGTCCGAATCGCCTCGGAAAAGCGGCGTATGCATATTGCCGATCTCCCAGCACGCATGCGCGAGCGCAATCGGGTCCATGCGGTCAACTTCGACCAAATAAACCTCGGCGCCGCGCAGACGTACGACAACCACCACGGGCACCGCACCCGTATGGTCGATAGCGAGCACGTCACCGTCGGCAAGACGACCGCCGTCGGCAGTATCCAGCCGAACATCGACCGTGCGCCCCAGCTCCGTCACGCCCACAAGCGCGCATACATCAGCCTGGTCCCAATCGAGCAGCAGCTCGTCAACTTCAAAGACGCCGCCCAACTTCCGGCGAAGCAGGAGTTCATAGGACGGATCGTTGAGATTTCCCAAGCATGTCGTCGAAACCAAGCGTTCAGGCATACTCTAACCCTCGACCTCGACGAGCTCGATATCAAAGTTGAGGTCCTTGCCGGCCAGCTCGTGGTTGGCGTCGAGCGTCACGGCCTCGGGCGTTACGTCGATGACCACGGCGGGGACGGGCATACCGCTCGGCGTGGACAGGAAAAGCTTCATGCCCTTCTCGATCTGCTCGATGTTGGGAACCTGTTCGGCCGGGAAGGTAATAACCATCTCGGGATTGTGCTCGCCGTAGGCATCGGCAGCAGGAATGTGCACGGTCTTCTTCTCGCCCACCTGCATGTCGACAACAGCGGCGTCGAAGCCCTTGATCATCTGACCGGCGCCGCAGGTGAACTCCAGCGGCTCGCCGCGATCGTAGGAGCTATCGAACTGCGTGCCGTCGTCGAGCGTGCCGCGATAATGGGTCTTGACCTTCTTGCCCTGGTTGGACATGGTAACCTCCGTGATAAGGGCGGCGCACAACGCGGACCGCCATGAACATATGGCGCTAACTATACCCTAGTCATACAATTCAAAGACAGTTTGCAAAGAAACGCTGCAACCGGAGGAACCATGGCATATCCCGTATTTGACCTACACTGCGACACCGCCGACCGCATCGGCTGGGCCACACTCGATCTCGACCTGCGCTTTACCGCCGGTACCGACGGTTATTTCCCCGGCGACGAAACGCATCCGCAGGATTTCGACCTCATCGAGGGTAACGCCTGCGCCATCTCGCTCGCAAAGATCGGCAACACGCCATGGGCACAGTGCTTCGCCACGTTTGTCCCCGACGAGATTCCCACCGCCCACGCCGCGCGCTTCCAGGCGCAGATCATGGCGCATATGAGCGGCCAGGCAATGCTCAACCACGACAGTATGGTCAACGTGCGCAGCGCCGCAGACATCCGCCCCGCGCTCAAGGACGGCAAGGTCGCTTGCATCCACACCATCGAAAACGCCACGTTCTTTGCCGAGGACCCCGCGCTGATCGAGGTGCTCAAGAGCTTGGGCGTACTCATGTCGTCACTCAGCTGGAACGCGCAGGGGCCGCTCGCAAGCGGACACGATACCCACGCCGACCTCACCGCCGCCGGCATCGAGGCACTTACGCAGATGGAGCACGCCGGCATGGTGCTTGACGTCTCCCACCTCAACGATGAGTGCTTTGACGAGGTTGTCGCCCACGCCACGCGTCCCTTCGTCGCCAGCCACTCCAACTCCCGTGCGGTTTGCGGCGTCAAGCGCAACCTCACCGACGACCAGTTCCGCACCATTCGCGACATGGGCGGTATCGTCGGCCTCAACTACTGCAGCGAGTTCCTTTCCAACGACGCAACCGACAAGACCGCCGCAGACGTCACCTTCGACCAGCTAGCGGCACATATCGAGCACTGGCTCGACCTGGGCGGCGAGGACGTCATCGCGCTCGGCGGCGACTGGGACGGCGCCACTGTGCCCGCTTTCCTCTCCGATGCCAGCATGATGCCCGAGTTCCAGAACATGCTCTCCAAGCACTTTGGCAAGACCGTGATGCAAAAGCTCTGCAGCGACAACGCGCTTGCCTTCTTCGAGCGCTATTAATTTCACATCCCTTGAGCGGGCCGGCATGCCGAACGGTCGACATGCCGGCCCGTCCCCAATCTGAAGGACCGCTTTTGACGCAGCAGTTTACGATTTCCGTATCCCGACCGGATGGGACGCCCATCCCTGTCGTCGTTACCAAAAAGCGCGTCAAGAACTTCAACCTACGCGTCACATCGAGCGGCGAGGTCCACGCCAGCGCACCGCTCGGCGCCAGCCGCGAGCGTATCGAAGCGTTTGTTAAGCGCAACAGCGCCTGGATTATCAGCCGACTTGCCCAGCGTGAGCAGCGTCAGGCGACGGCGCGAGAGCCGCTCAGTCCCTCGTCCATCATTGCACTTTGGGGCAAGCCCATTACGGTACAGGATGCACTCGATCACAACTTTGCATCACCCGCATCGCGACCCAAACAGGCCACCTTCGCAAGTTTTATGGGTACCGATGAGCCAAGTGGGCGCACGCAGGCAAAGCAGCGCACAGCCCTTGACGGCCTAACGCCCAAAGAACTCCAGACCCGCATCGACCAACTCTATGCATCCGAGGTCACCGCAGCGCTACGCGACATCGTGCACGCGTACGAAATCGCAATGGGCGTCACCGTTTCCCGCATTTCCGTACGCAGCATGAAAACGCGTTGGGGCTCATGCACGCCCAAATCCGGCGCCATTCGCATCGGGCGCGAGCTCGCCGCCTACCCCGTCGAATGCCTCGACATGGTTGTCGCCCACGAGCTCGTCCACTTGCTCGAGCCAAGCCACAATCAGCGGTTTCACGCCCTGCTCGACACGTACTGCCCCAACAATAGAGCTCTGTCGCAGCGGCTCAAGCAGCCTCCCGTAGAGACGTATTAGAACCGGTTAGCGCACGCGCTCGATCTCGACACCGCAGCTTGCCAGGGGCAGGCCAACAGGAGCCCACGGCTTATCGAGCTTTATGCGCACACCAAGCAGCGAGGGATAACGGCGCAGCAGCATCTGGGCCGTCCCCTCGGCTGCCGCCTCGATGAGTTTAAACGTATGCTCGCGCAGATAGCCATCGACATCGTGGCACACCGAGCCGTAGTCAATCGAGGCGTCCAAGTCATCGTGCTCCCCGCTGCGCGCAGGTCGGCATAGAGCACCAAGGACACGATGAACTTCTGACCCAGCGCGTTCTCCTCGGGATACACGCCATGGTTGGCAAAAACCTCTAGGCCGTCAATGACAATACGGTCGGCATGGCGCAAGTCGTCATAGCTCACGTGGGGCACCGCCGTTGCGGTGGATATTTCGCCCCTTCCACGGCGGGCGAGCTCGGCGCCTTCAGTCTTGGTTGCACTCTCGGGCAGCTTCTTGTTACTCATCGCGATCGTCTCCTTCGTTTAGAACCCCGACCGCGCAAACTAACTACACGCGAATCGACAGGTTCTTTTTATCATCGCTCCAGTTGCAAGCATTGCGCGCGGGGCATGCAAAGCAGGCGCGCGACGCTTTGTCGGCTGCATAGAGCAGACGCTCAAGCGGTTGGCTGTTCACGCGCAGCTTTCGATGGCCCAAAATGGCCGTCTTAATGGCTGCGGCATCGGCCGGCTCAAACGCCACATCATCGGGCATGCCGCCGAGAATCGCATCAGCGACGCGTTCGCTTGCAACATCATGGGATATACCCGATTCGTACTGTTCATCTTTGCCGATATCGTGAAGAAGTGCCGTGGCGTAGATGACCTCGCGGTCAAATTCGAGCTGTTCCTCGAGATTCTTGATCCACATAATGCGAGCGACATCGAGCAGATGGTCAATACCGTGGCGGCAGAAAATGCGTCCCGATTCCAACTGCGCAATGTTACCCAGGTGCCGCCGGAACAGCCCGTTGGCACAAATGTAATCAATGCGAGGCATAGCACCAAAAGGGGCCAGGCCCGAAGCCATAAAGCCGCGACGCGACGTCCCCTCATCGGTCTTCGATGTAAAGTCGTTGACGACCCTCATGTTAACGGCCCAGCATCCTAAAGAACCGCTCCTCGAGCGCGGGATCGGTCTCAAAGACGCCGCGGCGAGCGAGCGTCACGGTCTTGGTGCCGGGCTTTTGCACGCCGCGCATGGTCATGCACATATGCTCAGCCTCCATGAGCACAATCGCTCCCTGGGGAGCGAGATAATCCATGAGGGCGTCGGCAACCTGCGCACACAGCTGCTCCTGCAGCTGCAGACGACGGGCATAGACCTCAACCGTGCGAGCGAGCTTAGACAGACCCGCCACGCGACCGTTAGGGATATAGCCGATCGCAGCCTTGCCATAAAACGGCAGCAGATGATGCTCGCACAGCGAGTAAAACGTGATGTCGCGCTCGATAACCAAATCGTTCGAAGCGACGGCAAAGGTTTTGGACAGGTGCTCCTCGGCACTCTGCTCCATACCGCCGGCGATCTCGCCATACATACGGGCAACGCGCGCCGGGGTCTCCAGCAGGCCCTCACGAGTTGGGTCCTCGCCTATGCCCTCAAGCAACAGCTTAATGGCGGCCTCGACTTTTTCCTGATCGACCATCTGGGCCTCACTTTTCCGATTTCACGTTCGCGCTATGGTACCACGCCCTTCGGCATCGACCACAAGCTACATAGTATGGGTCGAATAGACCGGATCATCACGCCAAAGTTCAACCGCATCACAAAGCGCAACGCCCTCGCGCTCAGCACGGTCGCGCGTGGCGTTCATATCGATCACGCGCTGGTTACTCGAGCCCCTAAAACGCAATGAGATATCGTACAGATCCTGAACAAACGGGCCGTCCACCAACATATCGAGGCAGGCAAGGATACGGTCCGTGACTTCGGTATGGTGACGACCGCCCGGCATAAGTTCCTCGAGCACGTCGCCAGTAAAACACCAAATGGTCTTTCCTGACCCCGCAGGATAAGCGGCACGAACACGCTCGACAAACTCAACGAGCCCCGCCTGATTCTCAGGTTCCATAGGCTCGCCGCCCAGAATCGTCAGGCCGTCAATAAAGGGATGGTCGAGGCTCTCGATAATCTTGTCCTCGACGGCACGATCGAACAGCTCGCCCGCAGCAAAGTCCCACGCGACAGAGTTAAAGCAGTTCTTGCACCCACGACGGCACCCGCTCACAAACAGAGAAGTACGAACGCCTTCCCCATCAGCAATGTCGAAATACTTAATGTTCGCGTAGTTCATAGGTAACTCTCCCGGGAGGCCGGGACATATCATCCCGTCCTCAAACATTCTCGGCCTTCGGCCTGCGAAACTGCGGGCGGGACGATATGTCCCGGCCTCATGCAAAGGGAAACTCAATGAACGAAGCGAACATCGAGTATAGGGTTCGAGGTCCAATAAATACTCAGCTGCAGCTCAGCCGCCATTGCAAGCAGATCGTCATTGCAGCTCAACTCATTTCCGCTAAGAACTTCGAGGAGCGAGCAGACCGCATGCCGCATCTCAGCTACATCACCTTGGCTGTCCCGCAGCGAGGCCCCGGACCTTTGCTCGATATGAGTTCCGCACGAACAGGAGGCGCCAGTGGCGCCTCCGTCGTGAGCCAGGACTGTCCGAAATAGCGAGTAAAGGTCCGGGGCCTCGCTACGGGGCAGCCTGGGATGGTTATTAGAGATGCAGCACGCGGTCGCGGATCTCCTCGGTTCGGCCCTGGTTCCAGAACTGGGTACCGATGTAGCCGCACGTACGACGAGCGACGTTCATCTTCTCCTGATCGCGGTTGCCGCAATTGGGGCACTCCCACACCAGCTTGCCGTCATCCTCGACAATCTTGATCTCACCGTCGTAGCCGCACACCTGGCAGTAATCGCTCTTGGTGTTGAGCTCGGCGTACATGATGTTGTCGTAGATGTACTGCATCACGCGGATGACAGCCTTGAGGTTGTCCTGCATGTTGGGAACCTCGACGTAGGAGATGGCACCGCCCGGCGAAAGTTGCTGGAACATACCCTCGAACTTGAGCTTGTCGAATGCGTCGATCTCCTCGGACACGTGGACGTGGTAGCTGTTGGTGATGTAGCCCTTGTCCGTCACGCCCGGGATGATGCCAAAACGACGCTGCAGGCACTTGGCGAACTTGTAGGTCGTCGACTCCAACGGCGTACCGTACAGCGAGAAATCGATATCGCTTTCGGCCTTCCACTCCGCGCACTTGTCGTTCATGCGCTGCATGACGGCCATGGCAAACGGCGTGCCTTCCTTCTCGGTGTGGCTGTGGCCCGTCATGTACTTGACGCACTCATACAGGCCGGCATAGCCAAGGCTGATGGTAGAGTATCCGCCCACGAGCAACTTATCGATCGTCTCGCCCTTCTTCAGACGCGCTAGGGCACCATACTGCCAAAGAATCGGCGCGGCATCCGAAAGCGTGCCCATCAGGCGCTCATGACGGCACAGCAGGGCGCGGTGGCACAGCTCGAGGCGCTCGTCGAAGATTTTCCAGAACTTGTCCATGTCCTGATGCGAGCTCAGCGCGACATCGGGCAGGTTGATGGTCACAACACCCTGGTTAAAGCGGCCATAGTACTTAGGTTTGGTCGGGTCATAGTTCAGCGCGTTGGCAACATTGTTAAAGCCGTTGCCCGAGCGGTCGGGCGTCAGGAAACTGCGACAACCCATGCAGGTGTAGCAATCGCCGTTGCCGGCGGTCTCGCCCTTCGACAGCTTGAGCTCGCGCATCTTCTTCTCGGAGATGTAATCGGGCACCATGCGCTTGGCGGTGCACTTGGCAGCCAGCTGGGTCAGGTAGAAGTACGGAGAATTCTCGTGAACGTTATCGTCCTCGAGTACATAGATAAGCTTGGGGAATGCCGGGGTAATCCACACACCGGCTTCGTTCTTAACGCCCTCATAGCGTTGACGAAGCGTCTCCTCCACGATCATGGCAAGGTCGTGCTTCTCCTGGGGCGTACGGGCCTCATTGAGATACATAAAGACCGTCACGAACGGCGCCTGGCCATTGGTGGTCATAAGGGTCACGACCTGATACTGAATCGTCTGGACGCCGCGACGGATCTCATCGCGCAGACGGTCCTCAACGACCTCACGGACCTTTTCGGCAGATGCCGAAACACCGAGCTCCTCGAGCTCGCGGGCAACCTCGCCGCGAATCTTTTGACGGCTCACCTCAACAAACGGGGCAAGATGGGTCAGCGAAATAGACTGGCCGCCGTACTGGGAGGAAGCAACCTGGGCGATAATCTGCGTCGCGATGTTGCAGGCAGTCGAGAAGCTGTGCGGCTTCTCGATCAGCGTGCCCGAGATAACGGTGCCGTTCTGGAGCATGTCCTCCAGGTTCACCAGGTCGCAGTTATGCATGTGCTGGGCAAAGTAGTCAGAATCGTGGAAGTGGATCAGGCCCTCATTGTGGGCATCCACGATCTCCTGGGGCAGCAGCACACGCTGAGTCAGGTCCTTGGAAATCTCGCCGGCCATATAGTCACGCTGGACGGAATTGACGGTCGGGTTCTTGTTAGAGTTCTCCTGCTTGACCTCTTCGTTATTGCACTCGATCAGCGACAGAATCTTGTCGTCGGTCGTGTTCTTCTGGCGCTTCAGGCTCTGAACATAGCGATAGATGATGTAGTGGCGAGCAACCTCGTAGCAGTCGAGACGCATGATCTCGTCCTCGACCAAATCCTGGATCTCCTCGACCGAAACGGTGTGGCCCGCGTTCTCGCATGCCTCGGCGACGTTTTGTGCCGCGTAAACCACCTGGCGGTCGGTTAGACGAGAGCTCTCCTCGACCTCCAAGTTGGCGGCGCGGATGGCATTGACGATCTTATCGATGTCAAAGACAACCTCGGTGCCGCTGCGCTTGATGATCTTCATCCTCTTGCCTCTTTCGCATCGTAGCCTCATTGCGCTTCAGAGCCAAACGATGCCCGGCAGGGCCTGTCCCTGTCTTGCGGCGCCGTCGCGCAATCTGTGTTCTCGATAAACCATAAGCCTCCATGCGGACATTCCCAGAAGCCGATCAAGCGGCTCAAGGACACGTTCAAAAGAGGCAGTTAAGGTCTTCGTTCTCTGTCCGCCATCTATCATACGACAAAGAGGCATCTATATCCTGTATTCTTTTTTTAGGTCAAACACAACATATAGTGTTTCAGCAGGTCAAAGCAATTAGTCATTTTGCAAACGCATTAAAAATGAAGGGCTCTTGGCAGAGTGCTAAAACGTTATCAGCTCGACTACCTGCACGGCAGTTTTGAAACCCCCTCAACCGCGCCGCTGACAAATCCTACCAAAACCAAGCCGCTCACGCCAAAAGAATCCAAAAGATTATGCTTGACCAACATGTTGCGGTCGAATGCCGGCGGACGGAGCGACAGGACTGTAAACGCTCGGAAGACTACAGCCCCGGCGCCCCGTCCGCCGGCATTCGATAGGCGAGGATCTATTACCTCTCTTCGCGAACCATCATGCGGCCGAGAGCCGCTGTAAAGGGATCGAGCAGCACGCCGGCGATAACCACAAAGGCCCATCCCTTTGTGACGAGGCCGGCCCAACGCGCGAAGAACGTACGGCCTTCAATCGTTCCGAATCCTCCTTGGAAGGCAATCTCGCCAAAACCGATCACCATAAAAAGGAGCGTGGCACCGATGACCGTACCGGCGATCTTGTGTGATGCACTCCCCTGCTCAAAACCAAAAAAGTCCAGGCACATACCAACCGTTTTGCCAAACAGCGGGAGTGCGCTCAGAACCTCGGCGATCACCGTGGCCACGATGAGTTGTCCCCAAAAGCCCGTGGGGCCCGTCAGATCCAAGCCAGGCGCCCCTTCAATGATGGGGAGAAACGCGCAGAGCAATAGCGGGTTAAAGAAGCCGTTGAGAATACCGATAACGCGCCTGACAGGTAACTTCATAGCCGTAAGCCTTTCAAAGTCATTGATAGAAAGAGGGCCGCCGGCATATGTCGGCGGCCCCGATAAAACATGATGTGCGGCAAAGCAACTACTCGAGCGGCTACTCCGCCTCGCCGCCGGCCGCCATCTTCTCGGCCTCGGCAAGCTGGGCCGGGGTGAGCTTGCGATACTTAATGGCGCCAAAGACGACACAAGCCGCACAGACGATCATGCCGGCGATGAACTTCTGGTCAATCGTTGCACCAAACGGCGACGTCACGGCCTCAAACACAATGGGAGACAATGCCATGCCAAAGTTGATACCTGCCATGCCAATGGCGAGGTTAAACGCACGTCCCTCGGGGGCAGAGTTGCCGGCGGCAAAATTGCCCTCCAGCGGCACGTAGGTCTCCTTGCCCAGCGCAACGACAAAACCCGCAACGCACAGCACCATAAAGGCGGGCGCAACCAGCGTCAGGCCCAGGCCGACGAGCGTCACGCCCCACGCGATCGGCATAGCCAGGTTCTTAAACTTGGCAAACAGCGGACCGACCAAAAGACCAGCCGCAATACCGGCAACGGTCATAACGGTAGAGGCAAGACCGGCCTCCACGGTACCGCCAAAGCCACGGCCCACGACAAGCAGCGAGACATTGGAGCTAAAGAGCTGGAACGTAAGTACGAACACAAAGCTCATGAGCGTGATAATCGCGACCTCTTTAGGCATATTGGCAAACACGTTGACCTCGCGCTTGGGCTCAAGATGACCCTCAGGAAGGCAAACAGCCTCGATTACGATGAAAATGATCATGATGAAGTACGCCGCATAGCTGTGGAACCACTCGGCAGAACCCAAGATGCCGGAAACCATCGTCCAGATAATGCCGCCCAGTGCAACAAAAGTGGAGTAGATGCCCATGACAAACGAGCGCTGCTTTCCGCCAAAGTAATCCGCGATAAGAGCGTCCGTTGAATTCTGCACGGCACCGAGACCAAGGCCCATGACAGCAGAAGCCGCTAAGACTTGGCCGAGCGAGTCGTGGAACACCAGCACCGAGGCGCCTGCCAGCATCACGATAATGTGACCGACGAGCGTCGTCTTCTTCTTGGACACGCGAGAGGCAAGCTGTGAAGAGACGAGCATGGCGGACAACGCCATCATCAACGGGATGATGCCGATAATCATCTGAACGGCAGCGATGTTCTCGTTGGGAAACGCGGCCGCAACAGAGGCCACGATGGGAACGGGCACGAGCATGCCCATGATGCACATGGCGGCTGCGTAAATGCCCACCAGGTACTTGATCTTGGTTTTATCCATGATCCATCCTTACACTTAAAGAAAAGGGTCGGAGCGGCCAGACATCACCAGCGGCCGCCCCAAACACAGCACTATTAGTCGTTGAATCCGGTGAACACGGGTTCTCCGCTGTACACGAGCGCTTCCTCGACACCATCGAGCACGCGGCAGGCGCCAGACGCCATCGCCTCGAGCTCAAACTCGCCGGGATAAGCCGATACGGGAGCGATCCAAGAGCAGCATTCCTCAATCGAGGCAACGAGCTCCTTGCTGTGGACCATGCCGCCTCCGAGCAAGATGCCGTCGACGTCGCCCTTCAGCACGCAGGCCATCTCGCCAATCCACTTGCAGATTTGGTAAACCATTGCATCCCAAGCGCGTGCTGCAGCCTTATCGCCCGCAGCGGCACGTTCACACACCTCGATGGCATCGGACGTACCCAAAAGGTCAACGAAGCCACCGGTCTTCATGCAATGGGCGCGGGCAACGTCGAGACCATGTTCCGCCGTATACTTCGCGACCTCGATTGCGGGGACCGAGCCACAGCGCGTCGGCGCCATGGGGCCCTCGCCGCCGACGATGTCGTTGCCGTCGACCATCTTGCCCTTAAGGTGAGCGGAAATCGAAATGCCACCGCCGATATGACAAACAATAAAGTTACACTCGTCATATGCGCGACCGAGCTTTGCCGCGTGACGAATGGCGGTCTCTTTAAGATTAAGGGCGTGCAGGTGCACGTTTCGATACACGCCCTTAATGCCCGTCATACGTGCGAGGTCGCACAGCTCATCGGTATCGGGAGGATTCACCACAAAAGAGGGCTTGCCCGTCTTTGAAGCGAACTCATGGGCAATCTGGGGGCCAAGCTGCGCCGGGTGCTGAATGCCGTTCGCACCGATGCGGGCATGCTCGAGCATGACCTCATTGATGGCATACGTGCCGCCGGGCAACGAAAGCAAGCCGCCGCCGCGACCGACAAATGCATCAAAGTCCTCGAGCTTCAGGCCCGCCTCCCCCAGTGCTCCAAGAATCAGATCGCAGCGATACGGCATCTGAGCCGAAACCCCATCGAACTGGGCGAGGTCCTTCGCATCGTGCGCAACGTTCTTGCTGAGCTTGCACTCATCACCCTCAAAAACGCCCACCTTCGTGGAAGTGGAACCCGGGTTGATTACCAGGATGCGCCAGGGAGTCTTTTTATCGGACATATCTTAAGCCTCCTTAAGCGCCTGGGCGCGCACGCAGCTCATCACCACGTTGCCGACGATCTCGTCGACGGGCGCAGAGCGCGAGCAATCGCACACGATCTTCTTGAAGCCCTGAAGCATGGGGCCGTAAGCATTGGCGCCGGTCAGGTTCTGGATGATCTTGACGCCGATATTGCCCACGTTGATATCAGGCCAGATGACCACGTTGGCCTGTCCCGCAACAGCGGACTCACGACGTACCTTCTTGGCCGCAACCTTGGGGTTAATCGCCGAGTCAAACTGGAACTCGCCGTCGATGGCAAGGTCGGGACGGCGATCGTTGGCAATCTCGCGAGCGCGGCGTACTTTGTCGACGAGTTCGTTATCCATCGAGCCGTCAGTCGAATGCGAAAGCAGCGCGCAACGGATATCCCATCCGGTCAGCGAGCGCACCGTTTCGCTCGACGAAATCGCGATCGAGGCAAGTTCCTCGCTCGTAGGGTCGACGCAAACGGCGGAATCGCCAAAAGCCAAAAGGCCACCTTCGCCGCCGTTCCAGTTGGGAATGTCGGCGATACCGCACGAGCTCACGGTGTCCACCCCGTCGGCAAGGCCGACGATGGTCTGACCCGCCAGGATAATATCGCCCGTGGCGTTATCAATGCCGGCGAACATTACGTCGACATCGCCGAGCACCTGCAAAATCAGGGCGCGCTCAAGCGGACGCGCCATACGGCGCGCGGCGCCCTTGGGCTTAAACTTGCAATCCGGATGCGAAAGGTAGCGCTCGCAGCAGGCAGCGTTCGCCTCCTCGTCGGTCACATCGACAATCTCGATGCCGTCAAGGGAGATGCCGCGCTCATCGGCAAGCTCCTTGAGCTTACCGCCGTCGCCGACCAGCACACATTCGGCAAGATGCTCGGCGGCGATCTTTGCGACCGCCTGCATCATGGTCTCGTTTTCGCCCTCGGGAAAAGCAACGCGCATAGGCTTGGCGGCAGCCTGCTCGCGCAGGGTCTGCATCAGGTCCATGGCAGCTACTCCATCTCTTCGGCAGTGCGCTCGATAAGCTCGCCGATGGTCTTCATGACCATGACCTCGCGAACGGGGACCTCGGCATCGAGCTCGTTCTCGATCATGGAGGTCAGGGCGATCATCTTCATCGAGCCCTTGCCCAGGGTCTCAAACGTCGTCTCGGGGGTCACATCGCCATCGTAGTTGTAAGCGGACTTGGCAAAATCGCAGATCTGCTGAGTGAGTTCTTCGTTCATGATGGTGCCTTTCTAAGATAAAAAGAGGGGCGGCCACGGCGGGCTGGAGACACGGGTCCCGCCGTGGCCTAAGAGAGGAATCGAATTGTTAAAAGGGTGAAAACCTAGTCGTCAAGCTCAAACGTGAGCTCTTTGTAACCCGGTCGATCGATGACCTTGGCATGGACACCAACGGTCTCGCCCGCCATGAGCTTGGCGCGGATCTCGGGGGCCTTCTTCTTGGTAATGCCGTAGATGACGTAGGTGTACTGAGAACCCTCGTCAATATCGACGGCGCCGTAGGCGTACTTGCCATACTCCTTGAGGTAGGGCTTGTCGTTCTGCGGACCAGGCAGGGTAAAATCGATCAGATGGCCGTGACCGGAAACCTGGACCCAATCGGTCTTGTGGTAGCCGCAGGCATTGCAGGCAAGGTGAGGCGGAAACTCGACGGCTCCGCACTCGGGGCACTGACGTGCCCAATAGATGCCCTCTTCAAGACCCGTGTAGAACTTCTTGACCACGGGCTCCATATCTTTGAGTTGCATGAGAATACTCCTTATGGGAAATCGAAAACCGCGGTCGCTTAGGCGACGGTACGAAGAATCTGGCAGCGCACATTCTGAGAACCGCCAAAACCGCGCAGGAAGGCCGTCTCAGGAATCTTCTTCATCTGGGTTGCACCGGCGACGCCGCGCATCTGCTTGACGGCCTCGACGATATCGGCGATACCGGATGCGCCATGAGCGTGGCCGAAGTTGCAACGGCCACCGTGCGGGTTGATGGGCTTATCGCCGTCAAAAGCGGTGCGGCCATCGATCGCATACTTCCAAGCCTCGCCGCGCGGAATATAGCCGCACTCCTCGGCCGAGACGATCTCGGAAGCCAGGAAGAAGTCATTGCACATAAACAGGTCGATCTCATCGGGGCTCACGCCGGTAAGGTCGTAGACCTGCTTGGCAGCAAGCTCGGTAGCCCAGTGCTCGTTGTGAAGCAGGCCGGCTTCGACGGCAGAGGCGCCCGTGCCCAGAACCTCGATAGGTGCATACGGGACACCCATGGCCTTGGCCTTCTCCGTGGGCATCACGACAACAGCGGCGGCACCGTCGCATTTCTTCTCAAAGCCGGTAACGCGCAGGTACTGCGTAACGCGCGGGTTGTACATGCTCTTGAGATACTCGTCGGCGGTATCGAACCCAGCCGCCTTCGCATCCTCCTCGACCGTGGTCTCGTACCAGGCAAGGGGATTCAGGACGGCACCGCGGCGAAGGCTCTTGGTAAGGCCGTTCAGGGCGTCATCGATCTGATCGGCAGTAAGGTCGTACTGCATCGAATACTCGTTGATCCAGTTGTCGAACGACACGCCAAAGGCACCATCGAGCGGGCGACCATACGCGCGGTCATAGATCTTATCGAGCGAGGGAATCATGACGTCAAGCGTAAAGTCCTGGCGAATATGCGAGGGCATGTGCTCAACGGGAAGGGTCGAAGCCAAATCGCAGGCACCCGTAAGGACGACATCGTAGGCACCGGAGGCGACTGCCATCACGGCCTGCTCAAGGGCGACGTAGCCCGTGCAGCAAGCCTCGGAATGATGGACGGAACCCTTGGCGCGAACGCCAAACCAATCGGCAACCTGCATGTTGGGGGTAATGCAATCGCCAACAAGATACGGATTGGCGCTGCCGTGGTAGAAAAAGTCGATATCGCGGGGCTCAAGACCGGCATCGGCAATTGCCTCGAGGGCAGCATAGCCAAACGCCTCGCCCTCGCCAATGCCCTGGGTCTCGGGATGCTCCTCAAAATCCTTGAACGGGGTGCAGCCTACGCCTACAATCGAGACGCTGCGCATGTTCTTTCCGAGCGTAACCACTGAATATCACATCCTAATCATGTGAGGGTGTACGGAGTGATGGCGCAGTCCGGCCGCGAGCGAAGGTGAGAGAGCGCTCGCGGCTTTTCTGTGCCGTCACACGTTGAACTACTGCAGTGGTTCTTTTGAACGTAGCTTTAGTTTATGAGGGGTTTATTTGGTGTTGTGGGACAAAAAGCCGTTATATGTCCCATCATTTGGTACGCATAGCTTAATTTCGTTCCAAATAGCAGATAAATGACCGTGCTTAAAACCGATTCATAGGGTTGGAGCACTTTGAGTTCGCTGCATGCGCAACCGTTCATCCCTAAAAAACAGCCGCTCACCCGAGTGGCTTTTCAAAATCGGGGATACGTGGGTGCCAATGGCGCGAGGTATCGTCGACAAAGAGCGGTGCGTAGAACATGCGATTGAGCGCGGCGGCAACGGTTCGTGCCTCAAGGTCAGGCCGGACTTCGAGCCAATACTGGATGAGGTTATGGTGGCCCGCAAGCGCAAAAGCAAGATACAGATCGAGGTCCGTCTCATCCGAAAACGTCGACCGCAAACGATCGCGAAAATAGTCATGCATGAAGATCGTTGCCTTGTGTGCAAACACGGGATCACCGTTATCGCTGTTAAGCGCCAGGACTTTCGAGCGATTGGCCTTGAGGATTTCCATGCGCTTGATCATCGTGGGCGTGGGATCAAGCTGCGCATCACCAAAACGAGCCTCAAGGGCAACGTCGTTAATGTCTTGCATGTTCTGGAGCAGCTCATCTTCAAAGCGCTTGACCACATCATCGACAGAGCGGTAGCAACGATAGAAGGTTGATTTTGATGTATGGGCAAGACGGAGTACGTCGGTGACCTTAATCGATTGCACAGGCGTTGTCGCCATAAGTTCAAAGACGGCGCCTTCGATCCGCGAAGCAATATCGTTTTTAGCGTTCAGTGACATAGAAGGCCTCCCCTGTTGGCGATTGGCTACTATGCTACCCGAAAGGCATGCTCCTCAATGGCGATATGGGGCATAGAACGCGCTGCACAAGAGATGACACACTGGCCAAACACCACCGAGGAAGTAAACCATCCGCTCGGCAACCCGTCTTTGCGGGGATCGATTGAAAAGCCGGACCCCTCCGCCTTCAGGACGGCTTCGATACGCGTCCAAACCCGACACAGCCGAAAGGCGCGTTCCTGCGAATCTGCCGCAGCGTCAATCCACGCCCGTTCCCTTGAGCTCGCCATACGCTCAACCGCAATAGGTACAATCTCATCGACCGCCTCGATATCCACGCCAATAGGTCCTCCGACCGACCGAGCAACATCGGAAACAGCGAGGACGGCCACGCTTCCGCCATGTGAAATGGAAATAGAGGGGGCCTCCCCATCCGCAAGCTCGATCTTGCCGAAAGCAGAGCGCGCAAGCTGGGTGTCGTCGAAGACACCCAGGGCGTCGCGAAGCAGCAGACCCACGCCCGCAGCTTCCCTCCGAGACGCAATGGGGAGATCTCCATTGGAGGCACGCGAGGCATAACGTCCCGCGATTGATGCCATATCAACGGTCTCGCCGGGATCGATCGCAGAAACGTCAACGAGATGCACGGTTATGTTCAAAATGGTCAACCCCCACTCGATTGAGATGACAAGGCTAAACTGACGTTCAGAACCGCTCTTTCATGAAGCGAGGTACCTTTTGCCGGCGATTTGGCGACCAAAACAAAACAGCTCAGAGGCTAAGCCTCTGAGCTGCGAACATTTGGTGGGCGTTAGAAGATTTGAACTTCTGACCTCTTCCGTGTCAGGGAAGCGCTCTCCCCCTGAGCTAAACGCCCAAATGGAGCGGACAACGGGGCTCGAACCCGCGACCCCAACCTTGGCAAGGTTGTGCTCTACCAACTGAGCCATGTCCGCCTGCGAGGATTTAATATACGGGATAATCCACCCAAATGCAAGAACTTTTTTTGAAAAGTTTTGCGACACCCTCGCGAACCTCGCGAAGACATCAGCCACCACGGAAAGCGCAGGCAAACGCAAACTCGCCGCAAGAGGCCCCTACAACTCAGCGAGCATGATCCAGGCAGAACTGTCCTGCGCGAGCTTGCCGTCTGCAAGCGGTGATGAGGTGAGCAGGACCCTGCCCGCCGGCAGCTCCACGGGTGCTGCACCGAAGTTCGTCACACACGCCCAGCCGTTGTCACGGCGATAGGCGATGACGCCGCCCTCAGCGCCCTCGGCACCATCCGCAAGGCCGGTGCGCCCGTCAAGATCGAGCCACTTAAGATCGTTGGCGCGCCCGCGCAGCTTGCGCCGCAGCCAGAGGGCGTCACGATAGAGCGCAAGCATCGATGTCGGGTCCGCTTCTTCCCTATCGGCAGCGTAATCGGAAAACCATGCAGGCTGCGGCAGATGGGGCGCCGCATCGGCGTCCGCCGGTGAAAACCCAAACGATCCGCCCTGCACGGGATCGTCCGCTGCCACCCACGGCAGGGGCACACGGCAGCCGTCGCGCCCCTTCTCGCGCTTCGGTCCGTGCGTATTGGTCGCAGTAGGATCTTCGAGTGCGACCCACGGGATATCGGCCACCTCAAAAAGGCCGAGCTCCTCACCCTGATACACGTATGCCGAGCCCGGAAGCGCCAGCTCAAGCAAAAGGGCCGCCCGCGCGCGGCGCTCACCGAGTTCACGGCCCTCGTCATAAGACGACCCGTCGCGTAAGAGCCAGTCGAGCGCAATCTGATGGTAGCGCGTCGCCTTGATTTGCGGCAGGGCATAGCGTGTCGCCACGCGCGGCACGTCGTGGTTGGAGAGTACCCAGGTCGAGGCAGAATTGGATTCGATAGCCGCCTTCAAGCCCTTCTCGATTGCAGCGTGCATGTCATCATAGGTCCAAGTGGCCTTGGCGAACTCAAAGTTGAATGTCTGGCCAAGCTCGCTGGGGCGTGCGTAGAGATACTGGCGCTCGGGCAGAACCCACGCCTCGGCAACGGCGCTGCGCGGCGGATCATAACGGTCGAACACGCGGCGCCACTCGCGATAGATCTCATGGACCTCGTTGCGGTCCCACAGCGGATGGGTGCCGTCCTCAACCATGTCATCGCCCTCGGCGAGATGCCACCGGTCGAGGTCATCGCGGTCGAGATCCTTGGCGAGACCGTGCGCCACATCAATGCGAAAGCCATCGACGCCTCGATCGCTCCAAAACGCCAGGACGTCGCAAAAGAACGCATGAACCTCGGGACACGACCAGTCAAAGTCCGGCTGCTCGGGCGTAAACATGTGCAGATACCACTGACCGTCCGCGACGCGCGTCCAGGCGGGGCCGCCAAAGTTGGCATTCCAATTGGTGGGAGGCAGCTCGCCGTGCTCGCCGCGACCATCGCGGAAGATATAACGGGCGCGCTCGGGTGATCCGGGGCCGGCGGCAAGAGCGGCTTTGAACCAGGGGTGCTGGTTGGACGAATGGTTGGGCACGATGTCGACGATGACCTTGATGCCGTGCGCATGAGCCGCAGCGATCATGTCATCGAAGTCGTCAAGCGAGCCGAGACGTGGGTCGACATCGCAGTAGTCCGCCACATCATAGCCGCCATCGACAAGAGGCGATGGGTAAAACGGGCTCAGCCAGATGGCCTCGATGCCCAGCTGCTCAAGATAGTCCATCTGCTGGGTAATGCCCGCGATATCGCCCAGACCCGAACCAGTCGAATCCTTAAACGAGCGCGGATAGATCTGATAGATCGCGGCATCGGACATCCATGGGCGCGACGAGGACTTTTCTGTAGCCATGGGATGAGTCTCCCTTGCAACGAGGTTTTGCGAGATGCCCACGATGATACGCCCAAAGCGGACATTCGCGGCAAACAACGCCACAGCCACGCCCCAAACGCTCGCTCCCTCACGGGCTCGAGCCTCCTGGAGCGAATCAATCGATTAGTGAAAAGAACGGAAGACCCACTTCCCCGGCCACGACAGACACTATGACCCAATCCAGGGGCACGGAAACGACAGGAGCCCCCGCTCGTGA
>CAUCNB010000011.1:0-40616 GCA_958444075.1 uncultured Collinsella sp. | reverse complement strand
CAAGACTTGAAGAAGGGGGAGGCCTCGCGGCCTCCCCCTTTTTTGCGTTTACGGGGTGTAAATGACTCAATTACACCAGACGATCTTGTTGTTTTTGGTATTGAGCCTTTATTTAAAGAAAATAAATCGTATAACAAGGGCAACTGCTATGGCCGCAATGATCAAAAGCAGAATTGTCAGCTGATGCTGCTTGCGTCGTTTACTTGACGAAACGAAGATTGATTTTCCCTGTTTTGGCGTTTCGAGATAGCGAGCCGAATGCGTCAAGGTTTGCTTGGGTCGAGGCCCTCTTTGTTGATGAGCGGCGGATGCTTTCATCGGCTCATCGCTAGCTGCGCTGTTTTTAGATAATGGTGCGTCGTTCAGATATACAGGGTCTCCCGAGGCAACGCCCATATGTTTACGTCCCGTTTGGGCATCCTCGAGCGTTTGATTTCGATTTCTCGTCACATAATCGGGCTCAGGATCATTAATGGGCTCTTGCGAGATGTGGGGGCGATGGAACCGTGGCGGCTGCGTAGAAGTATCTTCGCCCTGCGTCGGCATAAACATATTGTTCTGGTTTTGGTCGTCCATGATGCCCTTTAGCTCGTTACCAACAACGTGTACGCGCTCATTGTAAGCCCCTTGTTATTTGTAGCTGCGAACATACTTCTTATTTAAGCTCTGGTTCAAAGAACCTTAACCTTACTAAGACCTGAGTCATACACACTTAGATATGCTTATAGTACTGGACTCAAAAAACTTTATAGTCGATGTATATATGAGCACTGGGTGGGCATATATAAGAGCGTCAAAAGAAGTCCCAGTCACCTAGAAGATGGCTCGGCAGTCCTTAAAAGGAGTGGTAAACATGGCAAGCATGGTTCCTTATCGTTCGGTTTTTGGCGTTCGTCCTTCTGCTAGCTCGCTGTTCGATCTGTTTGATGATATGACCGACCTTGCAAACAACTCGATTGCCTCCAAGGCGTTCCCCGTTGACGTTGAGGACAAGGGCGATGGCTACGAGGTCAAGGCGTATCTGACCGGTGTCGCCAAGGATGACATCGACGTTGAGCTCAATGAGGGTCGCCTGTCCATCAGCGTGAACGTCGAGGAGAGCGCCGAAAACGAGGGTAAGAACTTCCTCCAGAAGGAGTTCGGCTCGTACAGTGCGACGCGCGGCGTGTATCTGAAGGACGCTTCGAGCGAGGGCCTTTCGGCTAAGTATGCTGACGGCATCCTGACCGTTACGGTTCCCAAGATTGTCGAGAAGAAGAACGTCACGAAGATCTCTATCGACTAACGATGGCTCTGCTTCAATCGAGAGTATGAGTTAAGGGGGCTGGGAAGTGATTCCCAGCCCCCTTTTGTTGTCTTGAGGGGCTATTGAATGGTTGTCGGTTGATACTGGCTTGCAGGGCGTATCGAGAGCTTCCGTGGCCCTTGAAGACGGGTGGCAGAACTGCCGAGTTCATCATCGAGACTTGCATCAAGCGCGTTGGCATAGCTTTTGACGGTAAGGCTTGGACGATTATTGTCCTGGCTGATATGCATGGCGATGAGCTGTTCGGTGCGATCGGTAACAAGTTCGCGCGCGGCTTCGGCGGCCTGGTTGTTGGAGAGGTGCCCCTTTGTGGACAGGATGCGCTCCTGAAGAAAGCGGGGGTACGCTCCTTCGCGCAACATAGTTACATCGTGGTTACTTTCGAGCGCGAGAACTCGACAGTCTTTGAGGATGCCTATGGCCTTGCTCGATAACTCTCCGGTGTCGGTGGCAAACCCAATGGAATCATCGAGAGCATTAAATCGATAGCCGACAGGATTGATGACATCGTGCGATGTTGAGTAGGTTTGCACGTGGATGCCGGCAATGGGGAGCGTGTCGCCGGGGTCAAATTCCTCTACGGGCAGGTGCGCGAGGTTTTCTTTGCATGAAAGGGTGTCCCTGCTGGCAAAGAGGGGACCATGCCAGTGCTTGCACCATACATCGAGCCCCTTGATATGGTCACCATGCTCATGGGTGATTACAAGAGAGGCGACGTCGTCTGCCGAGAGGCCAAGCTCCGCCATGCGTTTAAGTGTCTCGCGGCGGGACAGGCCGTTGTCGATCATGATGAGCCCCTGAGGCCCCTCGACGAGTGCGCAGTTGCCTTTTGAGCCGCTGCCGAGGATATGAAGGTGCAGGCGAGACATAAGATTCCAAAGGATACAATGAGTGCGGACGAATAGAGGAGGAAGCGAATGCCAACGGTATCTCAGCACTATGGACATCATGCCGCGCCGAGGACGGATAAGAGCGCCCTGGCAACGCGGCGGGCCGCTGCCCCCGTAGTGCTCATGGTATCAGGCGGTGCGGACTCGACGGCGCTGCTCCTTATGGCTTGCACATCAAAGCTGGATATCCAGGACGGGCGCGGCGTCGCTCCCATTGCGCGCGAGCGATTGCACGTGCTGCATGTAAACCATCATCTGCGCGGGGAGGCATCCGATGGCGACGAGGCCTTTGTACGTGACCTGTGCGCGCAATACGGCTTGCCGCTGTGTGTTGAGCATGCCTATTTTGATGACGAATCGGGCAATATCGAGGCTGCGGCTCGCGAGGTGCGCTATGCCGCGGCACGGAGATATGTTCGCGAACTTTGTGCTGAATCGGGCGCACCGCGGACGGCGGCTCGTATCTGTACCGCGCATACTTCGTCGGACCGCGCGGAAACATTTTTGATGAATGCCATTAAAGGGTCGGGTCCCGCGGGTCTATCGAGCATTCCGCGCCGTCGGAACATTGTGGTTCGCCCCTTGCTCGACCTCACGCACGATGAGCTCGTGAGCTATCTGCAGGTGCACGGTCAGCCATGGCGGGAAGATGAAAGCAACGAGGACGTTTCGTACCTGCGCAACTATGTACGCCATCGGGTGATGCCGGTGGTGGCACGGCGCAACGCGAGCGTCTGTAAGACGATTGGCGCCGCTTGCGAAATTCTGGGCGACGAAGACGCCTTTCTTTCCCAGCTTTCGGCACAGGCGTTTCGAAGCTGCCTGCGCAAGGAAGCGGCGGGCGCACTGGTGCTCGATGCGCGCCGTCTTGCCGCCGCTGAGGTTGTGATTGCACGGCGTATCGTGCGGTTGGCGATTAAGCGCATCGATCCCGACGCGCGACCGGAGATGCGGCACGTGGAGCGCGTGCTCGCCTGCGTCGCTGCGGGCTCGGGCTCGGTTACGCTTCCTGCGGGAATTGATGCCCGTGTGGAGTTTGGCATGCTGGCGTTCAAGGCCCCGGCGGCGCGCGAGGGTTTAGTGGCCGATTGGATCTCCGTTCCCGGTTGTCTGCCGCTGGGGGCGGGGCATATGCTGACAGCGGAGCCGATGGCTGTGGAGCCGGGGTGCGATATCGTGCACCGTGCCCGCGAGCTTGCTGCTGCCGGAAAGGTTGCGGCCTTGGTGGATGCGGCGGCCCTGGGGTTTGCCGACCGCGATGGCGAGCGGATGTTAGCCGGCTCGCGCGGGGAGATCCCCACCGAGGCACGATCGGCGCGCCTGTGGGTGGATAGCCCTGTGCCGGGAGACGTGATGTGCCCGTTGGGGATGAACGGCCGAAGCAAGAAAGTGTCAGACCTGTTAAACGAGGCGCGCATTCCTGTTTCAGACCGCTCTGGCGTACCCGTGGTAAGAACGGCTCCGGGAGGTGCCGTAGTATGGGTCGCGGGCGTTCGCGCGGACGAGCGTTTTAAATGCACGGCCGCAACGCGCGTGGCATATCTGCTTCGTGTGGTCGATGCGGAATAGCGCTTCGCGCCAGCTATTCTGTGCGACGTTGACGGTATTCCCGCGCTGATGGCGCACGTGCTGGTAAATATACCCCGTGCGCTGCTAGAATGTGTAGTTCGCGTCCATGCGGCGGTGCGTGGGCGATAAGCACAAGAAAGGGTTGTCATGGCTTCTCAACATCCGGATATCGAGAAGGTTCTGTTTACGCAGGAGGATATCGACGGTATCGTCTCTCGCCTAGGCGAGCAGATTACTCGCGACTACGCGGGTAAGGATCTGGTGCTGATTGCGGTCCTGCGCGGCGCCGTGGTCTTTATGGGCGACCTGATGCGCAAGATCGAGCTGCCGACCAACATCGATTTCATGGCTGTTTCGAGCTATGGCGACGGTGTGAAGTCTTCGGGCATCGTGCGTATCATTAAGGACCTGGATATCGACATCCGTGGTCGCGACGTGCTGATTGTCGAGGACATTCTGGACTCGGGCCTGACCCTCAAGTACCTGATGAAGAATCTCGAGAGCCGTAAGCCCGCCTCGCTGGAGGTCGCTGCCTTCCTGTGGAAGGACGTTGAGGACCGCGTCTCGGCCGTCACGCCCAAGTATGTTGGAACCCATTGCCCCGATGCCTTTGTGGTGGGCTACGGCCTCGACTATGCCGAGCGCTATCGCAACCTTCCGTATCTGGGCATTTTGAAACCGGAGGTTTATTCGTAAGATGCCCGACGACCGTAACGACAACAATTCCCAGACTCCCCGGGACCCAAAGATCCCGGGGATGCCCGGAGGCAAGAAGCCCACGCGTACGGGCTGGCTGTATTTTCTTTTGGCTTGCGCGCTCCTGGGTTACGCCTTCTTTAACATGGGCTCCGGCTTTGCCAACTCCAGCAATACCGTAAAGCTCGCGACGAGTGAGATGGTCAGCGCCATCAAGCAGGATCGCGTCGAAGATCTGACCTATACGGTTCAGGACGGAAGCGTGACGGGTCATTACTGGAAGACGAAAAAGGACAAGGGCGACACGAGCGAGCTCAAGAGCTTTTCCTCGACCTATGTCGGTTCCGATTCGCTTGCCGAGCTCATGGCGGAGCACCCCGATACCAAGTACATCGTCAACACCAACGATCCCGATTTTTGGGGCGACTTGGCGATGAGTGTGCTTCCGACGATTGCCCTGATCGCCATCATGTTCTACTTTATGCGCCAGATGATGGGCGCCAATAATAGGAACATGCAGTTTGGCAAGACCAACGCCAAGACCAACGAGGCCACGCGCCCCAAGGTCAAGTTCGAGGACGTTGCCGGCGTGGACGAGGCAGTCGAAGAGCTCGAGGAGATCCGCGACTTTTTGAGCGATCCGGACCGCTATCGCAAGCTGGGTGCCAAGATTCCGCGCGGCGTTTTGCTGGTGGGCCCTCCGGGCACCGGTAAAACCCTGCTGGCCAAGGCCGTTGCCGGCGAGGCGGGCGTGCCGTTCTTTAGTATCTCGGGCTCTGACTTTGTCGAGATGTTCGTGGGTGTCGGCGCCAGCCGCGTGCGCGACCTTTTTAAGGAGGCCAAGTCTCAGGCTCCGTCGATCATCTTTATTGACGAGATCGATGCCGTGGGACGTCAGCGTGGAGCCGGTTTGGGCGGCGGCCACGACGAGCGCGAGCAGACGCTCAACCAGCTGCTGGTCGAGATGGACGGTTTTGAGGAAAGCGAGTCGGTCATCCTGATCGCCGCGACCAACCGCCCCGATATTTTGGACCCGGCGCTGCTGCGTCCCGGCCGTTTTGACCGTCAGGTTACGGTCGACCGTCCGGACGTGAAGGGCCGCGAGCAGATCTTGCGCGTGCATGCCGAGAACAAGCCGATGGACGAGGACGTTAAGTTTGAGAAGCTCGCCCAGATGACCGTTGGCTTTACCGGCGCCGATCTGGCGAACCTGCTCAATGAGTCTGCGCTTTTGGCTGCTCGCCGCCATCGTTCCGTGATCTCGATGGACGAGGTCGAGGAGTCGATGGAGCGCGTGATTGCCGGACCGCAGCGCAAGGGTCGCGTGATGA
Organism: uncultured Collinsella sp.; assembly: GCA_958444075.1. Classification (GTDB taxonomy): domain Bacteria; phylum Actinomycetota; class Coriobacteriia; order Coriobacteriales; family Coriobacteriaceae; genus Collinsella. Next base: position 34,824 of record CAUCNB010000011.1, on the reverse strand, counting down.
CCGAAGCCGAGCGCACCACGATTGCCTACCACGAGAGCGGTCATGCCCTGGTGGGTCATATCCTGGAGCACTCCGATCCGGTTCACAAGATTTCGATTGTCAGCCGTGGCCAGGCTCTGGGCTACACACTGCAGCTTCCGCAGGAGGATCACTTCCTCAAGACCAAGAACGAGATGCTCGATGAGCTTGCCGTGTTCTTGGGCGGTCGCGTTGCTGAGGAGCTCATGTGCGACGACATCACGTCGGGCGCGAGCAACGACCTGGAGCGCGCGACCAAGATGGCGCGCGAGATGGTCACGCGTCTGGGCATGAGCGAGGAACTGGGCACGCAGGTGTTTGGCGAGGCGCAGCATCAGGTGTTCCTGGGCCGCGATTACGCCGATCACCAGGATTATTCCGAGGAGACGGCGCGCCGCATCGATATCGAGGTTCAGCGCATCATGCGCGAAGCCCATCGCCGTGCGGTCGAGATTTTGGATGCCCGTCGCGATCAGCTCGATCTGATGGCGAAGGTGCTGCTTGAGCGCGAGACCGTCGAAGGCGACGCCGTGAACGCCCTGCTCGACAACGAGTGGGATGCTTACCTTGAGCGCGAGGGCGATATCCTGGCGGCCAAGGAGGAGCGCAACGCCAAGGCGGCCGGCATGCCGACCAAGAAGTGCTCGCCTCGCATGAGCGAGGAGGAGCTGGCGGCTGATGCTGCGGCCTTTGCGCAGGCGGCCATGCAGGAGGATGCCGAAGCCGCATCCGATGATGCCGGTGATGGCAATGCTGTCAACGCTGACGGCAACACCGACGCCGACAAATAGTTCTTGTAGCGAAAGCCTCTGCGGGGAAACCTGTGGAGGCTTTTTCTTTTGAGCGATATGTTGATTGGGGACAGACTTAAATGAGCGTTTTCACGCATTTAAGTCTGTCCCCAATCAACATTGTGGCGCTCTAGTTGGCTAAAGCGTACAATAGCGCCTATGCGAAAGGGGAACAGATGATCAACGAAACTATGTATGCTCGCGGTGCGGAAAGCTCCATCATCCGTGAGATTTTTAGCTATGGCCTTGAGCGCAAGGCACAGATCGGTGCGGAGAACGTATTCGATTTTTCGCTGGGTAACCCGAGCGTTCCGGCACCTGCCGCCGTGGCTGAGTCCATTAAGAAGGCCTTGGAGCTGCCGAGCGACCAGCTGCATGGATACACGCCTGCGCCGGGTCTGCCGCAATGTCGAGCAGCCGTCGCCGACTCGCTCAACCGTCGCTTTGGCACGAGCTATGAGGGCAAGGACGTCTTTATGACGGTGGGTGCCGCGGCTTCGCTCACCTGCACGCTCAATGCCGTTACGAACCCGGGCGATGAGGTTGTTGTTATCGCCCCGTACTTTCCGGAGTATCGCGTGTGGATTGAGAAGGCCGGCTGCACGTGTGTTGAGGCGCTCGCCGATGAAGATACGTTCCAGCTGAGCGTGAGTAACGTGCTCAAGGCGATTACCGATAAGACGGCTGCCGTCATCATCGACTCGCCCAACAATCCGACCGGTGCCGTGTATACATGCGACACGCTGACGCGACTGGCCAATGTTCTGCGCGAGGCCAACGCTCAGCGCGATCCCGAGAATCCGATTATGCTCATCTCTGATGAGCCGTATCGCGAGATTGTCTATGGCGCCGAGGTGCCTTGGGTGCCTTCGATCTACGAGCACACCATCGTGTGCTACTCGTATTCCAAGTCGCTTTCGCTACCGGGCGAGCGCGTCGGGTGGATCCTGGTTCCCAATACGAATCCTCAGGCAGCTCGTCTAATGCCCGCCGTTGCCGGTGCCGCCCGTACGCTGGGCTTCGTGTGTGCACCGGCGCTCTTCCAGCGTGTAATCATCGACTGCATTGATGAACCGAGCGATGTCGAGGCCTATGCTCGCAACCGCACCGCGCTTACCGATGCACTAGCGGAGTACGGCTACACCTATGTTGAGCCGGATGGCGCGTTCTACCTATGGGTGAAAGCGCTGGAGTCCGATGCGAATGCGTTCTGTGAGCGCGCGAAGAAGTATGAGCTGCTCGCGGTGCCTTCGGATAGCTTTGGCATGCCGGGCTGGTTCCGCCTGGGCTACTGCGTGAGCTATGAGACAATCGTCAACTCGCTGCCTGCCTGGAAGCAGCTGGCCGACGAATATCGTCGAAAGTAAAGCGCTCTGCTTACAATGTTTTACGTGAAACGGGGTTTGGTTTTAAGCCAGACCCCGTTGTCTATGCCGTTGTGTGATTGGGATGAAGCAGTTTTACGACTGCCGAAAGCTATGCGTACAATGAATATACGCGACGGCCATACTGGACAAGGAGACCCGATGCCCTACCTTCTTTCTTGTGATATTCATACTCATACGATGTTCTCCGCGCATGCGTACTCAACCATTGAGGAGAACATCTATTGGGCGGCGGAGCGTGGCCTTCAGGTGCTCGGTTCCGCCGATCATTTCAGCTCGATGGTTACGCCTTGCCCCAATGACCTGCGCAGTTTCCAGTTCTTTATTAACCAGGATATCTGGCCGCGCATTTGGAGCGGCGTGCTGGTGCTCCGCGGCGCCGAGGCCGATATCGTTTCGCTGGACGGAAGCTTGTTTGGCGAGGACATTCCCGTTTCGCTCAATATCGCCGGCGATTCGTATAGTCGTGAGCATTCGCTGTTCGATTTGGTGACGCGTAATTTGGATTATTTGGTGGCAAGCGTGCATAACCCGCAGTTTGCCGAAGGCGCGACGCTCGCCCAAACGACCCAGATGTACATCAATGCCCTGGAGCACCCCAAGGTGTTCATGCTGGGGCATGCGGGGCGCTCGGGCGTGCCGTTCGATATCGACGAGGTGCTGTTGGCGGCTAAGGCCAAGCACAAGATTATCGAGATCAACAACCATAGTCTTGAGCACGGTGCCGACACTGAGCATTGGGCCGTATGCCGCAAGATCGCCGAGCGCTGCGCCGAGTTGGGCGTTGGCATTGGCGTGTCGACCGATGCCCACATTGGCATGGCCATTGGCAAGCTCGATCACGCGCGCAAGATGCTCGACGAGATTCACTTCCCGCTGGATTTGATCGTGACGCGCGATCGCGAGACGCTGCTGCGCGAGATGGCGGCAGCCGGCGTGTGCGACCTGCGCAAGGGCATGTAACGGCGTTCATAAACCAAGTAAAGGGGGCGGCCCAGATGGGTCGCCCCCTTCTTGTCCCAAAAATCTACTGGGGTGGATTAGCGGCGCTCGAGGACCACGACGGTTTCTGTGTGGTCGGTATGGGGGAACATGTCGACCGGTGTGATCTTGAGCAGGCGATAGCCTCCATCGAGGAGCTGGTGCAGATCGCGCTCTTGGGTCACGGGATTGCAGCTGATATAGGTGATGCGGCGTGGCTTGAGCGCGCAAGCGGCTTCGAGGAACTCGGGTGTGGAGCCGGCGCGCGGCGGGTCGATGGAAAGGACATCGATCCGCTCGTTGTTGTCGGCGGCGTCCAGGATGTAATCGGTGGCGTCGTCGGCCATAAACCAAGCGCTGCGGGTGAGGCCGTTGAGCTCGGCATTGCGACGTGCGTCGGCAATGCCCGCCGGGTTGCGCTCCACGCCGAGCAGCATAATGCCGATGCCCTTGTCCTGGGCATCCTTCGCGGCGCACAGGCCGATGGTTCCGCTGCCGCAGTAAGCGTCCATAAGAATGTCACCCTGCTGCAGGTCCATGCCGTCAATGGCAAGTCGATAGAGCAGCTCGGTTTGCTGCGGATTGGTCTGATAGAACGCGGTGGGGGAGATATCGAACTCGCAGCCGAGCAGCTGGTCGCGCATGCATTCGGCGCCATAGACGATACGAGTCTCCTCACCCAAGATGGCATTGCCGGGGCGACCGTTGATGTTCTGAGCGACGGTGACGATATGCGGATCGAGTGCGGCGACAGCCTCAAAGAACTCCTGCGCATGCGGCAGGTCGCGCTGAGCGGTCACGAGGGTGACCATAATCTGGTCGGTGCGCCAGCCGCAGCGAACGACGGCATAGCGAAGCAGTCCCAGGTGCTTATCCTCGTTAAAGGCGGGAATGTGCAGACGCTCGGCCTCATGCGCGATGCCGTTGAGAATCTGACGGGCCCCCGGCGCCTCGACAGGGCATTCAGGAACAGCAACGATTCTGTGTGTCCCACGTTCAAAAAAGCCGCAGCGGACAGCGCCCTCTTTGCCGGGAGCAAACGGAGTGGCAGCCTTATGACGAAAACCACGAGGCGCAGGATATTTGCCCGGGTCTCCCAGGGTGACTCCCATACCACGAATAGGATCGACAGCAATGCCCTCACGCTCGCAAAGCGAGGCAAAAAGCTCCTCCATGGCAGCCTGCTTGGCTGCCAACTGCTTCTTATAAGGACGATTGAGCGCCGTGCACCCACCGCAAGCTTTCATGATCGAACAGGGAGACTTGGGGTCCGCAGCCTTATGTGCAGACGAAACCGGATCTTTATGCGAGTGCTCGGAGCGAGTCTGAGATGCCTTGTCCTCGCTCCGACGAGAGCCGGGACGCTTGGCCTTAGTCTTGCCCTTAGCCGACTTGCTTTTTGCAGCTTTAGAAGACTTGGATTTCGTAGAGGATTTCTCCTCTTTTGACCCCTCAGCCGCTTCCACCAAAGCACGACGAGCCCTACGCTCCGCACGAGATTCTGCCATCAATAACTCCACTAATTCATGAATTAAAAGCTGCAAGCATTGTACCGTGCCAAGCCAGCGGGCGATATGCAAGCGGTCATTTCCTGTCAGCGATAAGCCCAACGACGTTTGCCCGCCGGGCACCGGGGCAGGGGTTAAGTTTGTCGCGAGTTCCGCACGAACAGGAGGCCACTTAATGTGGCCTCCGTCGTGAGCAGGACTGTAGAGCAGCAAACTTAACCCCTGCCCCGGTGCCCGGCGGGCAACCTATCCCTTGTACTCTATCAAGGTAAAGTGTATGATTCTGGACGTTACATGACTCACTTTACCTAACTAAAGTGCTATCGAGGGGGAATACCATGAATACCGATATGTCTCGTCGTCAGTTTGTTGGTCTAGCCGGCTCGTTTGCCACGGTGCTTGGCCTTGGTCTTGTCGGCTGCGGCGGTGGTGCCGGCAAGGGCTCCGCTGCTGGCTCTGCCGCGGCCAAGGATACGAAGGGCGCCGCGGAGTCCAAGGAGCTCGTGGTGGGCTTTGATAAGTCCTATCCTCCGTACGGCTTTGTGGGCGACGACGGCGAGTACACCGGCTTTGACCTCGACCTTGCCAAGGCCGTTGCAGACAAGCAGGGCTGGGAGGTCAAATACGAGGCCATCGACTGGGATGCCAAGGACACGCTGCTCAACTCGGGTGCCATCAACTGCATCTGGAACGGCTTTACCATGGAGGGCCGCGAGGACGACTACACGTTCTCCGAGCCGTACATGCTCAACGAGCAGGTGCTCGTGGTCAAGAAGGGCGCGGGTATCAAGAGCTGGGACGATCTTGCCGGTAAGACCGTGATTACCCAGACTGATTCCGCCGCACAGGATGTGCTCGAGGGCGACCAGAAGGATCTGGCGGCGACGTTTGCCACGCTTGACACCATTGGCGAGTACAACACGGCCTTTATGCAGCTCGAGAGCGGCGCGGTCGATGCCGTGGCATGCGACCTTTCGATTGCCCAGTATCAGCTTGCCGCCAAGCCCGATGCCTATACGCAGCTCGACAAGCCGCTGTCCAGCGAGCACTACGCCGTCGGCTTTAAGAAGGGCGACACCAAGTCGGCCGACGCCGTGACCGAGTCGCTCAAGGCGCTCTATGAGGACGGTACGGTCAAGGACCTCTGCGATAAGTATTCAAGCTATGGTCTGTCCTTCGACAACTGGGTTCTCAAATAGCGGCTTTCCCAGGCACCCGATTTTGCCGTTCAAACCGTCGCTTGCGTACATTTAGTACGTGGCGCTCCTCTTTCACGGCAAACTCGGGCACCTGGAAAACCCGCTTTAGCATTGGGTTCGCTGTTCCGTTACTGTGAAAGAGAGCTTGGGTTGTCTATTCAGGTCATGATGCAGATGCTTGGCCAGGGATTCTTGGTCAGCTTGCAGCTGTTTGTGCTGACGCTGCTCGGGTCGATTCCGTTGGGAATCCCCGTGGCGTTTATGCGCATGAGTAAAATTGCGCCGCTCCGCTGGATTGCGCGCATCTATATTTCGGTCATGCGCGGTACGCCGCTCATGCTGCAGATGTTTGCCATCTACTTTGCCCCGTACTACGTGTTTGGCATTTCGCTCACGCCCGATTCCAAATGGACGGCGTGCGTCGTGGCGTTCATCATCAACTACGCCGGTTACTTTGCCGAGATCTATCGCTCGGGCCTGCAGTCCATTCCGCGCGGTCAATACGAGGCAGCCGAGGTGCTGGGCTATTCGCGCATGCAGACGTTTCTGTATATCGTAATGCCGCAGGTCGCCAAGCGTATTCTGCCGGCGATGGGCAACGAGATCATCACGCTGGTCAAGGACACGTCGCTGGCGTTTGCCATTGGCGTGGGTGAGATGTTCTCGACCGCCAAGGCGCTGGTTGCCTCGCAGGTGAGCATGGTGCCGTTTGCGATTGCGGCGCTGATCTACTGGGTCTTTAACTTTGTGGTCGAGATGCTGCTGGGCGCCGCCGAGAAAAAATTGGATTACTACCATGATTAATTCGGTAATGAATATATCGAACGCGCGCAAGGCGTTTGGCGGCAATGAGGTGCTCAAGGATATCTCGCTCGAGGTAAAGCGCGGCGAGGTCGTGGCGATTATCGGGCCTTCGGGCGGCGGTAAGTCCACGCTGCTGCGCTGCGCCACGCTGCTCGAGACGCTCGATGGTGGCTCGCTCTCGTTTGGCGACCTTGCGGTTGCGGCGGATGCGGGATCGGGTGCGGTCTATGCGAAGGGAGATGTTCCCAAGCAAGCGCGTTCGCGTTTTGGTCTGGTGTTTCAGAACTACAACCTGTTTCCGCACTATACGGTGATGAAAAACATCACCGATGCTCCGATTCGCGTGCTCAAGCGCCCGCGTGAGCAGGCGGATGCGCGTGCGCATGAGTTGATCGCGCAGATGGGGCTTACGGGCAATGAGAACAAGGTGCCATGTGAGCTTTCGGGCGGCCAGCAGCAGCGCGTGAGTATTGCCCGCGCCCTGGCGCTCGACCCGGAAATCTTGTTCTTTGATGAGCCGACCTCGGCGCTCGATCCCGAGTTGACGGCCGAGGTGCTGCGCGTCATTAAAGACCTCGCCGCGCAGGATATGACGATGGTGATCGTGACCCATGCGATGCAGTTTGCGCGCGATGTTGCCGACCGCGTGGTCTTTATGGACGGCGGCCGCATTGTCGAGGAGGGTCCTGCCGAGCAGGTTATCGACCATCCGCGTGAGCAGCGCACCCGTGAGTTCTTGAGCCGTATCGAGAGCTAGACTCAACTATATATTGAGATGAAGCCGTCGCAGGTCTTATGGTCTGCGGCGGCTTTTATTTGTATCGATGGGGTTTAATAATCCTCTCGCCTGCTCGCCCCATCCTCTCGCCGCCTGTATTCATACGTGTGCCGAAAGGTATGCATGGACAGCCGCCCGTGAGGGTAGGGTGGTGGCATAGGACATTTGGAGGGTGAGTCGGCTCGGCTGCCGACCATGCTGCTCCTGGGACGGCACCGACCGCGAACCCTCCCCGTTGGCGTCGCGCATTGCGCGCGGCCCTGCAAGGAGGTCATCATGGGTGCTCCCAAGACCGGTAACGTAAGGAACGTGGTGCTCGTAGGCCAAGGCGGGGTGGGCAAGACTTCACTCGCCGAGGCCATGCTCCACCTTTCCGGCAAGACCGCCCGCCTGGGCGGCCACGACGGCACCAAGCCCACGCTCGACTATGACCCCGAAGAGGTCAAGCGTGCATTTTCCATCTCGACGACCATTGCGCCGATCGACTGGAAGGGCGCGCGCATCAACGTGCTCGATGCCCCGTGCTATCCCGATTTTATCGGCGACGCCTATGCCGCGATGAGCGTCTGCGAGACGGCTCTGTTTGTTGTCGACGCCGAGGCCGGCCCGCAGCCTACGACGGTTAAGCTCTGGTATGCCGCCGAGGACCTGCGTCTGGCGCGTGCGGTGTTTGTAAACCGCCTGTCGCGCTCCGAGGCCAGCTTTGCGACCACGATGGACCTGCTGCAGGAGCGCTTTGGTACGCGCCTGGGCGCCGTGACCCTTCCCTGGGGCGAGGGCGAGGACTTTGACGGTATCATCGACCTGGTGCGCATGAAGGCGCGCCATTGCAACGGCGCCGAAGCCGTTGAGTCGGAGATCCCCGAGGAGTATCGTGCCCAGGCCGAGGAGGCCCATGACCATCTGTGCGAGTTGGTGGCCGAGGCCGACGACGAACTGATGATGAAATACCTGGAAGGCGAGGAGACGCTGACGCAGGAAGAGCTCGAGGGCCTGCTGTCGAAGGCGATTGCCGAGCGCATTTTTGTGCCGGTCTTTGCGGGCGATTGCATTAAGGAGCAGGGCGTCAACTCGCTGATGGACGACATCGCCACGTACTTCCCGGCGCCGACCGACTACGGCGAGATGCCGCTCATCGACGGCGACTCGCTCAAGATCTCGAGTGACGATGACCGTCCGGTGGCATTTGTGTTTAAGACCCTGGCCGATCCGCAACAGGGTCGCATCAGCTTTATCAAGGTGCTGACGGGCACGCTTGAGCCGGGCCTTGAGCTGATCAATGCGCGCACGCGCAAGGGCGAGCGTCTGGCTCACCTGTATGTGATGTGCGGTCGTGACATGACCGAGGTCGGCCACGCCTATGCCGGCGATATCATCGTGGCGCCCAAGCTGGCTGCCGATACGGGCGACACGCTCTCGATTACCGGTAAGGTCGAGGCTGCGGCGTTTAAGTTCCCCAACTCGCAGTACCGTATTGCCATCGAGGCCGAGAATCGCGGCGACGAAGAGAAGCTCTACACGTTTATCGAGAAGGCCTGCAAGGCCGATCCGACCATGAGCATCGACCGCGACGAGGAGACCGGGCAGACCATCATCTCGGCGGTGGGCGAGGCGCAGGTTTCGGTGCTGCTCAATCGCCTTGAGGACCGTACCAAGGTTGTGGCAAAGAGCGTGCCGATCCGTATTCCGTATCGCGAAACCATCCGCCGCACGGCAAGCGCTCAGGGTCGTCACAAGAAGCAGACCGGCGGCGCCGGTCAGTACGGCGACTGCTGGCTGCGCGTGGAGCCGCTCATTGGGCCCGACGGCACGAGCGACGGCTACGAGTTTGTGGACGAGGTCGTGGGCGGCCGCATCCCGCGCTCGCTCATCCCCGCCGTGGACAAGGGCGTTCAGGAGACCATGAAGGACGGCATCATCGCTGGCTACCCGCTCACGGGCATTCGCGTGGCTGTGTACGACGGCTCGTATCACAGCGTCGACTCCAACGAGATGGCGTTCCGCGCGGCGGCTCGCATCGGCCTGCGCAAGGCGTGTGCCGATGCCGACCCGGTGGTGCTGGAGCCCATCGAGGAAATCACGGTAACGATTCCCGAGAGCTATGCCGGCGCCGTGATGGGCGACATCTCGGCCTCGCGCGGTCGCGTGACGGGTATGGAGACCGATGAGCGCGGCGACACCGTGGTCATTGCCCAGGCGCCGCTGGCCGAGCTGACGGATTACTCGACGCGCCTGCGCTCTATCACGCGCGGCACGGGCGACTTTACCATGAAGCCCGCTGGCTACGAGCAGGTGCCTTATGACGTTCAGGCCAAGCTGGTCGAGCGCTATGAGGAGGGCCGCGCTAAGTAGCGTGTGGTTTTGCCTGCAATGTGGGTGCTGACGAAAAGGCCGCCCTGGGTAACCGGGGCGGCCTTATTTGATCCCTTGGGGACGGAGGAAAACGGATCATTTTTTGGGTTACGGGCGGCGCGGTCGGCACTAGTCTCCGGATGCCTGGTTGCGGCCGGTGGCGTAGTCGATCTGCACGTGCGGCTGCAGGTTGTAGCAGTACACGTGGAAGCGCAGGGTTTTGCCGTGGTCCTCGATCGATTGTGCTTCCAGACGAATGCCACGACAGACGAGCTCCTCCTCGTTGTACATAGGCGTGATGCGATAGAGCACGTGGTTGCCCGTGTCGCGGACGTAGTCGAGGATCTGCTCTTCAAACGGCAGCATGCCCGTCTCGTTGAGATAGCGCGTGCCGGTGAGGAGATTCTTGCGGTTGGCGTTTTCGCCGCAGAGTGACCAGGCGATGAGGTGGCAGCGGTTGTAGAGGCTCTGGCCTGGAATAAAGTCGTAGCGCTGCTGGTGCCAACCGGCAGGATGGATACGCGAGATATCGCCGCGCTTGCCCTGACCGAGCGATTCGGGGCCCACGCAGGCGAGCGCCTTGCGAGTGCGGCCCAGGCTGTCGAGCTTGGAGAATTTCTTAAAGCAGCCCTCTTCGGTGGCACGATCGTATTCATCGAGTGTGAATGACGGCGTGCCGAGCGGGTGCGTGCTGTCGGCGCGAAGGGCAACGTAGGGGTTGCCGGCGTAGTCTGGAATGCTGCTGAGATAAACACCGCGGGCGCGGTTGAGGTCGGGGTTTTCTACCTCGTCGATGGGGGCGGCGGCGCTGTCTGTGGAAGCGTCGTCGCCGGTGTCGGTTGCGACGGAATCGGAGCCATTGCCGGAGTCCTCGGAGCTCGCTGTTCCCGATTCGAGCCGGGCGACCAAGTCCGCTTCGTCGTCGGTACGGCTGGGACTCTCGTTTTGCTTCTCGGCCAGAGTCGCCGCCTGCTCATCACTTTGCGGCGACAGCAACTTGGGCGCCCCATCGAGCGATCCCGTAAACAGCGCAAACCCCAGCACCACGGCGGTGCCGATGGAAAGTGCTTGCTTGTAGGCGGACTTGCGCGACATTGAGGCTCCTGGATGGACGGTTGGGAATCTACCAGTCTAGCAGGAGCCGGCAGAGGCCGTTCTGTCGAACAAATACTTAAGATTTGGGACAAACGCTACTGGTTCATTTGCTTCATATTTGACGTATGGCTAGATCGAGGTGGAGTCGAGCCAGTTGAGCTTGCACTCGAGAATGCGCTGCTCGCCGGGTTGGCTGCTGCCATCAAGCAAGGCGAGCAGCATCTCGGCCGCCTCCCTGCCTTCCTGGTCGACGGGCTCGATGATCGTGGAGACGGTCGGCGTGGTGAGGTTGGTCCAGTCTTCGCAGTTGAGTCCCAAAAGACCTATTTGCTGCGGAAGTAGATGGGCCATGGGTTGGAGGGCCTTGTAGACACGGGGAAGCGCCCATTGGTTTTGTACGAAGATGAGCGTGCGCTTGGCGGGGTTGAACTTGTATTTAAAGTATTCGGTAAGCTCGTTGATTGACGGCTTGTTGTGATCGATGGGGATGGCTTTGTAGAGCTGCCCATTCGCGGCCAATGCCTCGGCATATCCCTGAAAACGTTCCATGCGAGTGCGCATTTCGGTCATGTTGGCGGCGATGGAAAAGAAGTCTTCGTAGCCGGCGTCGAGAAGCGCCTGCGTGGCATTGTACACGCCGTCGTAGAGGTTGGTTTTGATCCAGCTGGTGCCTGGGCTGTAGATGGCCGCGTCAAAAAAGACGACGGGCTTGCCGGCGCGCTTGATGCGGTCGTGGACTGCCTTGAAATTTGCCGTGGGCTGGATGATAAAACCATCGACGCCCAGTGAGAGCATTTTGTCGACATACATGAGCTCGGTCTCGGGGTTAAAGTTGCTCGTGCAAACGACCGTCTGGTAGCCCGCGGGGAGCATGACCTGCTCCATGCCGTTGAGGACGAGGCCCGCCCATTTGTTGGTGTTATCCAAGATGATGATGGCGATGACGTGGGTCTGCTTGCCGGTGAGCGTTTGCGCTTGGGCGTTGGGAACGTATCCGAGTTCCTTGATGACGCGCGCAATCTTTGCCTGCGTCTTCTCGCTAAGCTTTTCTCGTTTGTCGTTGAGGTAATACGAGACGCTTGCCGTCGAGGTTCCCGCCTCTCGAGCGACGTCTGCGATCGTAACGCGCTGTTTTGCCACAGCGACTCCTTCCGACAGATGAGCATTTTCCAACATGATGACTTTGAGTCTTGGTGAGGGATGCACTTTGGTGAGCGACTTTTTCCTTTCATATGAGTATGCAACAAATGCGGTATATGGGTGGGGTCGAAATTTGTGACCGGCATGCGCATCTGCCGTCTACCGAGAAAATCAAATACTTCTTGACTTTTGAAATCGATGGTAAAATCGCAGGATTCATTTTTGGTTAAACGCATAACTAAATAACGTAACCAACGCTCTGACCTGCGCGTTTACCGAAATAAACTGGCATTAAGAAAAACGAGCACCTATATTGGTCTTGTCGAAAAGACAGCAAGTCCAAACGGCAGGGGATGCTCCGGAGGCCTCCGCAAACGGTGTCTTGCGCACGCAACTCTATGAAAAGAGGGAAGCAATGAAGATCGTAGGCGTTGCCGCCTGTACCGTGGGTATCGCCCACACGTATATGGCCCAGAAGGCGATTCAGGATGAATGCGCCGCTCGTGGCATCGAGTGCAAAGTCGAGGCTCAGGGTGGTCTGGGTATCGAGAATGAGCTCACGCAGGAAGACGTTGATTGCGCCGACCTGGTGCTCGAGTCCGTCGACGTGGGTGTCGAGAACGAGGACCGTTTTGAGCAGAAGATGGCCGAGGGCAAGTTCCTCAAGGTCGGCACCTCGGATGTAATCGCCGATCCGGTAAAGATTATCGACCAGGCTGTCGAGATCATCAAGGCGACGGGCGGTGCCGTTGACGCGTCCAAGGCCGAGGCCAAGGCAGAGAAGAAGGCCGTCTCCGCTGCCCCGCAGGCCCCGACACCGGCGTCCAAGCAGTCCATCTTTGCCGACCCTGGCAAGACGCTGCTCAATGCATTCAATACCGGCGTTTCCTATTTTATCCCCATCGTCGTTATCGGCGGCGTGTTTCTCGCCTTCTCGCTGGCATCCGGTACCGCCGGCGCCAACGGCATGGAGGTTACGAACCCGCTGATGGTGAGCCTTAACACTATCGGCATGGCCGGCATCTCTATGATGATTCCGGTGCTTGCGGCATACATCGCCTACTCGATGGCCGGTAAGCCCGCACTTGCCCCCGGCTTCGTCCTGGGCTACTTGGTTAACAACGCCGTCGTCACCCCGAGCGGCAACAGCGTTTCGACCGGCTTCTTGGGCGCCATGATCATGGCTGTCATCTGCGGTTACTTTGTCCGCTGGATGAAGACCTGGAAGGTCAACAACACCATCCAGACCATCATGCCGATTCTGATCATCCCGATTCTGACCTCGCTCGTCCTGGGCATGGCTTACATCTACATCCTGGCCACGCCGCTTGGCTTTGTGATGGATTGGCTCACCAGCGTGCTCGGCAGCCTGCAGGGCGGCTCCGCCGTCGTCCTGGGCCTGGTCATTGGCGTTATGACCGCTTTCGATATGGGTGGCCCCATCAACAAGACCGCTTCGACCTTTACCATGGCCATCATGGCCTCCGGCATCTACGGCCCCAACGGTATGTTCCGCGTCGCCGTCGCCATTCCCCCGATTGCTTGCGGCCTCGCTGCGCTCATCGCCAAGAACAAGTTCGATGACGCTGACCGTCAGATGGGCATCTCTGCGCTGTTCATGGGCTGCATCGGTATTACCGAGGGCGCTATTCCCTTCGCGGTCAAGGATCTTGGCCACACCCTGCCCGGCATTTGCATCGGCTCTGCCGTGGGCGCGGCGCTTGCCGCCTTCCAGGGCATCGACTGCTATGTTCCGCATGGTGGCTTTATTGTCGCCCTGGCCACCAACAACGTCGCGCTGTTCTGCCTGGACATCGTGATTGGCTCCTTGGTCGCCGCTGCAATCCTGATTGCCATGAAGCCCACGCTCGATAAGCAGGCCAAGTAAACCTTTAAGGACTCCGGTTGTGCGGAGGGATGGATTTGACTCCGCACAACCGCCCCTACACAACAAAATCCATCCGCACTGATAGGGCCCACATCTGGGTCCCAGGGAACTTTTGCCAAAAATCCTCTGGAGAAGGAGAACAAAATGTCCAACCTCACCATCCGCCAGGCCGTTCAGGGCATGCTCAAGCTGCAGGACAGCGGCGATCACGCAACCATGGTCGGCATTGGCCCCATGAGCCCCAACCTGATTCAGGCCGTGTTCGAGCTTGCCAAGGACGAGGATTTCCCGCCCATGTTTATCGCTAGCCGCAACCAGGTCGATATGGACGAGATGGGCGCCGGCTACGTCAACGGTTGGGACCAGACGCGCTTTGCCGCCGACATTAAGAAGGTTGCCGACGAGGTGGGCTATACCGGTCCGTACTACCTGTGCCGCGATCACGGCGGTCCGTGGCAGCGCGACGAGGAGCGTAACGCCCACCTGCCCGAGGACGAGGCCATGGAGCTCGCCCGCAAGTCCTTTGTCGCCGACATGGAGGCAGGCTTTGACCTGCTGATGGTCGACCCCACCAAGGACCCCTATCAGATCGGCAAGGTTATTCCGCTCGACGTGGTGCTTCGCCGCACGATCGATCTTATCGACTATCTTGAGCAGTACCGTCGCGAGCATAACCTGCCCGAGGTTGCCTATGAGGTCGGTACCGAGGAGACCAATGGCGGCCTGACCTCCACCGACAAGTACGAGGAGTTCATTTCTCAGCTGCAGCCCGAGCTCGAGAAGCGCGGCTGCCCCATGCCCACCTTTATCGTCGGCCAGACCGGTACGCTCACCCGTTGGACCGAGCAGGTCGGTCATTACAACTTTAAGAATGCCCGCGAGCTCGCCGACATGGCCAAGCGCTACGGCGTGGGCCTGAAGGAGCACAACGCCGACTACCTGGACGACGCGACGCTGCTCGAGCACATCCCGGCACACGTGACCGCTTCCAATGTCGCCCCTCAGTACGGCACCGAGGAGACCCGCGCTTACCTCAAGCTCTGCGCAACCGAGCAGATTCTGGTCGACAACGGCCTGTGCGACGATCCCTCCGATCTGTATCACACGCTGCTGGTCAAGGCCATCAAGACCGAGCGCTGGCGCAAGTGGATGACTGGCGACGATGTCAACCTGCAGGTTGACGACATTCTGGCCGACGACGAGCTCAGCCTGAAGATTCTGGATGTCTCCGGCCACTACGCGTTCAACGATCCCGAGGTCAAGGAGCAGGTCGAGAAGCTCTATCGCAACCTCGCTGCCCAGGACATTGACGGCAAGCGCTTTGTGATCGAGCACATCAAGCGCCCGATCAAGCAGTACATCGTCGGTCTTAACCTCAAGGGCGTCACGAGCCGCATCGAGAAGGCTCTCTAAGTAGCTTTTCCTACACGACGCCGGGCCTGGGGCATGTCCCAGCTGCAGGCCCGGCACATAGGACAAAGGGACATCCCCTTTGTCCTATTTTTTGAGTTTTGGATTCCTTAGAAGGAGTTTGCACCATGAAGTTCTTTATCGATACCGCCAACCTTGACGAGATCGCCGAGGCCAAGAGCTGGGGCTGCCTTGCCGGCGTCACCACCAACCCGTCCCTGTACGCCAAGACCGGCGGCAAGCTCGCCGACTTTGAGCCCCATATGCTCAAGATCGCCGAGCTCTGCGAGGGCCTGCCCGTGTCTGCTGAGTCCACCGCGACCACTGCCGAGGGCATGATCGAGGAGGGCAAGCGCCTTGCCGCCCTGGCTCCCAACATCGTGGTCAAGCTTCCCGTGTGCGAGGCCGGCCTCGCCGCCTGCCGCGCCCTGGCCGATGCGGGCGTGCGCGTCAACATGACGCTTGTTTTCTCGCCGACGCAGGCCCTCATGGCCGCCAACGCCGGTGCCCGCTACATCAGCCCGTTTGTCGGCCGCTTTGACGACATCGCCGAGGACGGCATCTCGCAGCTCGACAATGTCGTGACCTGCATCAAGAACTATGACTGGACCGGCAAGAACGTCGACGACACCGTCGAGATCATCACCGCTTCGGTCCGCACGCCCAACCACGTGACCCAGGCGGCTCTTCTTGGTGCCGACATCGCGACCGTGCCCATGGCCGCTCTCAAGAAGTGCCTGCATCACCCGCTGACCGACCAGGGCCTCGCCTCTTTTGAAGCTGACTGGCAGAAGGTCGTCGCTCAGGCTTAACGACCGGGTTGCCCTCGGCATCGCGCCATCCGGTGCCGGGGTTGTTCTCAAGAGAGGAATTCGTATGACCAACCAGGAGCTGGCGAAGGTCGCCAATGAGGTCAGGAAGGGTGTCGTGACTGCGGTTCACGCGGCCAAGTCGGGACATCCGGGTGGATCGCTCGGTGCAGCCGACATCATGACGTATCTGTACTTTGAGGAAATGAGTATCGATCCTGCCGACCCTCACAAGGCCGATCGCGACCGCTTTGTGCTCTCCAAGGGTCACGCGGCGCCGGGCCTGTATTCGGTGTTGGCAAATCGCGGCTATTTTTCCGTCGAAGAGCTCGAGACGCTCCGCCATATTGGCAGCCGACTGCAGGGCCATCCCAACATGAACGATACCCCAGGCATCGATATGTCCACCGGCTCGCTCGGTCAGGGCATCTCTGCTGCAGTTGGAATGGCGCTTGCCGCTAAGCACTGGGGAGACAGCTACCGTGTCTACACGTTGCTGGGCGACGGTGAGTGCGAGGAAGGCCAGGTGTGGGAGGCGGCTATGTTTGCCGGCAACCATGCGCTCGACAATCTTGTTGCCGTCGTCGACCACAACGGCTTGCAGATTGACGGCACGATCGATGAAGTCAACTCGGCCATGCCGCTTGCCGACAAGTTCCGCGCCTTTAAGTGGCATGTGATAGAGCTAGCCGATGGCAACGACATGGCGCAGATTGAGGCGGCTTTCGCCGAAGCTCGCGAGGTGACCGGCGCACCCGTCGCTATCATCGCCGAGACGGTGAAGGGCAAAGGCGTCTCCTTTATGGAGAACCAGGTTGGCTGGCATGGCAAGGCGCCCAATGACGAGCAGTTTGAGCAGGCCATGGCCGAGCTCGCGGCAGCAGGAGAGGAGCTCTAATGGCAGAGGTCAAAAAAGTCGCCACGCGCGTAAGCTACGGCGAGGCGCTCGTCGAGCTGGGCAATGAGCACGATGACTTTGTAGTGCTCGATGCCGACCTGGCTGCCGCTACGCAGACGGGTAAGTTTAAGGCTGCCCATCCTGAGCGCTTTTACGATGCCGGCATCGCCGAGAGTAACCTGATGGGTCTTGCCGCCGGCATCGCGACCACGGGCCGCGTTGCTTTTGCGAGCACCTTTGCGATGTTTGCCGCCGGTCGCGCGTATGAGCAAGTGCGTAACTCCATCGGCTATCCGCACCTCAACGTCAAAATTGGCGCTACGCATGCGGGCATCTCGGTCGGTGAAGACGGCGCTACGCATCAGTGCTGCGAGGATATCGCGCTCATGCGCACGATTCCGGGCATGACGGTGATTGTCCCCGCCGATGACATCGAGGCTCGCGCTTGCGTGCGCGCCGCCTATGAGTTTGAGGGACCGGTCTACATGCGCTTCGGCCGCCTGGCAACACCGGTTATCAACGACCGCGAGGACTATGAGTTCAAGATTGGTCGCGGCGTGGTCGTGCGCGAGGGGTCCGATGTGACCATCGTCGCTTGTGGCCTCATGGTCGCCGAGGCGCTTGAGGCTGCCGAGGCGCTCGCTGCCGATGGTATCGACGCCGAGGTCATCAACATGCATACGATCAAACCGCTCGATGAGCGCCTGGTGGTTGCCAGCGCCAAGAAGACTGGTCGCGTGGTCACCGCCGAGGAGCATTCGATTATCGGCGGTCTTGGCGAGGCCGTGGCCTCGGTGCTCGCGGAACAGCATCCGGTGCCGATGCGACGCGTCGGCGTGCGCGATGTATATGGCGAGTCCGGCCCTGCGGTCGATTTGCTGCACAAGTACGGTTTGGACGCCGACGGCATCGAAGCCGCGGTCAGGTCCGTGTTGTAAGGAAGGTTTTCCATGGGGTTTGTATCTGCCAACCAAGTGACGATTGGCTACGCCGCCGCCTCGCGCGAGGACGCGCTGCATTATCTGTCCGAGCAGGCTGTTGAGCTTGGTTTTGCCGATGACGCATCTGCTGTAGAGGCGGCTTTTATTGCTCGCGAAAATGAGGCCGAGACTGGCCTCGTCGCCGGTTTTGCCGTTCCGCATGCCAAGAGCGATGCGATCCATACGCCGGGCGTGGCCGTGCTCAAGCTGTCCGAGCCTGTTGAGTGGCCGAGCTTTGATGGCGTGCCCGTCGATGTGGCGCTCGCGCTGTACGTGCCCGCCGGCGAAGCGGGAACCACGCACCTGCGTCTGCTCTCCAAGGCTGCCGTGATGCTGATGGATGCTGGCTTC
This sequence comes from uncultured Collinsella sp., assembly GCA_958444075.1. Lineage (GTDB taxonomy): Bacteria > Actinomycetota > Coriobacteriia > Coriobacteriales > Coriobacteriaceae > Collinsella. The sequence continues at coordinate 16,437 of CAUCNB010000011.1, read as the reverse complement.
CGTGACAGGGTGCGCGAAAGCACCGATTCTGTCGAGATTGCCGAGCTCATCAACGCCGGGCTCGAGGGCTAGAACGGGCTCTCCGTTCCATTAATCGATCCTTCTCCAAGGAAAAGGGCCGCGACGCTATAGGCGTCGCGGCCCTGTCTGCGTTTCCCCAGATAAAACCTGCCAAAATAAACCTGTCCCTTTTCAGCAGGTTGGCGCGATATGATATATACGTTATATACAAGTTGGAAAGTGTGGTAGAGTGGCGGCAATACAAGCCGGCGAAGGGGACCGATATGATCAAGGCTGTCATTTTTGACATGGACGGAACGCTGGTCGATACCGAGCGTTTGGACATGAGGGCATGGAAGGTGGGCGCTGCCGAGCTGGGGATTGCGATTGATGATGCGCTGGTCCATCAGTTTATCGGTCGCTCGATGCCTGATGTCAGGGACATCCTTGAGGAGCATTACGGCAGCCGCGAAATCGTCGAGACGGTCGAAGCCCACTACAGGGATGCTCTCGACGAGATGGTCAAGACCGATCTGGAGCTTAAGGCCGGCGCCGCCGAGTGCCTGGACGAACTGCTGGCTGCGGGCTATCACGTGGGCCTTGCGACGTCGTCGCGCCGCGTTGCGGCCGAGCGCAACCTAAAGACGGTCGGCCTCTTTGATAAGTTTGAGACGGTGACCTGCAACGAGGATACCCTGAACGGCAAGCCCAATCCCGAGATCTACCTGCTCGCCTGCGAGCGCGCGGGCTTTGCTCCCGAGGAATGTGCCGTGGTCGAGGACTCACGCAATGGCTGCGTCTCGGGCATTGCGGCCGGCTGCCATGTCTTTGCCGTGCCCGATATCTTGCCGCTGCCGCAGGACGTGGCGGAGGGCTGCGAGGCCGTGCTCGATACACTGTTCGATCTGACGGCGGCGGTCAGGGCCGTACGCTAAAGGTATGCGCCGAGGCTGATGACGGTGGCTTCGGCGTGGCCACGCTTGCGTTTTCCCAGATAAAACCTGCCAAAATAAACCCGTCCTCTTTTGGCGGGTTGGCGGGGTAATGCCCGCCGCAACTTATGGCACGGTTGGGATGTGTACGCTTTAATGAGCGGCGCCCATGGTTAGAGAGATTACGCTCGTCTCTCTAAATGTCTCTCTAATGGGAAGCTCGGTTAGAGAGATGGCCTTAGGCTATCTAGCAGCGAATTCGATGCATCTCTCTAAATGCCTCTCTAGACAAGGTGCTTATCTCTTTAAAGTTAGAGAGATAAGCACCTTGTCTAGAGAGACGGAACGCCAGCTTTCGTCCGTCCGTTACCATCTGCCAAAAATGGCGGATAAAGGACTCATTGAAGTAATGGGTTCATCGACGAGCCGCAACCGCCGCTATCGGAAGAGGTAGATGTGGCTGAGTCGCCTCTCTAGTGTCTCTCAAAGATAGATGGATGCTAGAGAGGCGGTTGCCCTGCGATATTTCCCCAGATAAAACCTGCCAAAATAAACCTGTCCCTTTTTGGTAGGTTACTGGTTCATGTTGCCGTGGATGTAGGGGGTGACCTCGGGGGAGATGTGGCCGCAGCCTAGGTCGCGCAGGGCAGATTCGATGGCGGCGGGCAGCGGGGTCTTGCCTTCGGCGTCGACGGAGGCACCGCTGAGGGCGGCGATCTTGGCGACGTCTGCCGGCTCGGCCTCGATATGCATGCAGCCGCCGACGAGGCGTGCGCGGACCTGGTCCAGGCCAAGGTCGTGCAGGTAGTCCTCACAGGTGCGGATTACATCGACCTTCTCGCGCGTGAGCTCCTCGCCCGTGGGGACACGCGTGGCCAGGCAGGCTCCTGCCGGCAGGTTCCAAACGGGGTATCCCCAGGCGCGCAGCAGCTCGCGCTCTTCGTCCTTGGTAAAGCCGACCTCCATGAGGGGCGAGCGCACGCCGAGCTCCTGGGCGGCGCGCATGCCGGGGCGGTAGTCGCCGCGGTCGCTTGCGTTGCTGCCGTCGATGACGGTGGGAAAGCCCAGCGACTTGGCGTGGTTGACGATGGCGGTAAAGCCGGCGCGCTTGCAGTGGTAGCAGCGGTCGGCATCGTTGCAGGCTACTTGGGGGAGCCGCAGCTGATCGACCGAAAGATTGAGCACGGGGAGCTTAAAATGCGGCCCTTCATTGGTCTGCCCGTCAACGGACCGCTCAAACGAAGCCTGCTCGGGCGTGCCGATGAGCGGCGTGGTGAGATGGACGAGGAGGGTATTGGTAGGCATGATGCGGGCGCATACGGCGGCCAAAAAGCTGCTGTCAACGCCGCCGGAAAACCCGATAGCCACGCGCCCGTATGCCAAAAGCAGCTGTTCGAGCGCCGATAGCTTGTCTTGAAGCTCCTCTGCGGGTGCCGTGGTGTCTAAAATCATGAAACGATCCTTATCGTTGAGTACTCGGTCGAAAACTATAATCCTAATGCGTTACTTGCCATAAGACTTCTATCTATGTAACGAAAGTGCAATATGCTATATACGTTATATACAAGTTTACAGGTGCGGTAAAGTTGCTGGAGTACAGCAGCGCGAAGCGATGGGGGACCGATATGATCAAGGCCGTTATTTTCGACATGGACGGAACGCTGGTCGATACCGAACGTTTGGGTATCAAGGCGTGGAAGGCGGGCGCGGCCGAGCTGGGATTCGCGATTGATGAAGCGCTGATCCATCAGTTTATCGGCCGCACGCTGCCCGATGTTATGGACATCCTTGATAAGCATTACGGCAGCCATGAGACCACCGAGGCGATCTATCGTCGTCACAAGGAGATTCGCGACGAGATGGTCAAGACCGATCTGGAGCTTAAGGACGGTGCCGCCGAGTGCCTCGACGGGCTGCTGGCTGCGGGCTATCACGTGGGTCTTGCGACGTCGTCGCGTCACGTCACGGCCGAGCGCAACCTCAAAATGGTCGGTCTCTTTGACAAGTTTGAAACGGTGACCTGCGGCGAGGACGTCGTGCACGGCAAGCCCGACCCCGAGATGTACCTGCTCGCCTGCGAGCGCACGGGCTTTGCCCCCGAGGAGTGCGCCGTGGTCGAGGATTCGCGCAACGGTTGCGTCTCGGGCATCACGGCCGGTTGCCATGTCTTTGCCGTTCCCGACATCGTGCCGCTGCCGCAGGACGTGGTGGATGGCTGCGAGGCCGTGCTCGATACGTTGTTCGACCTGACGGCCGCGGTCAAGGCCGTGTGCTAAAGGTAGGCGCCGAGGTTGATGGCGGTGGCTTCGGTGTGACTGCTTGCCTGGGTGCTGGCGCGCTCCAGTAAAAACGGGCGTACGAGCTCTTGGCGGTTGATGTCCTCGACGGCCGTGACCGCGGTGACGATGCGTGCGGCGGAACCGATACGGGCGTGCTTGGTCTTCGCCGGGGCTTTGTTTTCGATTTGCTCCATGAGCAATTGAATGCCCTTGCGGCCAATCTCGTAGCCTGGGGGTGCCACCGTGGTGAGTGGGACCGACCCGCTCCAGGCGAGCGGGTTGCCGTCGCAGCCAGCCACGCGGACCTGCTCGGGGACGGAGATGCCTTTATCGACCAGCGCCGAGATGACGCCCGACGCCAGTACGTCGGTCAGGCCGATGACAAAATCGGGGCGCTCGTCGCCGGAGCGCCCGGCAATCTGAGCGCCAATGCTGTAGCCGTCGGCTGCGGTATTCCACTCTCCGGCGTCAATGACCTCAATTTTGATATCGGGATGCAGGGCGAGGGCCTTGTGGATGCCAAGTACGCGCAAGGTGAGCTGCATAAATGCCGCCCTTCCCACAACGGTGATATGGCGTGCGCCACGGGCAACGGCGAGCTCGGCGATGATGCGACCTTGGGCTTCGTTATCGGCAGCCACGTAGTAGCCGGGCTCGGAACAGTGGATATCCAGATGGACGATCGGCACGGGCATTTTAGTCATGGTCGGGTGCCAGTCGGGGGATGCCATGGGCTGAACCATGACGCCGGACATCTGAGTGCCCATAAAGTAGCGCAGGTAATGGTCTTCGAGGATGTCGTCGTTGTCGGCGTTGGCGATGAGCAAGTCATAGCCGTGCTTGCGTGCCTCGTTATGGGCGCCGCTGGCAATCTGGAGCGAGAAGCCGTGGTCGAGACGGGGGAGGACCAGGCCAAAGGACTTGGTGGCGCCGCCCGCGAGCTGACGGGCGCTTTGGTTGGGCAGGTAGCCCAAGCGATTGATGGTCTCGTTGATGAGCTTGAGGGTCTCGGGGCGCAGCTTTTCGGGGTGGTTGAGCGCGTTGGACACCGTGCCCAGCGAGACCCCTGCCTCGCGCGCGACATCGCTGATTTTTATCTTTGCCATAGCGGCCCCTTTGATGCGTTTCAAGTACAAGCCAGATTGTAGCATCGCCCGCCCCTAGGGTGTCAAAACCTGCCAATTAGGGACAGGTTTATTTTGGTAGGTTTTATCTGGGCAAATGCTGGAGCCCAAACCACCACAAAGGTGCCTGTCCCCATCGTGGTGGTTTGGGCATGTGTGCATCGGGTGGTATCTAAGTTGAGATACCACTTCTGGTATATCAGCTTGCGCTTGCGTGAGTACAATACTCGAATGTTATACGTCTCAGCGCCCCCTGTGCGTGGACGTCTTGCAGTCACGCGAACGAAGGGATTTATCCTATGTGCGGAATCGTCGGCTACACCGGCTCTGATATTGCAAAGAACATCCTGGTCACGGGCCTCAAGCGCATGGAGTATCGCGGCTATGACTCCTCGGGTGTTGCGCTCGAGGTGGGCGAGGGCGCCGCGGCGCACCTCGACGTCATCCGCCGCGTGGGCAAGGTAGCGGGCTTGGAGAGCGAGCTTTCCAACATCGACAGCGACGCTACCTGCGGTATCGGTCACACCCGTTGGGCCACCCACGGCAAGCCCTCGGTCGTCAACGCCCATCCCCACACCAGCTGCGACGGTCGTATCGCCATCGTCCACAACGGCATCATCGAGAACTTCGCTGAGCTGCGCGAAGAGCTGGAGGGCCGCGGCCACCACTTTAAGAGCGAGACCGATACCGAGGTCTTCGCGCATCTGATCGAAGAAGCTTATGCCGAGACGCACGACCTGATGGCCTCCGTACGCGAGGCTTGCACCCACGTGGTCGGTGCCTATGGTCTGGCTGCCGTGTGCGCTGACGAGCCCGGCGTGATCGCCGTAGCCCGCAAGGATTCCCCGATTGTAGTCGGCGCAGGCGAGACCGGCGCCTATGTCGCCTCCGACGTCATTGCACTCATCGACGCCACCCGCGATGTCGTGGTGCTCGAGGACGGTCAGTTTGCCAGGCTCACGCCCGCAGGCGTCGAGTACACCGACGAGGCCGGCAACGTTATCGAGCCCAAGGTCACCCACATCGACTGGGACCTGGACATGGCAGAAAAGAGCGGTTATCCCGACTTTATGCTCAAGGAAATCCACGAGCAGCCGCGTGTCGTGCGCGACACGCTGGTCGGTCGTATGACGCCGGCCGGCGAGCTCGACATCGACGAGCTTGGCCTGTCCCTCGAGGAGCTCAACGACATCGACCGTGTCTACGTGATTGCCTGCGGCACCAGCTATCACGCCGGACTCATCGCCAAGAACCTTATTGAGGGCTGGGCTCGCATTCCCACCGAGGTTGAGGCTGCCAGCGAGTTCCGCTACCGCAACCCCATCATCACACCGACGACGCTCGTCGTTGCCGTGTCCCAGTCGGGCGAGACGGCCGATACCCTCGCCGCCATTCGCGACGCGCGTATCAAGGGCGCTAAGGTCTTTGGCATCACCAACGTGGTGGGTAGCCCCGTGGCGCGCGAGAGCGACGGCGTCATCTACACCAAGGCCAACAAGGAGATCGCGGTCGCCTCGACCAAGAGCTTCATCGGTCAGGTCGTGAGCCTCACGCTTTTGGCCCTGCTGCTGGCGCAAGTCAAATACCGCCTGACCACCAAGCAGACGCGCATGCTGTTCCGCGAGCTTTCCGATACGGCCGAGCAGATCCAGTGGATTCTGGATACGCAGACCGAGGCCGTGCACGAGGCCGCGCTTGTCTGCAAGGACGCTCAGTCCGCACTGTTCGTGGGTCGCGGCATGGGCGCCGCTATTTCCTACGAGGGCGCGCTCAAGCTCAAGGAGGTCAGCTACCTGCACGCCGAGGCGTATGCTGCCGGCGAGATGAAGCACGGTCCCATCGCACTGATCGATCCGGGCTTCCCTGTCATCGCCATGGCCACCAAGAGCGCCACCTACGACAAGACCGTGTCGAACCTTATGGAGTGCAAGGCGCGCGGCGCCAAGGTCATCGTCGTTGCCACTGAGGGCGACGAGGAGATCAACAAGATCGCCGACTGCATCATCCGCGTGCCGGCAGTCCGCGACGTGTTCAGCCCCATCACGGCGAGCGTCCCGCTGCAGTTGCTCGCCCGCGAGGTGGCCATCCTGCGCGGTTGCGACGTTGACCAACCTCGCAACCTGGCGAAAAGCGTCACGGTCGAATAATTGTTGTTCCGCCGTTCTAGTGACCGAGGCCCGGCTCCGTTGCAGCGGAGCCGGGCCTTGTTGCATTTGCCCAGATAAAACCTGCCAAAATAAACCTGTCCCTTTTTGTCAGGTTAGCGGAGCTTACTGGTCTCGAAGTACTCGGGGAACTGGTCCAGAACCTCGGTTTGGTTGCGGAACATCATGTGCAGGTGCTTGCTGACCAAAAAGCTCGCTTCGATGGGGTCGCGACCGGCGATAGCGCGGCGAATCTGCTTGTGCTCGTTCACGATGTCCTGATTGTCGAGAACCTGCGTGGCGGCGCGCAGCCAGCGGAAGCGCTCCAGGTCGGCATTGGTCTCTTCGAGCCACGACCAAACGGTGCTGCGACATGCGATGCTAAAAATCATGTGATGCATGAGGTTGTCGCTCAAAAAGAAGCCGATGCGATCCTCTTCGGCCATGGCCTTTTCCTGCAGCACGATGGCGCGGTCGAGCTGCTCGATGCCGGCCGACGTGGCTCGCGCACAGCACTCCACAATCACCTGCTTTTCCAGATGTTCGCGGATGTAGCAGGCACTCTCGGCAAGGGTGAGGTTGATGGGTGAGACGTAGGTGCCGCTCTGGGGCACGGTGCGCACCAGGCCTTCCTGCGCCAAGCGAACCAAAGCCTCGCGCACGGGCGTGCGCCCCATATCCAGGTCGTCGCAAAGTTGCTTGACGCCCAGCTTTTCGCCCGGCTTGTAGTCCAGGTAGACGATTTTGCGTCGAATGGTGTGGTAGGACTGGTCCTGTAGGCTCGTTTCCTGCTCGCCGACGTGCATCGATTCTTCCATAGCGCCTCGCAACTGTTCTATCAAACTCATATGTCAGTTGTTAATTATGCCGCGAATCAGCTCTCCGCGGTGGGTAATTCGGCTGTTGCCTGAGAACTATTGCGGCATCTTAGTCTGTGTTTGCGCAAGGCTGCGCTCAATGTTGCCGTATCATAAGCCGTCGCAAACGTGAAATAGAAAGAAGGAATCCCATATGCAACTGGCAAATATCGTACGCGAGCGCTGGAAAGGCGTTTTGTTCTGCCTGATCATCGCCATTCCCGCGACGTTGCTCGGCAAACAGATTGAGGTGGTCGGCGGGCCGGTATTCGCCATCCTCTTCGGCATGGTTCTGGCGCTCGTCTTTCCCAAGAATCATCGCGAACAGCTCGCCGCCGGTGTCACCTATACGTCTAAAAAAGTCTTGCAGTACGCGGTTATCCTGCTTGGCTTTGGCATGAACCTCTCCCAGATTCTGTCCAAGGGCGCCCAGTCGTTGCCGATTATCGTGGCGACGATCTCGACCTCGCTTGTCATCGCCTTTGTGCTCTGCCGCGTTATGAACGTGCCGGGTAAGATCGCGACGCTTGTGGGTGTGGGTTCGTCGATTTGCGGCGGTTCTGCCATCGCCGCGACCGCGCCCGTCATCGATGCCGACGATCGCGAGATTGCCCAGGCTATTTCGGTCATCTTCCTGTTTAACGTTATCGCGGCGCTCGTGTTTCCAACGCTCGGCGGTATGCTCGGGCTGACCAACGAGGGCTTTGGCCTGTTTGCCGGTACCGCCATCAACGACACCTCGTCCGTAACGGCTGCGGCGAGCGCTTGGGACAGCATGCATCCCGGCGCCAATGTGCTCGAGAGCGCCACGGTGGTCAAGCTCACCAGGACACTGGCTATCATTCCCATCACGTTGGTCCTCGCATGCTGGCAGATGCATCTGGCGCGCAAGGCCGGCGGCGACGCCAAAAGCACGTTCTCGCTTAAACGCGCGTTTCCCATGTTTGTGCTGTTCTTTGTGCTGGCGAGCGTAATCACCACGGTGCTTCAGCTTCCCGTGTCCATCACGGCGCCCATCAAGGAGCTGTCGAAGTTCTTTATCGTGATGGCCATGGCGGCTATTGGCTTTAATACCGATATCGTCGAGCTGGTCAAAAAGGGCGGCAAGCCCATCGCGCTGGGCTTTTGCTGCTGGATTGGCATTGCGTGCATGAGTTTGGGAATGCAGCACGTGCTGGGAATCTGGTAGAGAAGTAGCTTATTCGCGTGCTGGTTGCTGGTTGCTGGTGAGCGCAAGCCTGCGGTGGAGCGATAGGAGCTCTTGCGGGTATGGCTTGTCCGCAGGTTTATAAGTCCCGAAGAGCTCTTATCGCCCCGCCAGGATGGCGATGCGGGGCAACACCTATACTCGCAGGACGGCGCTTTCTGCCCTATAGTGTTTGGTGAGCAATATCGTTCAATTTTGAAACACTCGGTCGTGCGACCGTCGGCGGTTGCACGTCGCCGCGGACAGGGGCAAATCATGGATAGCGATGCCAAGCTGAACATCTTGACCGAGGCCCTGGCTGCTGCCGGGGCCTCGGCATTGGCAATCGATGCGCGTGGGGACGTTGCGATTTCGACCATGAATGACGCGGCGCTTGAGCGGGATGTGGCAGCTTTTGTTGCCGAACGCCTCGACCGTATAGGAGACGGCGCGCGTCTGGTTATGGGACGCGCGGGTACGCGCCTGAGCCTGACCGTTCGCCCCGCCGACAAAGAGGGCGGGGGCCTTTGGGTCGTCGTGGTCCGCGAGGTGCGCGGCGCCGCGGCGCACGCGGGCATCGAGTGGCTCAACGCCGACGAAGTTGAGGCCCGCTACGAATCGAGCGCGTACGGCATCGTTGAGGGGGCTGCCTCGGTGGCTGCGCCGGTCGCCGAGAGCTACGCGCGCGGTGTGCCCCTTATGCTCGAGGGCGAGCTGGGAACGGGTCAGGTCGAGATTGCCATGCGCCTCTATCTGGACGGTCCTTTTGTCGATCAGCCCTTTGTTGCCGTTGCGCTCGATGAGCTAACGGATCGCGGCTGGCGCCATCTGCTCAAAAGCGCCGAATCGCCGTTGTTCCAAACGGGGTTGACACTTTGCATTGAGGGCTGGAACACGGTTGGCCCCCAGCGTCTCCGCGAGCTCGTTTCCACGATGGCCGACACCGCGTTGGCGACGCGCTGCCATGTGGTGCTGACGGCGAATGACATGCCGGGCGGCAGCGAAAGTGATCAAGCCGCCTTTGTGACCGAGCGCTTCGCCTGTGCGGTGAGCGTGGCGCCGGCAATCGTCGAGCAGGGAGCCATGTCGCAAAAGATTGCGCGCTATTTGGAATATCTCGCTGGTGCATTTGGGACGGCAGCGCCTACGCTGTCTGCCGCGGCGACGAAGGCGCTCGATGCTTACCGCTGGCCGCGCAATTATCTGCAGCTCCGCGAGGTCTCGGAACGACTGTATATATTGGTGGGGGCGGGCACGGTGGATCGCGCTGTGGCGGAGGAAGTGCTAGCCCAAGAGGACGTGATTAAGACCGCAACCTTTGGCGCCCCGACACTCGAAAGCGACCTGTATATCCTGCGACCGCTGGCCGATACCGAGCGAGATATCGCGCATCTGGTTGTAGATCATCTCCACGGCAACCGAACCCGTGCGGCGGAGGTGCTGGGCATAAGCCGAACAACGCTGTGGCGCTTACTGAAGGACGATGACCGTTGAGCGAGGCGCCCGTGACCGCGCGCGACGCGTGTGCTACAGTCCAAAGCGTTATTGTTTCGATTTGGTTACGGCGTGCGGGGGCGTATGGCTGAGACTACAAAACCGAGCCGCAGAAGGCGGAGCGCCGCGCCGGTTAACCGACGCACAACATCGGTGACGTGGGGCAAACACGCCTCGGGGTTTGACGGCTCGTTCAAGCGCACTAAATACGGCTATCCTTCGACAGGTGCCCGCTTGGCAATGCAGGCAGAGTCCTCGCTGTGGGACCGCAAACGCGTGGTGGGCTCAAAGCTCAAGCACGACGGCACGCTCGGCTACATCAGCCGCGGGGCGGCTCGTCGCAGCGGACTCAATCCGGCTGGTTGGCATCGTTATGTTCCGATCGCGGTCGTCGTTGCAGTGATCGTCATCGCACTCGCTGCGCTTGGCTACGCCGGCGACGGTGCCAACTTGGACGCGATGTTTAAATCGCCCGAGCTCGCGCATACAGGCACAGAAATTGTCGAGGGCGCTCAGACCCAGACGGGCGTCGCGCCCCAGCGCGGTATCGTTGCGGCAGCCTCCACCATCGCCGACGCTCAAAAGGACGGGGACGAACAAGACGACGGCGCCGCAACGACCCACACGAACGAAACGACGACAACTCCATCGGCAAGATAAGTTGCGAGTGGGGTGGCTAAAATAGCCCCGTCCCAAATTAGCTACCCCTATGACGCTCCTGGGTTACCTTACGTAGACGACGTTGTCGCGGCGGGGTTTGGGCTCGGGTAGCGTGTCTTCGGCATAGCCCAGAATGCAGTGACCGACGCCGCGCAGGCTGCCGTCGGCGGGCAGGCCCCAGCTGGCCAGCAGCTCCAGGCCCTCGGGCGAGTCAAAGACCTCATGCGCGCGGTGAATCCAGCATGAGTCGGCACCCAGTGCATAGGCGGCGTTGAGCAGGTTGCCCATGGCGAGCGATCCGTCTTCCAGGTGCGTGGGCACGCTGCGGTCGACCAGTACCACCACAACGGTCTTGGCGCCATAGAAGGGGTCGCTGTTGCTGCCCATGACCTGTGCGTTGAGCTGTGAGAGGCGCTCAACGGTCGTGGGGTCGGTGACGGCGACAAACGTCACCGGCTGGCGCCCCATGCCACTGGGTGCATACTGGCCGGCCTCGATAATGCGTGCGAGCTTTTCGGCCTCGACGGGACGATCACTGTATTTGCGGCAGCTGCGGCGGTGGATGAGTGCTTCGATAGTCTCCATGGTGTCTCCTTGCGGTGGCGTTGCAGATGCCCCGTTCATACCCGTCGGGCTCAAACGATAGACGGTCAATTGCCCGGCCAAAAGGGTAGATCCCAATTGGGAAAGTAGGTTTGCATAAAAGTACCTTCAGAATGTGACAAACAAATGGGATGGTTAAACGTTTTATCCCGTCTACCCTGCGGTTTTTTACCACTTGCCTAAATGACGAACGCATAACCTCTGATAAAGGTTTTACTAAAGGAGTACCAACGTTTATCAATGCGCCGTGGTGGCGCCGGGCCAGGAGGTAACATCATGTTCCAGGCTGGAGATGTCGTCGAGACCGACTTCGAAGGATTTCTGAAGCTGCTGCGTTCCAAGACGCGCGCTTTTGTGACGATTGACGATCACGAGTACTACATCACGCACACCGATGGCTATTGGCGTGTTCAGGATTGCGAGGCCCTCAACGACAAGGGCCACTTTACTGACTGCTCCGAGCTGGTCAACACGGTCTGCGAGGTCGTCGAGCTGCCGTGGATTGCCGGCAAGAGCCTGCATGACAGCTTCTCGGGCGCCACGGTCTACGAGGCCGTCGCCGCTTAACGGGCAATAAAACCCGATTTTCACGTGACCGCTGGCGCCGCCCCCGCGCCGGCGGTCTTTTTCTGCCGATCGGCCATAAAAGTGCAAGCATTTGCGGAGAGCCTGTTGACGATAGTCAAAACTCGGACTAATCTAGAGATATAAAATTGGTCAAAAATCGGACAATCGAATGGTGGGATAGATGAATAGTGCGGTTACGCTGGTCGACTTCGACCGGTTGCTTAATGGACTCGACCATATCTATTCGGAGTTCTCGCGCGCCTGCGGTCTTTCGGACTGCGCTTACTGGATGCTCGTCGATACCAGCACGGCGGGCGGCAGCGTCGCCGTAAGCCGTCTGACAAGCGAATGGTTCTACAGCAAACAGACCATCAACTCGGCAATTAAAACCTTGAAGGCGCGGGGTTTCGCCACGCTGGAGTTTGCCGAAGGCAGTCGCAAGAACAAGGTTGTGTGCCTGACCAAAGAGGGTAGGCAATTTGCTGAGCGCTATGCGTTGCCGGCACTTAAGGCCGAACAGCGAGCATTTTGCGCGCTTGAGCCGTGTGAGCAACGCGAGATTATGCGCTTGATCGGCAAATTCTCCCAGGTGCTCGATGAGGAGTGCGAGACATTTAAGCAGCAGGTGGCAGCTGCAGGCCAGACGCAGGATCAATGTGAGGGGGAGTCGTGCGACTGTTAATGAGGTTTCTGAAGCCCTATCGAGGGCTTGTCGCAGTGACGCTGCTGGTGCTGCTGGTTGATAACGTCGGCACGCTGTTGGTTCCCACGATGCTGGCGAACATGGTCAACACCGGTATCACCACGGGTGATGTCGACTACATTTTGCGCAATGGCCTCTACATGCTTATCGCGACCGGCATGGCCAGCGGCGGCGCGGTGCTGGGCTGCTATCTTTCGGCGCGCTTGGCCGCCAACGTGGCCTGCGATATCCGCAATGCCGTGTACGACAAGTCGCTCGAGCTCGCGGCCAGCGACTTTGAGCGCTTTGGCACCGGATCGATGATCACGCGCTCGCTCAACGACATCAATGTGATTCAGCAGGCCATCCTGCAGACGATCCAGCTGGTGCTGCCGGTGCCGTTCTTGGCCGTCGCGGGCATCATTTTTGCGTGGCTCATCGATCCCGCCATGGGTACGCTGCTGGGCGTGGTGGTTGCGATCGTGCTGGTGGCGGCAGTCTTTACCGTGGCTAACGCCGCGCCAATTTTTATGCGCCTGCAGAGCTTTATCGACCGCATGAACGTGGTGCTGCGCGAGAACATCGTGGGCGTTCGCGTCATCCGCGCTTTTAATAAAGAGCTTCACGAGGAGCAGCGCCTGGACGAGGTGTTTAGCGATTACGCGGACAACGCCATTAAGGTCAACCACCTGTTTGTGGGCCTTGATAGCTCTACCTTCTTTTTGATGAACATTGCCGAGGTGGCGGTGCTGTGGGTGGGCGGCAACCGCGTTGGCGCCCATGCAATGCAGATTGCGAGCATCTCCGCGGTGCTGGAATATGCGCTCCTGATCCTGTTCTTTGTGATGATGGCGCAGATGGTAGTGCTGACGCTGCCGCGCGCCGCGGCGTGCCTGAACCGTGCGCAGCAGGTGTTGGAGATTGAGCCGAGCATCGTGGACGGCGAGCGTACGCTGGGTGACGGGGCGCCTGCCTCCGGGGGCGATGCGGATGCGGTCGCTGAGTTCGATCACATGTCGTTTCGTTTTGACGATGCCGATGAGGACACCCTGTGCGACCTGAGCTTTGCCTGTCGTCGCGGTCAGACGACCGCGATTGTGGGCTCGACGGGCTCGGGCAAGTCGACGGTGGCAAAGCTTCTGCTGCGTTTTCACGATGCCACCAAGGGTGCCATTCGCCTGGACGGCGTCGACCTGCGCGAGCTTTCGCAAGACGAGATTCGCGGGCGCATTGCCTACGTCCCGCAGAAGGCATGGCTGTTCTCGGGCACCGTGGCAAGCAATTTGCGCTTTGGCAACGAAGACGCGACCGAGGCCGATATGCTCCACGCGCTCCAGGTTGCCCAGAGCACCTTTGTGCTCGATCAGCCGCAGGGGCTCGATACCCCGGTGGCGCAGGGTGGCACGAACTTTTCGGGCGGTCAGCGCCAGCGCCTGGCCATTGCCCGCGCCCTCATGAAGCATGCCGATCTGTATATCTTCGATGACAGTTTTTCGGCCTTGGACTTTAAGACCGATGCGGCGCTGCGCCATGCGCTGCAGGAGGAGACGCGCGACGCTGCGGTGCTCATCATCGCGCAGCGCATCTCGACGATCTTGCATGCCGACCAGATCGTGGTGCTCAAGGACGGCGAGGTCGTGGGCCTGGGCACGCACGACGAGCTCATGGAAACCTGCGAGGTGTACCGCGCTATCGCGGAATCGCAGATGAAGGGAGGTGAGTAGCATGACCGAGGAGCTCAAGAAGTGCAGCGATGCTATCGATTCGAACGATTCGGACGCCGCTGAGAAAACGGTCGACCAGGCTGCCGCGGTGCTCGAGCTGGATGACGCCATCAAGGCGGCCGAGCGCGAGGCTCGTCGCCAGGCGCTGTACGAGGAAAACGAGCGTGCCGAGGACGAACGTGCCCGTGCCGAGGCAGAACGTATGCGCGACGTGGACGACGAAGACGAGGACGAGACGCCCCGGGATACCTGGGCGACGGTGCGCCGCTTGTGGGGCGAGGCCGCCGGCGACCATTGGCGCTTTTACATCGTGTTTGCGAGCATCGTGTTCTACGTCATCTTTAACACCGCCGCGCCGGCGTACAGCGCTCACGTCATCGACGAGCTGTGGGGGCATATGCAGGTGGCGTTTGCCAACGGAACCACCTTCAACATCACCTGGGAGAACTGCGGCAAGACCATCTTCGTCTACTTTATGATCTGGACTGCCGCTGCCTCGTTCTATGCGCTCCAGAGCTTTTTGATGTCGAGCGTGGCCGAACGCCTCAACCTGCGTCTACGCAACCGCATCGCACAAAAGCTCAATCGTCTGCCGCTTGCCTTCTTTGACGCGCATCGTCCCGGTGAGGTCGTCAGCCGTGCGACCAACGACTTGGACAAGATGTCCGAGAGCATGCAGCGCGGATTGCTGCAGCTGCTTGTGTCGATCGGCACCGTGACGGGTGCCATCATCATGATGTTCGTCTATAGCGTTAAGCTCACGCTCGTCTTTTTGGGCTTCACGGCCCTGTCGCTGCTGGTGACCAAAGTGGTTTCGCGCCGCACGCATGATGTAACGGGCGAACGCCAGGAGTGGGTGTCCAAGATTACGAGCGCGGTCGAGGAGGGCTACTCGGGCCGTCTGGTGATTCGCGCGTTCAACCGCGAGCGCCAGAGTTCTGCCGAGGTACACGAGGCCTCGGGCGAGCTGGCGCGTGTGAGCGTCAAGGCCGACTTTATGATTAACGCTGTGGGCCCCGCGGTTCGCTTTATCGGTCGTCTGGCGCAGATCGTGATCGCGCTCGTGGGCTGCAACATGCTGGTGGCCGGTCAGATGACTGTCGGCGTGTTCCAGGCGTTCTTCCAGTTTATCTACGAGGCGTCCGAGCCCATGACGCAGCTCTCGTTTACCTTCAACTCGCTGCAGAGCGCGCTGGCGAGTGCGGAGCGCGTGTTCGACCTGCTCGATGAGCCCGAGATGGAGGCCGATCCGCAGCCGGGCGAGGCCGCCAAGCTGCCGGGTCGCGTGGAGGGCCGCGTCTCCTTTGAGCACGTGCGCTTTGGTTATTCGCCCGACAAGCCGCTCGTGCGCGACGTGTCGTTTACCGCCGAGCCGGGTCAGAAGATCGCCGTGGTGGGAACCACGGGTGCGGGTAAGACCACACTCATCAATCTGCTCATGCGCTTCTACGAGATCGACGGTGGCCGCATCACCCTCGACGGTGTGGACACGAGCCGCATGGACCGCGGCGAGCTGCGCCAGCAGTTTGGCATGGTGTTGCAGGACGCCTGGCTGTTCGATGGCACCATTGCCGAGAACATCGCCTATGGCTGTCCCGAGGCGACGCGCGAGGAGATTGTCGCGGCCGCACGCGCCGCTCAGGTCGACTTCTTTGTGCGCACTATGCCGCAGGGCTACGACACGCGTGTGGCTAACGATGCCGAGAGCATCAGCCAGGGCCAGCGTCAGCTGCTGACCATCGCGCGCGTGCTGCTCAACAACCCGGCGATCCTCATCCTGGACGAGGCGACGTCGAGCGTGGACACGCGCACCGAGCTTGCCATCGGCCGCGCCATGGACGCGCTCATGCGCGGGCGCACGAGCTTTGTGATCGCGCACCGTCTGTCGACGATTGTCGATGCCGACCTCATCCTGGTCATGGATCACGGCAATATCATCGAGCAGGGCACGCACAAGGAGCTGCTGTCTGCCGAGGGCGCTTACGCCGACCTCTACCTAAGCCAGTTCGCATAAGGTGACAAAGGGGCAGCCCCGCATGTCACATCGAAAAGAAGGCACGCCGGGGGCGGATTCCCTGGCGCGCCTTTTGTGTTGGCGTTCATGCTGTGGCGGCTGCCCACGGCCCTAGCGCTCGTCCACGAGCTTGGCGACGAGGGCTTTGAGCTCGGCCACCTCTCGCTCGAG
>CAUCNB010000010.1:0-45679 GCA_958444075.1 uncultured Collinsella sp. | reverse complement strand
CTCGCACGGAGAGCACATTAAGTGCTCTCCGGCTCGTGCGGAACTCGCGATCGACTTCATATGCCGCCGGGCGACCGGGGCGAACGCGGGTCCCTAGGTTTTCAAAAAAGCGGTCGGCGCGCAGGTGCGCCGACCGCCGATATATGGGGTCTGATATTTTCTACCAGCTAGGGCCTCTTACTCGTCTAGGAGATCCTCTGGCATGTCGTTGCCGTCGCCTAGATCGACAGGGGTTTCTTCGGGGGCAGAGCCGTCTTCTGTGGCTTCGCCTTCGGGTTTTTCCTTGGCTGCCGTCATGCGGGCTACGGCGCAGATGCGGTCGTTGTCGTCGACGGTCATCATCTTGACGCCCTGGGTGGCGCGGCCGGTCTGGCTGATCTCGTCGGTCTTGACACGAATGACCGTCGCGCCCTCCGTCACGATGAACAGCTCGTGCTGCGGGCCCACCGTCTTCATGGCCGCGAGGTTACCCTTACGCTCGGTCATTTGGATGGTGTAGACGCCCTGGCCGCCGCGATTCTGCTCCGGGTAGTCCGCAACCGGTGTGCGCTTGCCGTAGCCGCGCTCGGTGATGACGAACAGATCGCCGTTGCCGTTAGTGACTTCCATGCCCAGAACGCTCACGCCGTCCTTCATGCCGATACCGCGAACGCCGCTGGTGTCGCGGCCGGTAGCGCGCACCTGCTCCTCGGAGAACATGATTGCCTTGCCCGCGGTGGTGGCTAGGATAATCTTGTCGCCCTCGCGCACGCGGCGCACGTTCAGCAGCGCGTCGTCGTCACGCAGGTTGATAGCGATCAGGCCGTCGCGGCGGCTGCGGTCATATGCGCTCATCACGGTCTTCTTGACCATGCCACTCTTGGTGGCAAACATCAGGTACTCGTCGGCAGGGAACTCGCGGCAGCTGATGACGCTCGCGATCTTCTCGCCCTCCTCGAAGGGCAGCAGGTTGACGATCGCGGTACCGCGCGCCTGGCGCGTACCCACCGGCAGCTCGTGCACCTTCAGGCGATAGACCTTACCCTTGCTCGAGAAGAACAGCACGTACTCGTGCGTGGACGCGATGAACATCTCGTCGATAACGTCGTCCTCTTTGAGGTTGACGCCCGACACGCCCTTGCCGCCGCGCTTTTGGGCGCGGTAGGCGGCAACCGGGATACGCTTAACGTAGCCGGTGTGGGTGATGGTCACGACCATATCCTCGTCGGCGATGAGGTCCTCGACATCCAGGTCCTTCTCAACCTGGCTGATCTCGGTGCGGCGCTTGTCGCCAAACTTCTTGGAGATCTCGCGCATCTCTTCCTTGATGACGCCCAGGATCTTCTCCTCGTGCGCCAGCAGGTCCTCGTAGTAGGCGATGGCGCGGCGCAGGCCGTCCAACTCTTCTTGGATCTTGTCGCGCTCCAGGCCGGTCAGGCGGCGCAGCTTCATCTCGAGGATGGCCGTGGTCTGCTCGGGCGTAAAGCCAAAGCGCTCGATCAGGCGGCTGCTGGCCTCGGAGTCGGTCTGCGAGGAGCGGATGATGCTAATGACCTCGTCGATATGGTCGAGGGCCATCAAGTAGCCCTCAAGGATATGCGCGCGGGCCTGGGCCTTTTTAAGGTCGAAGCGAGTGCGGCGAGTGACGACGTCGACCTGGTGGTCGATGTAGTGCTGCAGCATCTCGCGCAGGCTCAGGCATTTGGGAACGCCGTTGACGAGCGCCAGGTTGTTGGCGCCGAAGGTCGTCTGCAGCGAGGTGTACTTATACAGGTTGTTGAGCACGACCTGCGGAATGACGCCCTTCTTGAGCTCGATGACCAGACGGATGCCCTTCTGGTTGGACTCATCGCGCATGTCCGAGATGCCCTCGATGCGCTTGTCGTTGACGAGCTGGGCGATCTTCTCCTGCAGGGTGCCTTTGTTGACCATGTAGGGAATCTCGGTAAAGACCAGGCGGCTGCGGCCGGTCTTGGTGGACTCCACGTGTGCCTTGGCACGCACGGTAATGGAGCCGCGGCCGGTCTCGTAGCTCTGCTTAATGCCGGCGCTGCCCATGATGATGGCGCCGGTGGGGAAGTCCGGACCGGGCATGATCTGCATGAGCTCGTCGACGGTGGCGTCGGGGTTGTCGATCAGGTAGCAGGTGGCCTCGATCGCCTCGGTGAGGTTATGCGGAGCGATGTTGGTGGCCATGCCGACGGCGATGCCCTGGCTGCCGTTGACCAGCAGGTTGGGGAAGCGCGCGGGCAGCGCCACGGGCTCGGCGAGCGATTCGTCGTAGTTGGGCTGCCAGTCGACGGTATCCTTCTGCAAGTCACGCAGCAGTTCCATGGCGGGCTTGGCCAGGCGGCTCTCGGTGTAACGCATGGCCGCCGCGCCGTCGCCGTCGATGTTGCCGAAGTTGCCGTGACCGTCGATGAGCGGCGTGCGCATGGAGAACCACTGGGCCAGGCGAACCATGGCCTCATAGACCGCGAAATCGCCGTGCGGATGGTACTTACCGATAACTTCGCCGACCGTCCAAGCGGACTTCTTGTGCGGACGGTTGGGGTAGATGCCGCTCTCGTTCATCGCGTACAGGATGCGGCGGTGCACCGGCTTTAAGCCGTCGCGCACGTCCGGCAGGGCGCGCGCCGTGATGACCGACATCGAATACTCGATAAATGACTGCTTCATCTCGCGGCCAAACTCCGAAATCTGGAGCTGGCCGCCGTTTATATCCTCGCCGGCCGAGGCGCCACGATCGACTTCGCCAAAGCTCTCCTCGAGCTCACCGTCGTCGTCCTCTTCCTCGTCATCATCGGCATCGGGGTTATAGGCGTCAGGATTGCCGTCCTCGCCCTGCTCAGCACGGGCAAGCAGGCGCTTCAGATCGTCGGGCATGCCGGCATCGCCGGCCTCGCCCATACCCTCGTTATTGTTGATATCGTCTGCCACGTTACCTCCTCATGGTTTGCGTGGTCCATTAGTTCCCTACCACGGAGACGGATTACCGGGAATGCCGGATAACCCTCCTAGGTTTTCCAGGTGCCCCAGGTTGCCCTGAAGGATGAGGGCGCACGCCTTGCGTGCGGCGCCCGAGATCCTGAAGGGCAAGATGGGGTGCCTGGGAAAGCTAGGCGTCAAGGAAACGCGCGTCGTGGGCATGTTTCTCGATGTACTCGCGGCGATAGCCGACCTCGGAACCCATCAGTTCGCGCACGGCGCGATCCGCCACCACGGCGTCCCCGATCGACACGCGCTGCAGAATGCGGGTCTTGGGGTCCATCGTCGTCGAGGCAAGCTGCTTGGGGTCCATCTCGCCCAGGCCCTTGTAGCGCTGGACGGTGTAGCCCTTCCGCTTCTTGGTGATCTTGCCATCCTTGGCCTTGCCGTCCTCGTCGTTGTCGTCGGGGTTCAGTCCCAGACCCTGGATGGTGTCGCGCAGGATCTCGTCTTCGGGCTGGCGGCCGTTGGGATACACGTAGTGGATCTTGTTGCGCACCTTAATGCCAAAGATGGGCGGACAGGCAACATAGACGTAGCCGGCATCGATCAGCGGACGCATGTACTTGTAGAAGAACGTCAGCAGCAGGATGCGGATGTGCGCACCGTCGACGTCTGCATCGGTCATGATGATGATCTTGTGGTAGCGCGCCTTGGTGATATCGAAGTCGCCGCCGTCGCCGGCACTCGTCGTGACGCCGCAGCCGATCGCGGTAATCAGCGACTGGATGGTGTCACTCGAGAACGCGCGATGGTCACCAACGCGCTCGACGTTCAGAATCTTGCCGCGCAGGGGCAGAATCGCCTGGATGTCTCGGCGACGGCCGTCCTTGGCCGAACCGCCTGCCGAGTCACCCTCTACGATGAAGAGCTCGGTCAGCTCGGCATCGCGCACCGAGCAGTCAGCGAGCTTACCGGGCAGGGACGCCGTCTCGAGCAGGCTCTTGCGGCGGGTCGCCTCGCGCGCCTTGCGGGCGGCGTTTCGCGCCTTGCAGGCCTGTTGCGCCTTCTTGACGATCTCGCGAGCGGGCTTGGGATGCTCCTCCAAGTAATCGGCAAGGCCGTCGGTCACGATCTTGAGCGTCAGCGCGCGCATATAGGAGCTACCGAGCTTGGCCTTGGTCTGGCCCTCAAACTGCGGATCGGGCAGCTTGACCGAGATAACGGCCGAAAGGCCCTCGCGCACGTCGTCGCCGCTCAGGTTGGCGTCCTTCTCCTTGAGCAGGTTCTGCTTGCGGGCGTAATCGTTGATCACGCGGGTGAGGGCGGTGCGGAAGCCCTCAAGGTGCATGCCGCCCTCGGGGGTGTAGATGTCGTTGGCAAACGACATGACGTTCTCGCCATAGCCGGCATTCCACTGCAGGGACACCTCGACCTCGCCCATCTTGGTCACGGGCGCATCCGGATCCGATTTACCCTCGATGTAGATGGGCTCCTTAAAGGCCTCGGGGACATCCTTGCCATCGTTGAGGAACTTGACGAAGTCGATAATGCCGCCCTCGTAGCAGAACTCCTCCACGTGGGGAGTCGCCTCGCGCTCGTCGGTCAGCACAATCTTCAGATTCTTATTGAGGAACGCCGTCTCTTGCAGACGGTTGTGCAGCGTATCGAAATCGTAGACACAGGTCTCGAAGATCTCGTCGTCGGGCCAGAAGCTGACGGTGGTACCCGTCGAATCCGAGCTGCCCACGACCTCCATCTTCTTAACGGTCTTGCCGCGCGAGAATTCCATCTCGTAGGTGTTGCCATCGCGACGAACCTGAACGACCACGCGCTTGGACAGTGCGTTGACGACGGAGATGCCCACGCCGTGCAGGCCGCCCGAGACCTTATAGGCCGAGTTATCGAACTTACCGCCGGCGTGCAAGATCGTCATGACGACCTCGAGCGTCGGGATCTTTTTAACAGGGTGCTCGTCGACGGGGATGCCGCGCCCGTTGTCGACGACCGTGATGGAGTTGTCGGCGTGGACCGTCACCTGGATCTCGGTGCAGAAACCGGCCATGGCCTCGTCGACGGAGTTGTCAACGATCTCCCACACCAGGTGATGCAGACCGCTGGCGCTCGTCGAGCCGATATACATGCCCGGGCGCTTACGAACGGCCTCGAGACCTTCGAGAATCTTAATCTCGCCGCCATCGTAATCGTTTTCGTTTGCCACACGTCCTCCTTCAGTCAAGAAAATGTGTACAGCCTTACTAGTTTATCGTAAAAAAATACCCTCGGGAACGAGGGTATTTGGCTCTACAAGGCCACCAGATGCGATTTAAGGCTCTTTTTTGCTTTGCACGCCCTTGGCCCACTCGGCACTGGCTCTCATGGCGTTCTCGAGGGCCTCGCGCAGTTTTTGGTCTTCGATGGGCGCCACTTGGCGCTCAATCTCGGTGCGCTCGGCATCGCTGAGGTCGGCGTGCGGAGCCGGCGGGCGCTCGGTCACGGCCGGGCGCAGGCGCTCCTTGGCGGCGGGTGGCGTGTGACCGGGCGCGGTGGTTTTGAACACCAGGCCGTCCACATGCGCACCGGCGCGCTCCATGCGCGCGCGGATGATCTCGCGCAACAGCGTCATTTCCTGCGTCCACGAGGGCGAGTCGAGATATACCAGCAGCTCATTGGACTCGGGCAGGTAGCGCAGACCCGTCACATGCCGCCCCTCGCGCGTGCCCGAGCACACCGCGTTCCACGCGCGATAGACCGCACGCGACTCCTCAGCGGCCTCCATCTGCGCACGGCGCTCAGGGGTCGCAGCCGCCAGGATGCGCTGGCGCTCTGCGTTCAAAAAGCCACTGAAGGCGACCGTCTCGCTCTCGCGCTCGTAATTAGCACGTCTCACCCATGCTCACCACCTTGGCTCGATCAAGCAGGTCATCGGTAAAGTACCCCAGGTTGGTCGTGGTTATGACCGTCTGGATATCATCGCCGATCAGCCGCAGGAAAGCGCCGCGACGCTCGCCGTCGAGCTCGCTCATCACGTCGTCCAGAAGCAGCAGTGGGGCGGTGCCCAGGACATCGCGAGCCACGGCAACCTCGGCCACCTTCCAGGACAGCACCAGCGTACGCTGCTGTCCTTGGCTGGCAAATGAACGGGCGGAGCGACCCGCCACGGTAAACTCAATCTCGTCGCGATGCGGTCCCACCAACGTCACGCCGCGGCGAATTTCCTCGTCGGCATGCTCGTCAAGGGCAGCCAGCATGCGCTCGTACGCCCAACCCTTCAGCTCTTCGCGATCCTCGACCTGGGGCAAATCCCCCAGCGTGGACGCATAGGTCACGTTGGCGACCTCACCTGACGCCACTTGCCCGTAGGCAGTGTGCACATGGCCCGCCAGCCGGTCGAGCAGGGCCAACCGGTGCACGAGCAGGGCCGAGCCCGCGCGGGCAATCGAATCGTTCCACGCGCCGAGCATCTCACGGCAGCACCAGGTCTCCTTGAGCAAGGCGTTACGCTGGGTCACGCAGCGCCCATAGGTGCTCGCAAGATCGGCATAGCGTGCGCTCAGCTGCATGCCAAAGTCATCGAGGGCGGCGCGGCGCACACTGGCGCCTCGCTTAACCATGTCCAGATGGTCGGGGCAAAACAGCACGCTCGGCAGAGTCCCGCGCACACCGGCGGCAGAGCATCTCTTGCCGTTGCGACTAAACGAGCGCTTACCGTCCTCCGCGCTCAATCCCATATCAAGCACGCGGCCGTCGCCCTCGAGCCTCAGCTCGATCTTGCACGAGCCCACGCCGTCATGGACGAGCTCGGCTGCGGTCGGATGCCTAAACGAGGCGCCGCTCGTCAGCAGCTGCAGCGCCTCTATGAGATTGGTCTTTCCCGCCGCGTTGGGTCCCGCAAGTATCGTCACGCCCTCGTCCAGGGCAAGGCGATAGCTATCGAAGCTGCGGTAGTGCGCGACGGAAAGATCGCGGGCGAACATGGTCATGGCGCAGCGCTAGATGCGGACCGGCATGACCAGGTACAGGTAGTTGATCTTGTCGTAGGACTTGAAGATGCCCGCCTGCGAGTAGCTCTTGAGCTCCAGCGTGATCTCCTTCTCCTTGGACAGGGCATTGAGGCAGCCGAAGATGTAGTGGTAGTTGAAGGCGATGGTACCCGACTCGCCCTCAGCCTCGACATCGATCGTCTCCTGCGCAAGGTCCTGGTCATTGGAAATGGAGGACAGGCCCATCTGCCCGTTCTCGACATCGATCTCGAACTTGACGGCGGGGTTGGCGCTCGCGATAACGGCCACGCGCTTGAGGGCGGCGTTAAAGGCGGCGACATCGATCTTGACGCTCGTCACGCACGAATCGGGGATGAGCTGCTTGTAGTTGGGGTACACGCCCTCGATGCGACGCGACACGTAGGTGGTGTTGCCGGCCTCGAAGACGACCTGGGTGTCGGTAGCCCCGATCATGATGGTCGCCTGGCTGGCCATGATGTTCAGCGCGTCGTTAAAGGCGTCAGCCGGAACGTTGAGCTCAAAGGAGCCCTCGAGGGTCGAGGTCTCGACCTGCGTATCGCACACGGCCAAGCGGAAGGAATCGGTCGCCACCAGGCGTACGGTGTTGTTCTCGACCTTCATGTGCACGCCGCCCAGGATGGGGCGAGCCTTGTCGGTCGAGGTGACGCGCCACACGCGGCCGACCATTTCGGACAAGACATCGGTCGGCAGCTCCACGGCACTCTCGATGGCATAGGCCGGAAACTCGGGGAAGTCATTGGCATCGAGCGTGTTCAGCCTAAAAGAGCTCTTCTCGCAACCAATCAGCACCTGGCGCTCGGACAGCTCAAAGGTGACCGGGGCATCGGGGAGGGTCTTGGTGATATTGGAGAGCATCTTACAGGGGATAACCATCTCGCCCTCTTCTTCGACATGCGCCGCGATGCGATGACGGATCGAGATAGTGTAGTTAGAGGTCTGGAATTCCAAGATGCCGTCTTGGGCCTTAACGAGCACGCCCGACAGGATGGGAAGGGTGGATGCCGAAGCGACACCCTTCATAACGACGCCGATGGCTTGTGTAAGCGAGCTCTGGCTGACGGTGAACTTCATCTTTTAATACCTTTCTATAGATATAAATATCTTAATAATAGTAATAGCACTGACGAAACTGTTGATTACTCCCAAAGACGCAGGTCAGACCCAGAAAGAGAATCGACAGCAACCTGTGTGCAACAGGGGTGGTTTTCCACGTTCAAAACCTGCGCAAAACTTTTCATCACCGCGGGTTGGGTTTTAGACACCTTATGCCCGTGGTTTCGACAAGTTTTCAACAGGTGTCTCTATTTCCCTACGAGCGCAGTGTAATTTTATCGCGCAGCGACTTGAGGTCTTCGGTGACGGTGCGGTCTTCCTGGATCATCTTCTGGACCTTTTTGTAACTCGTGCTGACGGTCGAGTGGTTGCGGTTGCCAAATTCGGCGCCCACCGCCGTGGTCGTCATCTCGCACATCTCGATGGCCAGGTAGATGGCAATATGGCGTGCTTTGGCGATATTGGCGTTGCGACGCGGGCCGATGAGCTCCTCGTGCGTCACGCCGTACTGCTCTTCGATGACGGACTGAACCGTCTGGACGTTGATCTTTTTGGCCGATGTGTCAAAGTACTGGCTGGCGATGGCGTCGATATCGTCAAAGGTGAGCTCCCCGCCCTCGCGCTCGCGGTCGCCCGCCTCGCCGGCGCAGCGCTCGCAAAAGCTCTCGAGTTCGCGGATGTTGGTGCCCGAGACCTCGGCCATGTGTTTAAAGTGCTCGTCGGTTAGGTGCCCGCCGTCGCCCCCATAGGCCGCCAGCAGCGAGTCGTCGCCTGCCTCGGGAGCGGCGACGATGGTGTTCTCGTAATAGCGCTGCAAGATCTTGTATTTCATTTCGTAGCTGGGCTCTGCGACCAGGCAGAGCATGCCGGCGTTGAAGCGGCTGGTTAGACGCTCGTCCATGCTCAGGTCCTTGGGGGCGCGGTCTGCCGCGATGACGACCTTCTTGTTGTTGCGGATGAACTCGTCCATGAGCTGGAAAAAGTAGTCCACGCTCGCGCGCTTGCCGATGATGTTTTGGATGTCGTCGATGATGAGCACGTCCACGCCGTGGTACGCCTGCATGATGGGGGCGTTGCTCTTCTTTTGGCGGTCGAACTCGGTCATCAGGTCGTCCAGATATGCCTGGGAGTTGGCATACTTGACCTTGATCTCGGGCGACTTTTCGGCGAGCTCGTTTTTGATGGCAAGCAGCAGGTGCGTCTTGCCCAGGCCCGATTTGCCGTAGATGAACAGTGATGTGCACGTGCCCCGCTCGTCCGCGAGGGCGGCAAACTTGAGTGCCGAGCGATAGGCATGGCTGTTCTCGGGGCCGTAGACAAAGTTCTCAAAGGTAAATTTTGAGTTCGCGGCGAGCGGGGCTCCATCCGTATTCTGTTCGGCCGGCGCGGTCGGTGCTGGCATGGGTGAAGCGGGGGTCGCAGCTTGCGTGGATTTAGTTGGCGCTCCGCCCTTCATCTGGTTCATCATGCGACGAAAATCATCGGCCGAGAGCGTGTTCTTGATTGCAATGCCCGAATCCGCGCCCGTCGTTGCGTCGTGAGCGATGGGCATGTGCGTGACGGGTGCGTTCGTTGACGTCGCCGCCGCGGTCGGCAACGGTGCCATGGTTTCACGGGAAACATCGCTGTGCTGGTGCCCGATTGTCGGCACGTCGCCTGCGGAGGCCGGCGCCGCCGGGGAAGCAGCGGGAGCCGTGGCGGGCGCCGTCGCGGCAGCGGATTCCGTCGCGGCGCCTTGCGGTGCCACGATGTCGAGCGCAATCGGTGCAAAGGCGATTTCTTCCAGATAGGCCTCAATGGTCGGCTGATGCTTTTTGAGCTGCGCGATGGCAAAGCGCGAGGGGGCCTCGATCGTGAGCGTATCTTCGGTTAGGCTTATGGCGCGCGATTGCCCCAGCATGTTGATGAGGCGTGCATCTTGGCCGTCGCGCTGGCAAAAGGCGATGGCATCCCCCAGGATGATGCTTGCTTCCTCGTCCACTATCTCTCCCGTTCTTTAGCTCTGAGCTCGCACGCGAGCGGCGCCGAGTTCGGTCAGATGGTATTTCTGGCCATGCTTGATGACCAAGCCGGCCTGCGCCAAGTCATTGAGCGTGCGTGACCAAGTGGGGGCCGAGTTTCCAAACGCTCTCGCCAGATCGGTTGCACCGCACGCTTGATTTTGCGCCAGATAGCCTAGCGCGGCGTTGCCGCGATCGCTTACGAACACGTCCGGTTGTGGCTGCGCATACTGATTTGCTGCATTAGGATACATCATTTGAGCTGCTGGTTGTTGAGAACTCTGCATCGACGGCATTTGCTGTTGAAAACTTTGAGGCCACTGTTGGTAAGGCTGCGGAGGCACCTGCTGTGCCCAGGGGTTGTACTGCTGCTGCGGCATCTGCTGGTACGGCTGCTGATATCCCTGCTGGTACTGCTGCGGGAACTGCTGGCTATACCCCAGTGGTGGCATCTGCTGATATGGATATCCCTGTTGGTACGGCTGATAGCCCATTTGCTGGCCACCCGGTGCCCCCGTCGCCTGCTGCATTGTTGCTGCACCCTGATCCGCCAGCGGCATGGCCTCTGGCATGCTTGGCGGCATCGACATCGATGCCGCCTGGGGCTCTTGTGTAGGAAGCATTCCGGGCTGCTGCATCTGCCCCACGGGGGGCTGCATCTGCTGCGTTGCCATGGGCTGCTGCGCAAAAGCTCTCGGCAGGGGATATGTGGGCTGCTCCGTCTCGGGCCGCACGGCAGCACCGCGTCCGCCGGCATGCTCGATTTCCTGCACGCGTTTAGGGTTCAGGCTTACCGTGACCACGGTTCCGTTGCCCATGTTGTCCTCGATGGATACGGCACCGCCGGCGTTTTCCAAATACTCCTGCACCATGGGAAACCCTGCTCCGGTTCCACGGATATAGCGCTTCATCTTGCTGTTTGCGCTGGTAACGCCAAAGTCGAAAGCGCGTTCCTTGTCGTCGATGCCGGGTCCTTGATCGGCAAAGCGGATGGTGTCTCCGCCGTCCAGAATCGAGATGATGGGCTCGGCAAAGTGTGCGTGGATAAAGTTTTCGACAATCTCGCGGATGACCATGAGCGAGATGTGGCCACCTTGCTCTTTCATACACTGGTAGACGGTGTTGGTCGTCTCTTCCAAATACGTGCGGACATCTTGCGGCTCGATGACGATCACACGCGGTGTCGACAGCATGTCGTCATAGACGGCGATGCGCGCGGCGTACATGGCTTTTGGCGCCTGCGTGGTCGTCTGCTCGCCTTCCTCACGCTCTTCGCGCACGCCGGTGATGTGCTCGTTGTCGGGTGCCGGGTCTCCGGAATCGACCATGGTGTAAAAGTCGTCAGACATGCCGCTCGCAATCTTTCAAAAGGTTTTGAACAAATAGTAGCTCACTGTGCAATGTTTCTCATCTTTCGACAACTTTTCAAAACCTGTTGAAAACTTTGGAAAACGGGCGAAAAGTTCTCAACATTGCCAACATGACCTGTTGAAAACTCGATGAAATATCGTGAAAAGTTGCCATGTACCGCTAAATCGAGCTTGGCTTATGGGGGAACCGTGTGAACTGCGCAACCTTTTACCTTTGATTTCTTGACATTTGAACATTGATTTCCCTACAATCTTCAAGCTCACGTGTCTATATCTGCGTCCGCGCCCCCGCGGACACTCGAAATGCAGCAGGAGGAACTTAAGATGAAGCGTACGTATCAGCCTAATAAGCGTAAGCGTGCCAAGACCCATGGCTTCCGTGCCCGTATGGCCACTAAGGGTGGTCGTGCCGTGCTCGCCCGTCGTCGCGCCAAGGGCCGCAAGCGTCTCACTGTCTAGCAGCGATACACACATCTCGCATGAAGACTATTAAGTCTCGGCAAGATTTCGAGCATGTGTTCAGTCAGGGGCGTCGTTTCAATCACCCTCTGATTCGAATGACCATATGTGAATCGGTTGGCGAAGGCGACTCCGGAAGGGTCGCCTTCGTTGGTGCTAAACGGCTCGGTTGTGCTGTCGTGCGCAACCGTTCTAAGCGTGTGATGCGCGAGGCCGCCCGCAGCTGCGGATTTCCCGTTGCGGGTTATGACATCATCTTGTTCGCAACTCCCAAGACGAGGGATTCCTCGCCGCAGGAGATGGACAAGGCATTGCGTTCGCTTATGAAACGCGCCGGCGTTGCCGGGGAGGAGCGATGAGCAATCACGTTTTGCGACGTGTTGCCATCGCTCCTATTCGCATATATCAACAGGTTATTTCGCCCTTATTGCCTGACGCCTGCATTTATTACCCAACGTGCTCGCAATACGCCATCCAGGCGATTGAGAAGTACGGTGTTTTGAGAGGCTGCTGGCTTGCCGTGAGGCGCATCGCTCGCTGCAATCCCCTGCACGTCGGCGGTTATGACCCTGTGCCTTAGCGGGCACTCGCTATCGGAGGAAAACTTACATGTGGGATTGGATCGTTAACATCCTTTTTGAGCTGCTCAAGCTCATCCAGACCTTTGCGGTCGACTGGGGCCTGTCCATCATTATCTTGGTGGTCATCATCCGTCTGCTGCTGACGCCGCTTATGCTCAAGTCGACCAAGTCGACGGCTCGCATGCAGGTGCTGCAGCCTAAGATGCTCGAGATTCAGGAGCGCTATGCCGACGATCCCCAGCGTCAGGCCGAGGAGATGCAGAAGTTCTACAGCGAGAACAAGTTCAACCCCATGGCTGGTTGTCTGCCGCTTCTGATTCAGATGCCTATCCTGTTTGCCCTGTTTACGCTGCTTCGTAACCTGCCGCAGTACTTTAACGAGGGCACGTTCTCGTTCTTCAACATCCTGCCCGACCTGACCACCACGCCGAGCGCTTCCTTTGCCGATGGCTTTATGGTTGCACTGCCTGCGCTGGTCTGCCTGATCCTGTTCGCCGTCCTGACCCTGATTCCGCAGCTCTATATGTCGCGCAACCAGACCGGCCAGCAGGCCCAGAGCATGCGTATGATGGCCGTTGTCATGACGGTCATGATGCTTTGGATGGGCTGGAGCCTTCCCGTTGGTGTTCTGCTGTACTACGATGTGTCTTCTGCCTGGCAGGTTATCCAGCAGATCTTCGTGACACAGAAGGTTATCGACAAGGCTAAGGCCGATGAGGAGGAGCGCCTCAAGAACGCTCCGCTGCAGGTCGAGGTCACTCGTCGAGAGAAGAAGCCGCGCCCGCACAAGAAGAAGTAGCGGGATATCAATCTTATTTAGGTACCTAACTTTTGGAGTACGTTATGTCTGAAGAGATCATCGAGGATATGCTTGAGGAGGTTGCCCCGCAGATTGCGGGCGATTATCCCGAGATTGCACAGCGCCACAAGGCCGGTGAAGAGCTGACCGATGAGGAGCTCGACACCATCGCCGATGTTGCGATTTCCATTCTGCGTTCCATCCTTTCGCACTTCGATGCCGCCAGCTCTCCTATTGATGAGTACGAGGGTGACGAGGGCGAGCTAATTTTGGATGTTACCGCTCCCGACCTTGCTGTTCTCATTGGCCGTCATGGTCGCACCCTTGATGCCCTTCAGGTTATGTTCTCTTTGCTGGTGAGCCGCAAACTTGGCTTTAGGTATCCGGTTGTAGTGGACGTAGAGGGATACAAGAGTCGCCGTCAGGACAAGGTTGCTTCCATGGCTCAGTCTGCTGCCGAGCGTGCCATCCGCACTCATAAGAGTGTTTCGCTTCCGCCCATGAATGCCTACGAGCGTCGACTGGTTCACATTGCACTTCGTGGCAATGATGCCGTCGATACTCATTCTGAGGGTTCTGACCCTGATCGCCATGTGGTGATTGTTGCTCGATAATCTTCTCGAGCTTATGCTAAGGGGACGTGGTTTCCACGTCCCCTTTTTTTGTCAAAAGTTCTCGATACACTGATTTTTGTCAGAAAGGAGCTTTCGTTGCTAGTACTTACTGATCAGCAGGCTGACGAGATGTTGAGTCGTCTAACTTCCTATTGCAAAGAGTATTCCTTGAGCGTATCTGATGTTGAGCTGAGGAAATGTATTCAGCATTTGGATTTGGTTCTGGAAACAAATAAGACAACTAATCTCACCCGTATTCTTAACGTAGAAGATGCTGCGGTACTTCATGTCCTCGACTCACTTGTTTTGCTCCCCTATATCAATAAGGCTCCAGAGGGAGCTCTGCTCGATATGGGGACAGGTGCGGGCTTCCCTGGTATTCCGTTAACCATAGCCACGCATCGTAAAACTACTTATATTGACTCTGTTGGTAAGAAGGTTGATGCCGTCAATTCTTTTGTTCATACTCTTGGGTTGAAACATGCTCATGCGATTCATGATCGCCTTGAAGAATATGCTCGAAGCCATAAGAAGCAGTTTTCTGTCGTAACCGCCCGCGCACTTGCCCCTCTACCGATTCTTGTTGAGTATGCGGCTCCGTTCCTCAAGGATGGAGGTCTATTTGTTATCACCAAGGGCAATCCTTCCGATGAGGAGCTTGCTTCCGGTATGTCAGCAGCTAAGATTTGCGGCTTCACTTTGCTTCTGAATAACGCAATCGATTTGCCTGAGGGCTTGGGCCACAGGGAGTTTATTGTTTTTAAGAAGAGTCATCCAGCATCCGTTTCATTGCCTCGTGCAAATGGCATGGCTAAGAAGAATCCGCTTGCCTAGATGTTTCACGTGAAACATAATGGATACTAACAACTTGCAGTGTTTCACCTGAAACATGGCGGTTGATATCGAATCGGAATGTTTCACGTGAAACATCCTCCGTTTGACAGCTTTAATACACACCAGGAGGGACCGTGGGATTTCGCGACGTTAAGCGTTCTAAGAGCGCAAAAGACACGCGTATCATTGCAATCATCAATCAAAAAGGCGGCGTCGGTAAGTCAACGACGACTGTAAACCTTGCAGCAGCACTGGGTGAGCAGGGTCGTAAGACACTGATTGTCGACTTTGATCCGCAGGGAAACAGCACCAGTGGATTTGGAATTGAAAAAGAAGACCTTGATCACTGCATCTATGATGCATTGTTGAATGATGTGCCGGCAGAATCGCTTGTTCTTGATACAAATTGCAAAAAGGTATTCGTAATTCCAGCTACGATTCAGCTTGCAGGTGCCGAAATTGAGCTCGTAAGCGCAATTGCTCGTGAAACCCGCCTCAAAGATTTGCTTGAGCCGATTCAGGACGAGTTCGATTTTATTTTCATTGACTGTCCTCCTTCGCTCGGCCTGCTTACTATCAATGCCTTGACCGCAGCAGATAGCGTTTTGATTCCAATCCAGTGTGAGTATTACGCACTCGAGGGCGTTACGAAGCTGCTTGAGTCAATGAAGATGGTCAAATCACGTCTGAACAAGGGCTTAGACACCTATGGCGTGCTTATGACCATGTATGACTCACGTACCTCTCTATCGAATCAGGTTGTTGAGGAAGTTCAATCGTACTTTGGCGATAAGGTGTTTAAGACGCTGATTCCCCGTACGGTTAAAATCTCTGAAGCTCCGTCTTTTGGAGAACCGGTAATTACCTATGCACCTCAAAATAAGGGTGCAAAAGCGTATATGAACCTTGCAAAAGAGGTGATCAAGCGTGCCTAGTGTAAAGAAACGTGGTGGATTGGGACGCGGACTCAATGCTTTGGTCTCAGAGGCTGAGTATGAGACCGGTGGTTCTGCTGCATCTGCTTCAAATGCCGCATCTGAAACAAAACTACCTATTGAGGATATCGTTCCCAACCCTAATCAACCGCGAATTCACTTTAATGAAACTGAACTTCGCGAGTTGAGCGAGTCAATCCAAGAACATGGCGTTTTGCAGCCGCTCTTGGTTCGCAAGCATGGAAACGGCTATGAGATCATCGCTGGTGAGCGTCGTTACCAGGCGTCAAAGCTTGCTGGTCTTGAGGAACTGCCTGTCATCATTAAAGATGTTAATGATGAAGAGATGCTGGCCCTTGCTCTTATCGAAAATCTTCAGCGTTCTGATCTGAATCCCGTCGAAGAGGCTAAGGGCTATCGCCAGCTCATCGATGCTAGCGGTATGACCCAGGAGGCGTTGTCGAAGGCCGTAAGCAAGTCACGCTCTGCAATTACAAACTCGCTGCGCCTTCTCGATCTCCCCGAAGTAGTTCAGCAGATGATTTTTGAGGGTAAACTTACTGCTGGTCACGCACGTGCGATTCTTGCAGTTCCCTATGAGGACGCGCGAATTCGACTTGCAGAGAAGGTTGTTGCAGAGGGCCTTTCCGTAAGAGCGACAGAAAATCTTGCTCCATTGTTTTCTGCCGGAGAAACGCCTAAGACGCCGAGGCCTGCAACGCCTCAGTCTTTTAAAAAGGCTGCGCGTGTACTTCGTCAGATATTTAATACCAACGTACGCGTGAAGAGCTCGCGTGGAAAGAATAAGATTGAGATTGAGTTTAAAGACGAGGAAGAGCTCTCTCGTATTCTTGGTGAAATGATTCAGTTTGATCAAGGAGGCCAAGATGAGGAATAAGATTTTAACTGCGATTGCATTGGTGACGACTGTCGCGGCTGGTGCCTTTGCTGGCTATAAGATCGCGACAGACGATGAACTTCGAGGTCGTTTGCTTCGTGGCGCGCAAGATATTGTCGATACTTCCAAGAAGAAAATGGATGTTATGACAGAAGATGTTGCCATGCGCACTGCTCAGGTAACGAAGAATCCCAAGATTAATCAAGGTTGGGTTAGCAACCAATGGGAAAATGTAGGCTATTAGGTACCTAACAATTATCCTGCATATTTTGAGGGGTCCTTGTCTGATTCACGAGACAAGGACCCCCTATTTTGGCAGTAAAAATGGGAAAGGTTGCAACTGATCCAAAATTGAGGTCGATAAATGAAACGGCCCAGGTTGCATATCCTGCAATCGGGGCCGTTCGATGTTTCACATGAAACGTTTTGGCGTGTGACTCCCCTATGCGTTCTTCTGAACTTTGAAGTGCTGCTTCAGCTGTCCGCAAGCGGCGTCAATATCGTTACCACGGGAGTTACGAATCGTGGTCTCTATGCCACGGGACTCAAGACGACGCTGAAGATCCTCAACCTTGTGAATCGGCGACGGCTTGAGCGGGCTGCCCTCGATGTCGTTAAGCTGAATCAGGTTAACGTGGCACAGCGTTCCCTCGCAGAAGTCGCAGAGTGCCTGCATCTCGGGATTCGTATCGTTGACGCCTTCGATCATGGCATACTCATAGGTCGGGCGGCGGCCAGTCTTCTCGGTGTAGAGCTGAAGCGCCTCGTGCAGGCGAAGCAGCGTGTACTTCTTAACACCGGGCATGAGCTTATTGCGCGTCGACTGGATGGCGGAATGCAGGGAAACGGCAAGCGTGAACTGCTCGGGGATATCGGCAAATTTGCGAATACCGGGAATAACGCCGCTGGTAGAGACGGTGAGGTGACGAGCGCCGATACCGATGCCATCGGGGTCGTTGAGGATTCGCAGGGCCTTGAGAACCTCGTCGAAGTTGGCAAACGGCTCGCCCTGGCCCATGAAGACAACGCTCGTGGCACGCTCGCCAAAGTCGTTGGATACATGAAGTACCTGGTCGACGATCTCTTGAGCGGTCAGAGAGCGCTTGAGGCCGTTGAGACCGGTAGCGCAAAAGGCACAGCCCATGCCGCAGCCTGCCTGGGTGGAAACGCAGACGGAAAGCTTGTTACGACGGGGCATACCGACAGTCTCGACGGAAATGCCGTCGTGGTACTCGAGCAGATACTTGCGAGAGCCATCTTTGGAAACCTGCTTCGTGAGTTCAGTCGGCGTGTCAAAGGCAAAAGCCTCTTTAAGCTGCTCGCGGAAAGCCTTGGGAAGGTTGGTCATATCGTCAAACGAACAAACGTTCTTCTCAAAGACCCATTCGATGAGCTGCTTCGCGCGGAAGGCGGGCTGGCCAAGTTCGGCCACGAGCTCGCGAATATCGTTTTGGCTCAAGTCGCGAATGTCCTGAGATTTAGTCCTGGGATTCATGGAAGCCTTTCGATTTTGGGGAAACGTAGAGGGTATCGCTACAATATGGTATCAGCTGCAGAAATTATAGAGGAGGAGTCTGCCCATGCCGGGTAAAAGCCTAGAGAACATGCACGTAGCGGTCTTGGCGGGCGGTCATTCCGCCGAGCGCGAGATCTCGCTCGATTCGGGAAAGAACGTTGTGGTGGCACTGAAGGAAGCCGGCTACACCTCGGTGGAGCTGCTTGACACGGCCGCTGATGACTTTATGGTAACCATGGCGACCGGCGGATTCGATGTGGCATTTATCGCCATGCACGGCGCCGGCGGTGAGGATGGCGCCATGCAGGGTGCCATGGAGACCCTGGGTATCCCCTACACGGCCTCGGGCGTACTTGCCAGCGCCTGCGGTGCCGACAAGGAGGTCTCTAAGCTCCTATACGCCAAGGCGGGCATTCCCATTGCCCCCGGCCTTGCGCTCGAGGTGGGCGACGAAGTCGATATCGATCATATCGTCGAGGTTTGTGGCGAGCGCTGCTTTGTGAAGCCGGCCATCAACGGTTCCAGCTATGGCATTTCCCTGGTCCATGAGCCCTCCGAGCTGCCCGCGGCAATCGCCAAGGCGTTTGAGTACGGCGACAAAGTGCTGGTCGAGAAGTGCATCGAGGGTACCGAGGTCACCGTCGGCGTATACGGCGAAGATGACGTGCGCGCCCTGCCGATTGTCGAGATTCGTAAGCCCGAGGACTGCGAGTTCTACGATCTGGACGTGAAGTATGTCGACCCTACGGATATCCATCGCATTCCGGCGCAGATTTCACCCGAGAATTACACTCGCGCTCAGGAACTTGCCTGTGCCGCTCACAAGGCCCTCGGTTGCCTGGGTATCTCGCGCAGCGACTTTATTGTGAGCGAGGACGGCCCCGTTATCCTCGAGACCAATACCATTCCCGGCATGACCGATACGTCGCTGTATCCGGATGAGATCCGCCACACCGACGACATGACGTTCCCGCAGGTCTGTGACAGCCTGATCCGTATGGGCCTTCGTCGAGCGGGCATTGCATGCTAATCGAGGACGCGGTTTCGTCAGGAACGCCGCAGTTTGTCATCGACTCCTATGCCACGCTTGCCGACCGCGCCAAAACGCAGTCCTTCGGCCTTATCGAGGAAGATGTGATTATCCTCGATACCGAGACCACGGGTCTTTCGGTGCAGGACAACGAGCTGATCGAGATCTCGGCGGCCCGTCTTTCGGGCCGCGAGGTCATCGACCGCTTCGATACCTTCGTGCATCCCAGGCAGCTGATTCCCGCCGAGATTACCGAGCTCACGAGCATTACAAATGCCGATGTTGCAGATGCCCCGTCGGCGGTTGAGGCCGTCGCCGCTCTCGCCGATTTTGTCGGTGGCTGCCCGGTGATCGCACACAACGCCACGTTCGACCGCTCGTTTATCGAGTCGGTCAAAGGCGGCGTCAACGTGAGCGATATTTGGATCGATTCGCTGGCGCTGTCGCGCATCGCGCTTCCGCGCCTGGCCTCGCACAAGCTGTCTTTTATGGCCGATCTGTTTGGCTGCGACTCGGTATCACACCGTGCCAATGCCGACGTCGACGCCCTGTGTGGCGTATGGCGCGTGTTGCTCGTGGCGCTCACCGACTTGCCCCAGGGCTTCATGGCGCGCCTAGCCGACATGCATCTGGACGTGCCTTGGTCCTATCGTCCTATCTTCTCATTCTTGGCAGGGCAGAACCCTGGTTCCATCTTCTCTCTCAGCGCCGCTCGTGCTGACGTTCTCAAGGCCGATCGCGCCGACGATCGGGTGGACGCCGATGAACTGCCGGTTCTCAAGATGCCGAGTCGTGAGGAGATCGAGGCAGACTATGCGCCAGGTGGCCTGGTCAATCGCATGTATCCCACCTACGAGCCGCGTGATGAGCAGATCGCGATGGCGCTCGAGGTCCGCGATGCGCTGGTCACGGGCACTCATCGAGTAATTGAGGCAGGCACCGGCGTCGGCAAATCGATGGCCTATCTGGTGCCTTTTGCCGAGGCAGCACGCCGTAACAACATCACGGTTGGTATTGCGACCAAATCGAACAATCTTGCCGACCAGCTTATGTACCATGAGCTGCCAAAACTTGCGGAGCAACTGGACGGTGGTCTGTCATTTTGCGCTCTCAAGGGGTATGACCACTATCCGTGCCTGCGCAAGCTTGAGCGCATGAGCCGCGGCCAGGTCGAGATTACCACCAAGCGCGATCCGGCGGACACGCTCACGGCGGTCGCGGTCATTATGGCGTACGTCTGCCAATCAGCCGATGGCGACCTCGACTCGCTCGGCATTCGGTGGCGCAGCGTCAACCGTCCCGACTTTACGACGGCCTCGCGCGAGTGTGCTCGTCGCCTCTGCCCGTTTTTCCCTGATAAATGTTTGGTCCATGGCGCTCGCCGTCGTGCAGCGCATGCCGATGTGGTGGTCACCAACCATTCCCTGCTGTTCCGCAACGTCGCGGCCGAGGGCAGGATTTTGCCGCCGATTCGTCATTGGGTAATCGACGAGGCCCATTCCATCGAGCGCGAGGCGCGCCGTCAGTGGGCGCGCGTGGTGTCGGCGGACGAATCACGCGTCCTGTTCGAGCGCCTGGGTGGCTCGAGCACCGGCGCGCTAAGCCAGGTTTCCCGTGATTTGGCAACCTCCGAGGGCTCTACGCTCTATCTGGGCCTTACTGCCAAGGCGACGTCGACGGTTGCCCGCGCGAGCATGGCAATCGCCGACGTGTTCGATGGCGTTCGCGAGCTCGGCCGCCGTGCGCGTGGGGGTTATGACAATGCCAATCTATGGATTGGCCCCGAGCTGCGCGAATCAGACGACTGGCATGATTTCTTACAGTCGGCCTACACTGGCATCGACGCATTGGAACAAGCTGACAAGAGCGTCGACGCGCTGGTGCAAGCCGTCGCCGCCGACAAGCCCGAGGTTGTTGTCGACCTGGGTGATATCTCGCGCCGCCTGCACGAGCTGGCCGAGAACCTCAAACTCATCATTGATGGCACCGATGAGCACTACGTGTATTCGCTGCAGGTCAATCGCAGGCTGCGTGCCGGCGGAGAGTCGATGACCGCAGAGCGCATCGACATTGGCGAGGCCTTGGCAACCGAGTGGCTGCCCGAGGTTCACACGGCTATCTTTGCCTCGGCGACCATGACGGTGTCCAAAAGCTTTGAGCACTTTAACCATGCGGTCGGCCTTGATCGCATCGGTGCTTCAACGTCGTCATCGCTGCACTTGGATTCGAGCTACGACTTCGATTCGAACATGGCTGTAGTCGTTGCGGGCGATATCCCCGATCCGCGCGATCGTGAGAGCTATCTTACGGCGCTCGAGCGCGTACTGGTCGACGCCCATCTTGCCATGGGCGGATCGGTGCTCACGTTGTTCACCAATCGGCGCGACATGGAGGACCTATACGCCCGCGTTGAGCCCAAGATGGCCCGTGCGGGTCTGGAGCTCAACTGCCAGCAGCGCAACTCATCTCCTCGTCGCCTGCGCGACCGGTTTATCAACGAACCGACCTCGTCGCTTTTTGCGCTCAAGGCCTTCTGGGAGGGGTTTGATGCCAGCGGCGAGACGCTGCGCTGCGTCATCATTCCCAAGTTGCCGTTCTCGAGCCCCACGGACCCGCTCTCGTGCGAGCGCAACCTGCGCGAAGACCGCGCATGGGCGCGCTATTCGCTGCCCGAGGCGGTGCTCGAGGTTAAGCAGGCCGCGGGGCGTTTGATTCGCTCGTCGACCGATAGCGGCGTGCTGATCTTGGCGGATCCTCGCCTGGTGACGAAGGGCTATGGCAAGAAGTTCTTAACGTCGCTGCCCACGAGCTCCTACCAGCGCATCGAATCGGCGCAGATCGGGCACTATCTACAGCTGTGGCGTGCACGCCACGAGCGGCGGCGCTAAAGCGGACAGACGAGGGTTTTTGCCATATCGCACAGACGCTTTGACAGGGCGGGGTCATCCAAGATGCGGATGGCTCCGCCCGCTGCGATTATCTGGCTCAGCAGCCAACGCTCGGAGCCGTAATGTACGGTTACCGTTGCCATGTCTGTCCCGCTGCGTTCGATTAGGGTGATGCCGGCCCAGTCCAGATGCTCCGCCATATCGAATGGCATCAAGAGCTTTGCGCTACGCTGCGTCCGGGCAAGGGAATCGTGGAGGGATGCAACGTCCGGTGCGTGAGGCACGACGGAGTCTTCCGTCAAGGCGAGTCCCTCGATTTTATCCATGCGATAGGTGCGCTGCTCATCGACCGCGATGTCCCAGGCAATCAGATATGTTTGGTCGCCGTTTGCTGTAATGCGCAAGGGGTCGACCAGACGCTCGCGTGGCCGCGCATCGTCCATCGAGCGATACGAGATACGACAGCGAACGCCGTCCTGAATGGCGCAGCTCAGCTGCTGCCAGTGCGACCCGTGGTTGACGGTGTCAAAGACGTGCTGGTTATAGCCGAGCTCTTCGGGTAGAAGAGCATGTCGAATTCGAGCCGCCGCCTGGGGCTCGATCCCCAACGATTCAAGTTCGTGGTTGAGCACAGCGCCCTCGGCGGCACTCAGGCGCAGCGGTAGTACACGCCCGGCGTCACCGGTGAGGACCACGCGCTCGCCGTGGCATTCGCAGATGATACGCGCACCCGATTCTCGGTCCGCGAGCGTCGAGACGATCTCGAGAATCTCGTCGAGCGACGCCCCCGTGATGTCAAAGCGACTGCAAATCTCGGTTCGTGTCATGCCGCTCTCGCCGGCGGCGTAGAGGGCCTCCATGATGTCGATGGCGCGCGAGAGCCTCTGCTCGCTGGTGAGTTTACGCACGGGCATGCTCGTGCACCGTCCTTTCAATGAGGTGGTTCCACGCCTGCTTGAGCGATTTGGGGGCCATGGGCCTCATGCCGTCCATGGCGTGGGCCATGCAAAATGAGGCGGCGGCTTCAAGATCTCGCACGTCAACGGTCCAAGTCCATCCCGAATCGGTGTGTGCGAGCTCACCTCGCCCGCGCGTGAGGCCGTTGATCATATCGATCTGCGTCTGCGGGGCGAACGAGAACGTAGCCGCAACGGGCGGGCGGTCGGCAAAATCGAATTCAAAGAACAGGTAGTCGCTGAGGTTGAAGTCCGCAGGGATAACGTAGGCCTTCGAAGGACGCCAGGCGCGAACGATACGGTCGCAGCGGAATGTCCTGATGTCGTCGGTGACATTGTCGAGGCCGCAGAAGTACGCCACGCCCTCGCGCTCGAACATGCCGTAGACGCAGACGGTACGTTCTTTCTGCTCGCCGCGTCCGTTCTGATATAAAAATCGCAGCGCGCACCGCTCGGCAAAGGCGCTCCATACCGCATCGACGGTGGGAGAGCGCCAGACCGGCGCATCGTCCACCGCCGACATGCCGGTGAGGTAGGCAATCTTGGAGCGAATATCGGCAAGCGGCGCGGCAAAGGTGGAAGAGCCGGCCGCTAGCGTCTGGTCGATGGCGTTGAGCAGGATATCGGCGTCGTCTGCGGTGATGAGGCCGCCTGCGGCAAACGTGTGCTCGCGGTCGATTGTCCACGAGCTTTCCTCGGTCTCCTGCGCACCGGCGGGGCGAACCTCCTTGATTAAGATGCCACGCTCGAGCAGTTTGTCACGATCGCGCCGAAACTTGCGCTTATCCGAGTCAATGTTGCCCGAGCCATATCCCAGGTCAGAATCCAAGACGATCTGCTCGGTCGTCAGCGGTTCGGGGGAGCTGTTGAGCACAAAGAAAAGATTGAGGATACGCTGAGCCGTTTTATCGAAACTTGGCTCCGAATTTCCCTTTTTAATTGTCGCGGTCGCGTCGCTTGCCGTCATAGAGTCCTCGCATGAGAAGGTGGTTTGCTGCCATGATTTTAGTCCGATATGGAGATTAGGCTATATCCTTGTCCGCTCGGGGCGTTAAGATGGCCCGAATTCGGTCGTTTGCGCTCGCTCGGGGTATACTTTCGACTATATACGGTTCTAATGTGCAAGCATTGGGCCTATTTGTCGGATTATGGATGTGGAGCGCACATGGCGAACACCCAGAACTATATTAACCACCTGCTGCAGAACACCGGCATTACGCCGGCATGCAGCGAAGAAGAGCGCTTGGCTGCCGAGGATATCGCTCAGATCTTCCGCAACCACGGCTTTGATCCCGAGGTTCAGGAGTTCAATGCCCCGGCGCCCAGTAGATTGGCATTTGCCGTTACCGGTATCCTTGCGTTTGCCGGCGCCCTGCTGATGGGCATCGGCGGCGGTATCGGCTTGGTCGGCACCTTGCTGGCCATTGTCGGTGCCGTACTCTACGTGCTCGAGCGCACGGGCCACCCCGTGGTTTCGCGCCTGGGTAAGACGGGCGTGAGCCAAAATGTCATTGCCTACCACAAGGCCTCGGGCCCGCTTGCGTCTCCGCGCAACCGCCCGGTGGTCGTTGTCGCACACTACGACTCTCCCCGTGCTGAGCTGCTCGCCCGCGAGCCTTATGCTTCGTATCGTGCGCTCATCGCCAAGCTGTTGCCCGTTGCCACGGTTGCCCCCGCTGCCGTTGCCATCCTGCGTATCCTGCCGCTCCCCGGCGCGCTCAAGGTTCTGCTGTGGATTGTCGCGATCCTCGCTTCCCTCGTTGCACTTGCCAACGCGGCAAACATCATCTCTAACCGCCACATTCTTCCCTATACGTCCGGCGCGGTGTGCAACAAGTCTTCTGTCGCCGCCATGCTCGGCGTCATGGACAACGTTGCTCCCTTCCAGGGCGAAAACGAGTTTCCCGACGATGTTCCGTTCGATACCTATTTTGGGGAGCAGAAGCGTCGTGCCGAAGAAATGGCGCGCGCAGCGGCGGAGTATGCCGCGGCCCAGCAGCAAAACGACTACGGCAACACCATCGAGTACGAAGAGCCTACCTACGCCGAGGACGAGTTCGGTCAGCCGACTGCTCCCGACGCTCAGACCGAGCCCGAACAGGGTGAGGCTTTCGACGAGCAGATCGAGGGCTTTGAGGGTGCGTCTGCCGACGAGACGCTGATTGGCGCCATTGTGCCCGAGGATCAGAATCAGGCTGTCCAGGCCGAAGAGTTCAATGACGAGGTTCCCGCTGCCGAGCCGGCGGAGGAGCCTGTCGCGGCCGAGCCCGAGCCCAAGCTCTATCGCAATGCCGCCGGCAACATCCGCTTTGGTTCGGATGCCATCCGTGCGCTCGGAATGCTTCCCGAGTCCTGCACGCTCGATTACGAGGAGGGCGAGGAGCCGACGTTTGAGCCCGAGCCTGCCCCCGTCGTGACTGCGCCTGCGCCTGTTGCCACCGTGGATGATGAGTCTGCCGCGGTTACCGCTGCCGTTGCCGAGCCCGAGGCAGTGTCCGCGATCGATCCCGCGGCAGGACTGGACATTTTGGCTCCCGCCGCGCCGGCGCAAGACGTTGCGGACGAGTCTGACGACGATTGCGTTGAACAGCCGAGGCGTGTGTCTTACGAGAGCGATACTGATTTCTCGGCCGAGATTCCCGCGGCAACGCCCCATGCCGATATTGCATCCGCGTTCTCTTCGATTGGCGCCAGCGCTTCCAACTTCTTTAAGGGTGCGCTTGCAAAGGGCAGGAAATTTGTCGACGATTTCGAGGGGAAGCGCGCTGCCGCACGCGAGGCTGCCGAGCAGGAGGCTATCGCTCAGCAGCAGGCAGCCGAGGCGGCACGTGAGCGCGCGGCGCAAGAGTTCGAGCAGAACGAGGCTATGCAGTCCGTGCCTGTCGACGCCGCCGAAGCTACAACGTCCTTTGAGGCTCAGCAGCACGTCGATAGCACCATGTCGTTTGATGCCGCGCAGTTCGATTCCACGATAACGTTTGAAAAGCAAGGCACCGCGATTGCCGAGCCCCTTCCTGTTTCCGATGAGCAGGGCGACGCGGCAGACGATGACGAGCCTATTGATGCTGCCGAAATCCAAGATGTCGCCGGGCACGAGCCCGTCGAGGTCAACTGTGACGAAGAGCAATACGCGGCAGCCGATCAAGGTGATTCGACCGAGGTCGAGCAGGAGGAAGTGCCTGCGGTTTCCGAGGCTCCCGAGACAGATGGGTCGAGGCCTTACTCCACGCAGATTTTCACCATGCCGATCCCGAGTGGTTCCGGTGCCACGGTTGCCGATGTCGCTCCCACTCAGGACGAAACGGTCGATTCCCTTATGGCCCAGATTTCCTCCCAAGCATCGCCGCGTCCGCAGATGAATGTTCCCGATCCGGCGTCGGCACCGTCGCCTGCACCCTCCTCGTCTCCGCTGGCTTCGGTTCCCGATCCGTCGCTGCCGTCGATGAAGCAGACAAACGTTGCGTCTCGCACGTCGCTGTTCGACCTTCCCGATCCCTCCGCACAGGTCAACGACCCCTTTGCTACCGCTCAGGGTCCCGAACCCACATCGGCACCCGTTGCGCCTCCTATGCCCGTTGCGTCGGGCGCACAGCCGATCGAGACCATTTCGGCTCCCGCCCCTGCGGCACCTAAGTCTCGCAAGCGCGGCCTGGGCGGCCTGTTCGGTCGTAAAAAGAAAAACGAACAGGACAGCATGAGTGACTGGCTGGGCGTCGAAGACGATTACGATGCCAAGAAGTCCGGTCGCGGCATCGGTTCGTGGGATAATTTCGAGGACGATAACGATGGCTGGAAGGGCGGCGCTACGTCTTCCGACGGCGCTTCTTCCGAAGATATGCTCTCGGCTGTCGCCTCTATGGGCGACGATGAGCTGCTCGGTCACGATATCTGGTTTGTGGCAACGGGCGCCTCGGATTGTGATGGCTCCGGTATGAAGGCCTTCTTGGCTTCGCATCGCGATAAGCTCCGCGGCGTCTTCTTCATCAATCTTGAATCCGTCG
The DNA here is from genome assembly GCA_958444075.1 of uncultured Collinsella sp. Lineage (GTDB taxonomy): Bacteria > Actinomycetota > Coriobacteriia > Coriobacteriales > Coriobacteriaceae > Collinsella. The sequence goes on along the minus strand of CAUCNB010000010.1, from coordinate 18,813 downwards.
GCGCCGGTAGGCTTTCGGTGGTGACGGTTGAGGGCGAACAGCAGCTGCTCAAGGGCGATCGCCGCATCATGAACCTGGTCAGCAAGGTGTGCAAGTCGTTCCATGTCGATTGTGGCGCGCTCGAGATGCCCTATGCCAAGACCGATGCCTACGCCGCGCTCGAGGCGAGCCGCCGAGCCCTCACCATCGCCGGCGTGGACGGCACGCGTCTGGCTTGCGCTCGTACCGAGGACGACCTGCCCCACAATGTCAACCCGACGAACATTGCCACGGTATCCGAGGTCGTGACCGAGGTTATCCGCCGTTCGTAGACGGAGCTCTAAGGAGTCAACGTGTTTTCGTATATTAAGCGCCATTGGCCTGTCTACGTGATTTTGACCTTGATTGCCATTGCGTTAGGGCTTGGAGCTGCCTACATCGTGGGCGCGAAGGGCTCGACCCCCGCCTCCGCAATCAGCGAAGAGGTGGAGCAAGAACAGAGCACGGGTGCCGATGGGATTCCTGAGTCCGAGCAAGCAATCGTTGATGGTGGATCTTCGTCTGCAGAGTAGATGCGGCGATTTAAATGATTGAAAGCGGGCGAGCCGGGGGACTGGCTCGTCCGCTTTTTCATCGTGCTAGCGCTTCTTTGGGATTGACCTAAGGCGAGCGAACCATAGGGCTGCGGCACCCGAGGTCAGGAGCGCGGTGATGCAAGCGGCGATGGGAGCTGATCCTGTTGCCGGTAGGTCCTGCGGTAGGGTACAGCGTTGAATGACACGGTCCTCGTCATGTGACTCAAGTTTATCGCCGCCGCCGTTGCGGCAAAGATCGACGCGTGCGCTGTTGGTGAGTGCAGTTTGGGGTGTGTAAGCCGACGTTGCCTGCATGTGCACGACTGCGCCCCGAGCATCTGTGCCAAGGATTGCTTTGGCATCGTCAAGGTCGTCGTGCTCATCTTTGAGATCATCACGGGTCCAAGAATCCGTATCGCTTCGAGTCGTAAAGTCGGCGGCTACCGCACCGTATTCAATGCGAATGCCCGTCACGACGGTATTGGATGCAAGGTCGAGTTCTTTCGCCTCGAGTGTGGCGGATTCCGTGGTCGAGACATCCGCCTTCCAGAGGTGCCAGCCGTCGTAATCGACGAGGCGGCAATCTTCACCCAGACTCTCTTTTACTTCGTCGGACTCAAGCCAAGGATTTTCGTGCCCATCGTCAAGCGTCGCGTTTGCCGGCTCATCGACGTCTGTCGAGTCCAACGGCGTCGTGCGATACCACACGTTGCACAGACCGTTGAGGTCGCCGATGGCGACGGGGGTTTCGATTGAGACGAATCTCGCCGTGCCGTCTTTGGCGCACTCAAGATCATCGGTAATCGTAAACTCATCAACCCAAGTAGCGGAATCGTTTCGAGCATCGATGGTATAGGAGAAAAGCCCATCCGTATTGGTTTGCATCGCGGCGCGGTTTTTTCCATCGCCGTTAGCCAACAGACCCTTCCCGATAGGTTGGACAAGTTCCTGACGCTTGTCGACCTGTCCTTTGATCTCGATGGGCGCATCCTTCATCGCGACGGATTGGACTTCTCCCGTATCCTTTATTTCAAACGTTATCTCCTCGGCAAGGTCATAGGTCCGCGGAGACATCGTTTCGCGCAACGAGTAGGTGCCGGGTGCAAGATGTTCGATGCGGTGCGGCTTGTCGGATGAGGTCCAGGAGTCTATTTCGGTTTTATCGGGACCATATAAGGTGAGCTGTGCGCCTTTCACTTCCTGCTCTCCGCTTGCATCGACCTTGGAGATATCAACCTTGGTGTAATCGTCGGATACGTTAAGCCGTGCTTCCACAACGGGTGTTTTCTGGTCGGCATAGGTAAGGTCGACGATATGATGCGTCCGGTCGAGCAAGAAGCCGGTCGGCGCTTGAGTCTCGACAACCTCGTAGCGTGCGGTGCCAGATCCCAGCGGGAGGTCGTCCGCGCGTGCTTCTCCAGTTTCATCCGTCGTGACGGTAGCGACAGCCTCGCCGTCGAGCGCGGCAATGCTACCGTCGGGGCGCACGATATCACCTGAGGCACGGATCTCAAAGATGGCGCCCGCGAGGCTGCTGCCGTCTACGGCATCGGTTTTAACGATCCTGATGTTTCCGGTCGCGGCGTGGTTATAATACGAGACGATTGCAACGGGCGTTAGGTTTATATCGGCGGGTATGTTTACCTCGATCTCTCCGCCGACAAGATAGGGCTCTTTGGCCGAGGTTTCGCGTACATAATAGGTGCCCGGCACGAGCGATTCGGGCAGTGTGACGGTCCCGGTCGCGTCAGTCGTAAAGGTGTCCATTACGTTATGTGCTGGATGCCAGCAAGTTTGTGAGACAGGTTTGTGATTGCTGTCGAGGAGTTGGAAGGTGAATCCGGCTAGGGGAACAGAAGCGCCTGTTTGGGCATCGCGTTTTACAATCTGGAGATGCGTCGACAGAGCGTGGTTGTCCACGATATATTGAAGCTCGGCGCCGTCGGAAATCTGATTGGCCTCGACGGTCCATTCCCCTGCACGTTTAAAACCCTCTGGGACGGTTTCCGGAACCTCACGAACGGTGTAGCCGGCGCGGTCGTATGGGATGGCTCCGTGGACACCGGCGGGTCGCTTGCCTGCGCCAAACCATGCTTCGGGCTGATCTTTGGTGGAGGCAAAGCCATAGATGTTTGTGGTCAGTGTGCCAACAACCTGCTGAGAGCTGTTACTGACAACCTCAAAGACAACATCTCCTGCCGGCTGCTCCAGGCCGGATTGATCGCTATTGCCGTAGTCCTTGAATTTTGAAATCTCAAGGTCAAACGCAATGGGGATATCGGAAACGCGAGATTCGATCTCGACCACGCCTGAATCGCCGAGTTGGTCGGCTCCAACGGTGTAAGACCAACTGTCACCGGAGGGCAAATAGCCCTCGGGCGCCTTCGATTCATAGATGGTAAAGGTTCCCAGGGGGACATCGGTGAGGGTAGCTCGACCGCTTTCATCGGTCCTGAGAGTTTGTGTCCATCCAGGGGTTGATTGCGATACGCACACGAATTCTGCTCCTGCGAGCGAAGCCCCAACTTGGGGGCCTGCATTCGTTGCGGCATCGAGTTTTACGATACACAGGTTGATGGTGCCGGGCTGTTCTTCAATGGCGACCTGTCCACCGTCATTCCCCGTGGTAAAGGCGATGCGATCACGACGGGGGACATAGCCGGCCGGCGCCTTCGTTTCAACTAGGTAGTATGCCGTATTGGGCAGAAGTGCTGCCTGCGCTCGACCGTTGCTGTCCATCTGGATGGTGCCGACACGCGCGCCGCTGGCGCTCTCAAAAACATCGAATGTTGCCCCGTCAAACTGATAAGTATTGTTTCCGCTGGTAATGGCAGCGTTTGCAGACTGCTTTTGGAAGGAAACAGAGACCGCCGGCAGCACATAGAGCATGTCTTGACGTTTGCTGCCGCCCGATACGGCTCCTAGATAGCGCCGCGCGCGGTGCGGAGCGGCTTTGATGCTTCCTGATTTTGCGCTGTCGTGGAGCCATCGCGCAGCCGCCACGACTTCATTGTCGGCGGTAAAGTGTCCACTCTTGGTTTTGCCCTGAGCGGTCGTGTAGGAGTAGGTGCCGTCGACATGGGTAGTGCCGTTGAGCATCCATACGGCAAGCTGGGTGGCGGCGCGGGCGCGATCGGGTGAAAGATGGTAACCGCCAAACGACGTGGCGGTAGGATATCCGTGACAAACGATTGCTGCGAACTCGTCGTCGAGCCACACCCAGCCTTGATCAAAGTTGAGCCATGGGCCGCCCGGCTTGGTGGGGCCGGGACGCTCCTGGTTCATGCAGTAGGCAATCGAGGCGTCTTGAGCTTCATACTTGCCGATAAAGAAGGGCCCACAATCATCGCTGATAGTGCGGAAGCCGAGCTGGTCGTAGCCATCGACGGCAAATGCGGCTCCCGGTGCCAGGCAGCCGAAAAGCAGGAAGAGGAGCAGGAGCAGCGGACCTGTTGCGATTGCGCTGTGGACAGAGTGCGTGGGTGCGTTGGACATGGCTGCTCCTTATCCCTCGTGCGCCGCACGGGGAGGCTGCGACGCGTAGGATGAGGCTACCCCCGAGGTTCATGCGGGTAAGTACCGGAGCCTGACCAAAAGCTTGCCCAATTCCTGACAAATTGAGCTCAAATACAACAATCAAGCAAAAGCGCAGGTAGAAGATAAGGTGAACAGGAAGTCAAAGGTCCTCGTCTCCACAATTGACGCGATTTTCAAACGAATCTCCACAGCTAAAACAAGCATCGCCACCCTTGTATCGAACAAGACAACCGCGTTATACTATCCCCCACATATGCGGGCATCGCCAAGTGGTAAGGCATCAGCTTCCCAAGCTGACACTCGCGGGTTCGAGTCCCGTTGCCCGCTCCATTCGAATTTCAGGCACGGTAACGTTTCGTTACTGTGCCTTTTTCAATAAAGTGCCGGGACTCGAACCCGACAGGGTGCGAGCGTTAAATAAACGCGAAGCGTTTATAGCGAGCAGGCAAGGTCGCCGATAGGCGACCGCAGCCGGTGCGGATTTGCGAAGCAAATACGCGGACGTCCCGTCGCCCGCTCCATCGAGCGCGGGAGACCTTGGGACGGCCAATTCAACAAAGTCTTCCCCATCGTCTCCGTGAATCCGAGGAGATCGACCGCAGCCGGTGCGGATTTGCGAAGCAAATACGCGGATGTCCCCATGCCCGCTCCAATTCCAAAATGTTAGGTTAATGCCTGCTGCCCATACTCGCGCCCGCGCACGGTACAATGGTTGAGTTACGACCAACGTGCCAATAACCAAAAAGGAGCCGCTATGATCGATCGCTATACCCGCCCGGAGATGGGACATATCTTCTCCCTCGAGAACAAGTATGCCATTTGGCAGGAGATCGAGGTTCTGGCCTGCGAGGCCCAGGCGGAGCTCGGCAAGATCGGCATTTCTAAAGACGAAGCCCAGTGGATCCGCGACCATGCCAACTTTGAGAAGGCGAAGGTCGATGAGATCGAGGAGGTCACGCGCCACGATGTCATCGCCTTCCTGACCAACATGAAGGAATATATCGACGCCGATGTTCCCGAGGGCGAGCCCAAGCCTAGTCGCTGGGTTCACTACGGTATGACCAGCTCCGACCTGGGTGATACTGCTCTGTGCTATCAGCTTACTCAGGCGTGTGACCTGATTATCGAGGACGTCAAGAAGCTCGGCGTGATCTGCAAGCGCCGCGCCTTCGAGGAGCGCAATACGCTCTGCGCCGGACGCACCCATGGCATCCATGCTGAGCCGATGACCTTCGGCATGAAGTTTGGCTCTTGGGCATGGGAACTCAAGCGCGACCTTGATCGTCTTGAGGATGCTCGCAAGAACGTTGCCTTCGGTGCCATCTCCGGTGCCGTCGGCACCTACAGCTCCATCGAGCCGTTCGTCGAGGAGTACGTCTGTGAGCACCTGGGTCTGGTTCACGACCCGCTGTCCACGCAGGTCATCAGCCGCGATCACCACGCCTATCTTGCCGGCGTGCTTGCCACTACAGCGGCCACCTGCGAGCGCATCGCGACCGAGGTCCGCAACCTGCAGAAGACCGATACACTCGAGGCCGAGGAGCCCTTCCGCAAGGGCCAAAAGGGCAGCTCCGCCATGCCGCACAAGCGCAACCCCATCACCATGGAGAAGGTCTGCGGTCTGTCGCGCGTCGTGAAGTCCAACGCCCAGGTCGCCTTCGACAACGTCGCCCTGTGGCACGAGCGCGACATTTCGCACTCTTCCGCCGAGCGTGTCGCCCAGGCCGATAGCTTCATCGCGCTTGACCATATGTTCCAGTGCCTCATTCGCGTTATCGACGGCCTGCAGCTGTATCCGGCCCGCATGATGGCCAATCTCAACAAGACCCGCGGCCTCATCTTCTCCTCCAAGGTCCTGCTTGCCCTCGTCGATACGGGTATCACCCGCGAGGATGCGTACGCCATTGTGCAGGAGAACGCCATGGCCACCTGGCACGAGGTGCAGGATTGTGTCTCTGGCCCCACCTTTAAGGAGCGTCTCGAGGCCGATCCGCGCTGCACCGTCAGCCAGGAGAAGCTCGACGAGATTTTTGATCCGTGGGACTTCCTCACCCGCATCGACACGGTCTTCGATCGCCTGGAGCAGCTCGAGTTCTAACTGATCGATTGGGGACGAAGTCAAACCGATCAGTTTACTTTCGGCCTCCGTTGAAGCTCGGCCTTTCAGCCCAAGCCCCGTTGGTAACGCGTTTATCAACGGGGCTTTTGCGTGGGAGCGTCGGGAAAGTCACACTTCAGCGGATGATGGTATATTGCAGAAATGTCGCTTGCCGTTAATTTGCCCCTTCTGGCAAACATTAGCTTGCAAGTGCTCGTTGGGGGGGGGTATCCTTAAGCCAATTTTAAGGTGTGGGAGAATGCTGCGTTTTTTCACGAGAGATTGGACTTAGGGGAATGAGAAAAGGGTTTCGGAGGATAGCCGCAGGCATCTGCGTTGCTTTAACGGCGGCAACGTTTGGGCTGACGGTGGCCGCCCCGCATGCGGATGCTGTCATGCTGGAGTCGCAGGATGGTTCCATGGGTGCATCGTTTCTCCCATACGATTCGTCTACAGGCGATGTGTGGTCAGAATTTGATGTCGCTGTTGGACAGACGGTGAAAGGAAGGCTTTCCTTTTTTAATAAAAATCACGAATGGGCGCCCATTGACCCTAGTGATATCGATATCACATCGTCTGATGAGGATATCGCTAAAGTGAGCTATAAATCACGTGATTGGGTGTTGACAATTAGTCCCACCAAAGTCGGCACAACGACTATAACCATGAAGAGCAGGGCTGACGAGAGTTTAAACGGTTCTCTTAAGATTAAGAGCGTGGCTAATCTCAATCCAATTAAGGTGAGTTTCGTATCCTATGACCAATCCGGTGCGACGACAACGACTGCAACGCTGGGTTACACGGATGATTGTCCGCAAAAATGCGGGAACACGCACTATGCATTGCTAGAGGGGACAGTTTACGTTCACCCCAAGGACGAGACCCGTGCGGCTACATATTTTGAAATAAAGGAAGATCCCTCAAAGGATTCCAAAGTTCAGGCAAGGGTGAATTCGAATTATTATTCATATGGAACTTCTGAGCTAAGCGCTTCTTTGCAACTCGAGGCGTTGGCGAAAGATGCAAAAGAGGCCAAGGTTCTTGTCGACTATTGCAACGGCGAGACCGAGACGAAGAAGCTATGTGATGTTGTAACCGAGAATCAGGAGCCTGGATTCAATGAGCGTGGGAACAAAAAACAAAAGATGCTGGTTGGGGACAGCTCTTATCTTTCTGCCATTCTCAACGTTTCCCCAAATGAAGCACTGAAGGCATGCCAGCGTGCACATTGGGATGCGCTCGTTAGCTCTGTAACCTATTCTCTAGAAAGCAGCGATGTTGTTGAGCTTACCGATGGTGAAAACTCGTTTAAGGCAATAAAGCCTGGCACCGTTAAGGCTCATGCTCGTGATGGCCTTGGCAATGACCATCCCTTTGAGATAGAGGTTGTCGACCCTGCGGAAGTGAGCCTTTCGAAGGCTAAGTTTGTGTCGAGCGATTATACATTTCCCTGTGAGGTCAGTTCAGATAGTATATCCAAAGATTGGCTTTGGCTGGAATGTGACAGGGGGTTTGAATATCCAAAGGGCGTGCTGAGCAAAAGCGCTGAGGAATTGATGGACTCCTATGCCGGCGCAAAGTATTCTTTCACTTCAGATAATCCCGATGTCCTCGAGGTAAAAGGACCGATGTTTAGTGGTGGCAGTTACTTGGGGTATTTAGTGCCTCATAGTTACGGCGATGCAACGGTTTCAATGTACTTGGGTGGTCGTCTCTGCGACACGATGACCGTTCATGTTGTCAAGCCTGGCGAGGAGCCTGCAAAGACTGCGGTTTCCATTGCGGATGGTTACTCAACATCTATGGACAAGGGCACGACTCAGCAGTTGAAGGCAAAGGTTTCCCCTGACGATAAGGCCAGTAAGGTTGTCTGGTCCTCTTCTAACGAGAGCGTCCTTACCGTCGATGGCAACGGTCTTGTTATCGCTGTCGGTGACGGTAATGCCACGATCACGGCAACAGTTGATGGAGTCTCTGCAACCACGGATACAATTACGGTAACCACTCCGGTAGTAAGGGTCTCGAGCGTCAGTCTCAGCGCGTCGAATCTTAAGCTTGCTGTGGGCGGTGAGCCCTCGACGTTGACCGCAACGGTTGAGCCCAACAATGCAACGAATAAGAATGTGTCCTGGTCTTCGAGCGACCCGGAGGTCGCCACGGTTGCGGACGGCGTCGTGACCCCGGTCAAGGCCGGTGCTGCCACGATCACCGTTACCACTGAGGACGGCGAGTATAGCGCCACGTGCAAGGTGACGGTTATTCAACCTGCAACGGGTATCACACTCGATAAGCAGAAGGTCACGCTTGTGGGCGCTGCAACCGAGCAGCTTAAGGCAACGGTCGTTCCCGCGGAGGCTGACCAGACGGTTGTCTGGAAGTCCAGTAACGACAGCGTCGCTACGGTCGATCAAACCGGCAAAGTGACGTCTGTTTCCAAGGGCGCCGCAACCATCACTGCTTCGACCGAAGATGGCACCTATTCTCAGGATTGCGCGGTGACCGTCTCTAATCCCGCAACGAGTCTTACAGTCGATCAGTCCTCCCTCAACCTTGCGAAGAGTGAAGAAGGTACCGTAAAAGCCTCTCTTGCCGGAGCCCTAGCAGGTGAGGTCGACGAGACCAAGCTCGCTCTGGATGACACGGGTGCTTCGAAGGCGTTTAAGGTCGTCGACAACGGCGATGGCTCCTACACCGTTGTCGCCCTCAAGACCGGTTCTGGTTCATTTGTCATCACTGCAGGGTCGCTCTCCCAGACCGTTTCGGTGAGCGTGACCAATCCCGCCCAGAAGGTTGAGCTCAACAAGACGAACCTTTCCTTTACCGTAGGCGACGCCTCCGCAAAGCTCTCCGCAACGGTGACTCCTGCAGATGCAGACGATACAACGGTGAGCTGGACCTCCAGCGACTCGTCGATCGCTACGGTCAAAGACGGCGTCGTGACGCCGCTTAAGGCCGGTACCGCCACGATCACCGCCACCTGTGGTGACAAAACAACGACCTGTACCGTTACTGTAGCGGCGAGGACCATTGCGGGCGTTGCAGGTAGCGACGGAACGGACGTTAGCGTAAGCGCCGAGAACAATGCCGCTGCCGGCATTGCCCAGAACAACAGCATCTCTCTTGTGGTCGAGGAACCGACAAATCTTACCGACGCCGCCAATGCTACAATTTCCGGCCTTGAGCAGGGGAGTACCAAGGTTGCCGATAAGCTCGATATCAAGCTTCTCAAGGACGGCGAGGTTATCGAGGACTACGAAGGCATGTCCTTCATCGTCCGTGTCAAGATGACTGCCGCCATGAAGGCGCTCACCAATCTCAAGGTGCTCTACGTTGCTGAGGATGGTTCCACCCAGGCTATGGATACGTGGATCGAGGGGGACTACCTCTGCTTCCGCACGAGCCACTTCTCGACGTACGTGGTGACGGGCGAGGAGGCCAATGGGGAGCCGGCTCAGCCTACGCAGCCCGTGACGCCGTCTCAGCCTGGTCAGCAGACGACGACCAAGGTGACCAAAAAGTCTACTAAGACTACTAAGGGTGCGCTCGCCAATACGGGCGATCAGGCCCCTGCCGTCGCCTTTATTATGGCCGTTGCCGGCGCTTCGCTGATTGCCTTCGCGCTTATGCGCAAACGTCTCGAGCGTTAGGGCGCCCCTCTCGTTTAAGCGCGACCTTTCAGTCCAAGCCCTGTTGGTAACTCGTCTTACTAACGGGGCTTTTCCGTTAAAGACTTCAGCCCGTGTGTCGCGTGCAGTGCGGCGCGTCGGAAACCGCCAGATACGCGGTCGGCGCCAACGGCCTGAACGAGGCAGCGGTCGGGGGTGCATTCGGGAGCAGCTGAGCTTCGAGTAGGGTTGACCTAATTCGACCGTTTGCCGATACATTTCAACCATTGGCGCCTTGCCCGTCTTGGGCAAGGCGCTTTTTTTCGCTGCTGTATCGGCCCCCGGTAATAAAATGAACTTCACTGCTGTTTCGATGAAAGGGGGCGCGTGCCCAGACGTATCAAGCGAGCCGCCATTGTCTCGTCTGTGCTCATACTCCTTGTTGCTGTCTGTGCGGTTGCCCTGACGTATACCGCTCGAAGCAGTTCTACCTCATCGAGTGAATCCGATAAAGATCTCCCGGTGCTCAAAATCGGCGTTACGGATAACGATCCCTATGTGTATACCGATATCGCGGGCGATTACGCCGGTATCGATATCGATATCGCCCGCGAGGCTTGCAAGCGTGCGGGAATCAAGCCGCAATTCATTGACATATCTTGGAATGATCGCGATCGCCTGCTCAAAAACGGCGAGATCGATTGCCTGTGGTGCGACTATTCGCCCTGTTATCGCGAAGACGAGTATTACTGGACTGAGCCGTATCTAACCTTGACGGTTTCGGTTGCCACCAAGAAAACGAGTGGTATCAAGTCCTTGGCGTATCTCGATGGCAGCAAGACTGTTGCGGTGATTTCCGGTTCGGTGAGTGAACGCCGATTGCTTGCAGGCGATCTGGAAATCTCGTCGGACGTGCATATCAAATCATATGGCTCCGCCGAACTCTGCAAAGCCGCCCTCGTCAAGGGGTATGTTGACTGTTGGATGGCGGACGTTCAGTCGCTCGATCGACTCGTCGCCCAGTATCCCGGCCTGTACCGTGTGTTTGCCGACAACGTTATGACGGTTGACCTTGGCGTCGCGTTTAAGGACGGCTATGAGGGGGAGTACGTCAAAAACCTCAATACCGTGCTGTTCGAGATGGATCGAGATGGCACGATTGAGCGCATTGTGGGCAAGTACAAGGCAGGGGCGACGACGGACGGGCAAGGAGCGGAATCATGACAAATGATGAGCGCCGCTTGCGCCGAAAGGCATTAGTCACCGCGGCTATCTGCGTTGTGGTCAGCGCTGTCCTGTTGGGTCTGCTGTATGTGGTCGGCACGCATCGCTGTCTCGATAAAACGCTTGGGTTTGGTCAGGAAACCATGGTGTTTTTAAAAAACGCCTGCGAAAAATATGACCGATATGAACAGGGAAGAAAAACCGAAGCGACGCACAATTTGGATGCCGCGCTCGAGTCGTTTTCGACGTTCTTGCCAGCTGATCACGTTGAAGTCAACGATGACCTCGTCGAGGAGTACGTCCATACCGAGCACCTTTCGGGAATGTTGGTCATGGACGCCGACGGCCATATGGCCGCTCATTACGATATTGACGGTCGCGATCCGCTGATGCTGTGGCGAGAGGAGCTGGCCTGTTCGTCGGTCGCATCGATGTATCGAGGATCCAAGGTGTCCTACTCGACGGTCGTTGAGCGTCGCGATGTCGATTTTGCCGTGAGTGTTGTTCCGTACGGTGATGGCGTAGCGCTGGGGTATCGATCGCTTGCGCCCGAGCCCGCCGATGATTATTCGTATACGATCGCCGACGTGCTCGTGAACAACACATTCCATCAGAGCCCAACGGTGTTCGTGATGCGCGATATGCAAATCGTTTCTTCAAACGATTCGACCGTCGATATAGCTCTCGCCCGGCTTCTTGCCGATAGCGGAATTGATTGGAAAGACGAAGGCTTAACACGTGTCGAATATCGGGGAAGTACCTGGTATGCCGTGCGTGCGGCGTATAAGGACTATCGCCTGTTTGCGCTCTATCCCAAATCTGAGGTCATGTCGGGTAGGATTTCATTTATCGCTGCCGGCGTACTGGCGTTCCTGGTGTTTTTGGTTGTAGTGCTGTTGGTGCGTATCGTCGCCGATCGTCGCAATTTGGCCGAAAAGGACAAGCAGCTCGGCATCATCAATGCCATCAGTTCCGCGTATGAGTCGACCCTCCTGTTGCATCTCGACACGCTCGAGATCGAGGGGATTAACATGTCGCCATCGGTGGCGAAGATATTTGACGAGCACGCCGAGGCATATGACTTTTTTGCAACGGTTTGCCGAGACATTGTGAGTCCCGAAAGTCGCGAGGCGGTCATGGAGCTCTTAGATATAAAGACGCTTCGGGATCGTATGGAGGGCGTGCCGTACTTGGATGCCGAGGTACGAGACTGCCGAGGTACGTGGTATTCGCTGCAGGTTGTTCCACAGCGCCGCGATGAGCAGGGTCGACTGGAATCGGTCGTCGTGGCGACGCATAACATCTCGATGACAAAGCGCGCCGAGGAGCTTTCTTTCCAGGACAAGCTGACGGGGCTTCGCAATAGAAATTACCTTGAGTCCCTTGGCGATGACTTGGTGAACGAGTCCCTGCCCGTGAGTGTGATCATGATGGACTGCAATTTCCTCAAGCATACCAATGATCTCTATGGTCACGAAATGGGCGATGAGCTGCTACGGCGTACGGCGTCTGTATTGAGGCGAACGGCAGGCGAGAAGTTTGTGCCTATGCGCATTGGTGGCGACGAGTTCTTGCTGATTTGCCCTCACACCGATCGCGAATCCGCATGTGAAGTAGTGCAAGATCTTCGCCTCAGCCTTGCTGCTGCGAGCGATGAGGTGCTGACAGTCAGTGCGTCGTTTGGCGTCGCGACGGCAGAGGCACCCGGTTATACACTGACCGAGATTTACCACATCGCTGACCACAACATGTATCAAGAGAAACGAAAAGTCCACGCTCGGGAAGCAGATTGCTAGTATTGCTACCGCCGGTTTGCGCATTGGGGAATGTTGAATCGGTGCCCGCGATACTTTATCGGTTCGGACGGGGATAATAGACGTCTGAAATTGCTTTACGAGAGGGGAACGCAATGATTAGTTTTGATTACAAGCCTCAGGGCGTATGCGCTCGCAATATCCACCTTGACCTGTCCGATGACGGCAGCAAGGTGGTGGGCGTCGAGTTTACCGGCGGCTGCAACGGCAATCTCAAGGCTATCTCTAAGCTGGTCGAGGGTGCTCCTGCTGATCGCGTGATTGAGGTTCTTGCCGGCAATACCTGCGGCATGAAGAAGACCTCTTGCGCCGATCAGCTTACGCGCGCCATCGAGGCCGCTCGCGCAGAGATCGCCTAATGGGCACCGCTGATCGCTTTAAGAATGGAATAACGCGTCGAGGTTTTGTACTGGGTGGCGCCGCTACCGGTGCTGCTGCCGTACTGGCCGGTTGCTCGAAAAAAACGGGCACGAGTGATGATGCCGCCGGCGAGCCGCAGGTTATCAAGGACGATTCGAAGATTGTCTCGATCACTGATGAGTACGAGGCAGTCGACATCGATCTTGAGCCGGCGGCTTCATGGACATTGCCCTTGGGTACGCTGCTGTACTACTGCGATGGTGACTACGCTGCCGCGATGATGGCGCCTGCTTCTGCCCTGCATGCCAATACGCTTGGTGTGCTCAACCTGGGCGATGGCTCGCTTACCACATTAATCGAGGATCCTATCGAGGGCACGGGATATGCATTTTACGATGTCCGTGCCGGCGATGGCGTGTTTGCGTGGGTTGAGATGAACTTTGCCAATTCATCGTGGAAGCTCTACGCTCAAAATCTGTCGGGCGCTTCGCTCTCTGGCGACGTGGTTGAGCTCGATCGGGGTGGCAAGGACTATGATCCGCCACTGTTTACGGCGTACGGGTCATCAGTCATCTGGTATAAAATGCCTTCGGCAGGCGGCAATAAAACGAGTAGTGATTCGTTTTGCTATCGTCGCTCGCTTGATGAATCCAAGGCCGAGGTAATTTGGAAATCGATGGGCCGCTTTGCATCGGCCCCGCGCGCGAGCGACGGCATTTTGACCATCTCGCCGCGTGTCCGCAACGACGAAGGCGTCTACTATGGCATAACGGCAATCGATCTGACCGATGGCAACAACACCAAACGTGCCCAGCTAGTCCTTCCCTCGTCAGTCTCGCCTTTCGAGGCCGTATATATGGGCGATACCTTCGTGTTTTCTATCGAGGCGACCTATAGTGGCGTGGGCAGCCTGGGCAACATGGGCACGTATATCGGTAATGAGGGAGGGCCATACCTCTTTCTGTCCCGCGAGCCGCTCGCATGTGCTGCCGGCAAGAAGAATAAATATCTCGTTAAGGTACAGGCATCGCATTTTCTCATCGACACCTCTGCCAAGACCTATGGCTCGCTACTGTCGCCCGACCGCGCTTTGGAATATGGCGATTATCCAGCTACGGCGGGAAAATCGGACTCATTCCTTACGTACGCCACGGTGCGCAACAGCCAGGGTATACCCGAGACGGTCACCGCACGCCTATTCTCTCTTTAAGCTTAGAGGGGTTAAAAAGGCGCCAACAGGGGAATAAACGCGTTGTAATTGTGAGTACCGCCCGCCGAGCTGCCGCGTCATAGTGGCATCCGGCGGGCTCAGGTGCGTTAAAATGGGCTTGTTCTTAGCTGATTGAGACAGGGGGGCCGTGTTATGGCTTCAGATGCAAAAAAGATTCTGCTGGTCGAGGATGAGAAGGCAATCCGTGACGCCGTCGCTGCCTATCTCGAGCGCGAAGGCTACTGGGTTGTGGGTGTCGGCGACGGCCAGTCCGCGATCGAGGAGTTCGAGAAGCATCAGTTTGACCTGGTCGTGCTCGACCTTATGCTCCCCAAGATCCCCGGCGAGCGCGTTTGCCGCACCATTCGCGATACCTCGGATGTCCCCATCATCATGCTGACTGCCAAGGGCGAGATCGAGGACCGTATTATCGGTCTTGAGCTCGGCGCCGACGACTATCTGATTAAGCCGTTCTCGCCGCGCGAGCTTGTCGCGCGCGTACGCGCCTTGTTCCGCCGTGCCCATCAGGCCGACGAGCCAGCCGTCGAGGTACTCGACTTCGGCGATCTGGTCATCGATATCTCGGGCCACAAGATTTTGGTCGAGGGCAAGGAAGTCGACCTGACGGCTTCCGAGTTTAAGCTGCTCACCACGCTTGCCCGTCACCCCGGTCGCGTCTACAACCGCATGGAGCTGGTCGAGAAGGTGCTCGGCTACGACTTTGAGGGCTATGAGCGCACCATCGATAGCCACGTGAAGAACCTTCGCGCCAAGCTGGGCGATGATCCCAAGAAGCCCAAGTGGCTCTACACCGTCCACGGTGTCGGCTATCGCTTCGAGGCTCCGGCCAAGACCGATAAGTCGGACGAGAAATAGGGAAATCACATATGACACCTGCGCGCTTTGAAATCGGACAAAAGCACAAGCAGGAGAGCGAGGCGGGTTCCAAGGCTAGTTGGAACACGCCTCGTTCCGATTCACGGCCAACGATGAGCTATCCCTCGCGCATGGCACTTGCTTTTGCTCTGACATCGCTCATGACGGTATTGGTGCTGGTGGGCGTGGTCTCTGTTGTGTGGGGCACGGTCTTTTCGGATTACACGCGCTCTAATATCGTCGAAATCGCAAATTCCGCTGCCGAAAAGCTTGCGACGTCGTATGAGGAAAACGGCAATTGGACTGCGGGCGAGCTACGTACGGTCGCGACATCGAGTTTGGTGTCCGACGATTTGGGTATGCAGGTCGTCAACAAGAAAGGCGTTGTCGTTTATGACGACTCATGGCCTTCGGCAAGCGCGACCGCCGATGTGCGCGAGAACGAATCGCCGTCGAGCAGCTCGAGCGGGAAAAAAGCATCGCATAGTCCGGTCTCGTCGGCTCCCACCGGCTCCGATAGCGTTGCAAACGTCGAAATCATAACGTCTTCCGGCGAGCATGTCGGACAAGTAAAGCTGTGGGCCATCGGCTCCGATGCCTTGCTCACCAAGGCAGATTCTGCGTTTAGGGAGAAGACCTTTAACGCCATGGCCCTTGCTGCGGTTGTTGCAGTTTGCATTTCGGTCGTTATCGGATCACTCGTGTCGCGCATGCTCACCAAGCCGATTCACCGTATTACCAGCACGGCCAAGCAAATTCGCGATGGCGATCTGTCTGCTCGTACGGGCTTGCGCGGCGATGACGAGATTGATCAGCTGGGTGAGACCTTCGATGAGATGGCCACTTCGCTCGAGAAGGATATGAAACACGAGAAACGTTTGACCTCGGACGTGGCTCACGAACTTCGTACTCCGCTTATGGCCATGCTCGCAACGGTCGAGGCCATGCAGGATGGCGTATATCCTACCGACGATGAGCACTTGGAGACTGTTGCTTCCGAGACGCGTCGCCTGGCTCGTCTGGTGCAGCAGATGCTCGACCTGTCGCGCATGGAAAACAGCACGGCTCCGCTCAACCTTGAGCCGGTGGACATGGTTCCTTTCGTGCGTTCCATCGTCAATGCCCAGGAGCGCCTGTTTGTCGACCGCGATCTGCGCTTGCGCTTTGCTGACGAGACCCAAGGTCACGACGATGTCGTCGAAGCCGATCCCGACATGATCACACAATGCGTCATCAATCTCATGAGCAACGCCATGCGCTACACCCCCGAGGGCGGTTGGGTCGTGGTGTCGGTGCTCAGTGACCGCAAACACGTCAGCGTCGCCGTTTCTGATACCGGCATCGGTATTGCCAAGGATGACTTGTCGCGCATCTTCGGCCGTTTTTGGCGCGCCGATGCCAGCCGTGCCCGTGAGGCGGGCGGTCTGGGCGTGGGCCTCGCCGTGACTAAACAGATCGTCGAGCGACATCATGGCTACATTTCCGTGGAGTCGGAGCTTGGAAAGGGTACGACTTTTACGATTCATCTGCCTCGCGAGCACACGGCGGACGCGGCATCTACTACAATGGAGCACTAGCTTTTCGCTATTCGGTGAAGGAGGGGTTTCATCCCTGCCGCTCCGAGTTTGCGAAAACGTGCGGGAAAGAACCCGCATTACTGTCGTATTTTGGTAAGGAGTGACTCACGTGACAACGATGGAGCGTCGTCCGGATTCCCGTGGCAAGGTTCGTGATATCTACGATGCCGGTGAAAACCTGCTGATGGTCGCCACCGACCGCATTTCTGCGTTCGACTTCATTCTTCCCGACGAGATTCCGTTTAAGGGAGAGGTGCTCAACCGCATCTCGGCATTCTGGTTTGATAAGTTTGCCGACATCGTCCCCAACCATCTCGTTTCCATCGACCCGGCGGATTTCCCCGAGGAGTTTGCTGAGTATCGTGACTACCTCGCTGGCCGCGCCATGCTGGTTAAAAAGGCCCAAACGATTCCTATCGAGTGCATCGTCCGCGGCTATCTGACCGGTTCGGGCAAGAAGACCTACGACGAGAACGGCACCGTCTGCGGCATCCAGCTGCCTGAGGGCCTGACCGAGGCTTCCAAGCTTCCCGAGCCGCTGTTCACGCCGTCCACGAAGGCCGAGATTGGTGACCACGACGAGAACATCTCGTTCGAGCGTTGCTGCGAGATCGTGGGCGAGGATATCGCCACGCAGATTCGTGACCTTTCCCTCAAGATCTACAAGGCCGCTGCCGAGTACGCCGCGACCCGTGGCATCATCATTGCCGACACCAAGTTCGAGTTTGGTGTCATCGATGGCAAGGTCACGCTGATCGACGAGTGCCTCACGCCCGATTCCAGCCGTTTCTGGCCTGCTGCCAGCTACGAGGAGGGCAAGATCCAGCCCAGCTACGACAAACAATTCGTCCGCAATTGGCTCAAGGCCAACTGGGATATGACGGGGGAGACCCCGCACCTGCCCGCCGAGGTCATCGATGGCACGTCCGAGCGCTATCGCGAGGCCTTCCAGATCATCACGGGCTCCCAGTTCACAAGCATGAAGGAGAACGCATAAGTGAGTACCCGTAGCGCCACGAACAAGCGCACGCAATCCCACGAGGTTACCGGGGTTGCGCGCAAGTCCGCCGCATCTGCTAAGCCTGCCCGTCAGGCAGCGAGCTCTGTCCGCGTCGTGCCGGCTTCGTCTAAGGCACGCCGCAAAGAGCTCGAGAAGGGCGAGAACCTCGAGGGCCTCTCTAAAGAGGAGAAGCGCGCCCGCAAGGCTAAGCAGCGCGCCAAGGAGGACCGCATCTACACGGTGTCGAATATCCTTCTCAAGCAGGATGAGGACTACACCAAGCGCCGTCGTATCTGGTGGGCCGTGCTTACTATCGGCATGGTACTCGTCGTGGCAATTTGGGCTTCGCTCTACTTCGCTCCCGCTGGCATGGTGTCCAGCCCTGTCCAGATGGTCGGCATCGTTTTGTCCTACGTCGTCATTTTGGGTGACTTTATCTACGACTTCGTTCGTATTCGTCCCCTGCGCAACATGTACCGCACGCAGGCCGAGGGCATGTCCGAGAACAAGCTCAACGCTCTTATTGAGCGCGCGGCTGCCGAGGAGGACAAAAAGGACTCCAAGAAGAAATAGCGTTTGCATGCATACTTATCGCTAAGATATAAGGCGCGTCGTTTTTGCGGCGCGCTTTTTACTGTTCTATAGATAGATGGAGTGGCACATGATTCGAGCTGCCCTGACGGTCGAAGAAGCTCTGGAGGGCATGAAGGCCCTGGAGCCCAAGATTAAAAACTATGCGCGTCTGGTTGTCCGCAAGGGCGTAAACGTCAAGCCCGGCCAGGAGGTTGTCGTTCAGTCTCCGGTCGAGTGCGCGCCTTTTGCCCGCGTGGTGGTCGCGGAGGCTTATGCCGCCGGCGCTGGCCACGTGACGGTCATTTGGGCCGATGATGCCGTGACGAGGCTCACGTACGAGCATGTCGATAAAAGCTATTTTGAGCAGACGCCCGAGTGGAAGCGC